>JAVEUP010000028.1:0-56024 GCA_034005525.1 Thermoguttaceae bacterium | reverse complement strand
GGCGCTGCCGGTCGTCACGGTCGCCTTCGACACCATCGACCGGTGCGTGGCGGAGCGGTACGGAATCGATCCGGAGCAACTGAAGCAGCACGGCCGGCGGGCAGGCATCGCCCCGGGCCGTGGCAGTGGAATTATCCTGCTTGCTCACGGGCGAACGTGCCCGGACAGTGGCGCTCCATTATGGCGGCATCAGTCCGTCGGCGGTCGGCAATATCCGACGGAAGGTGCGCGAAGGCCAGTTCGATATCCGGTCCGACCTCGACCATCTGCTGCCTCGCATCCGCACCGCCCACGCCGAGAGCACCGCAACCGCACGTAAAGTGTAAGGTGCAAGCCGGACCCCGACATGCCCTTGACAGTTCACCATGTAGGGTGGGTGGTTCCGACTGTCTCAGCATTCGGGTTCACCCACGCGTCCCGTTGGAGTGTACGCTTGCGCGGAAGCTGTTCCCATCGCATGCAGCACCGCCAACCCGTAAACGGTTGCCATGTCCGACCCCGCGTGGGTGAACCCGGAATAGGAGTTCTCGTAAGCCCAAAGAAGAACGCCTTTTCCGATCCCGCGTGGGTGAACCGCAACCGTACAGTATACGCGACAGTACGCGTCCGTCTTCTCCGATCCCGCGTGGGTGAACCCGGCTGCTGAGACAGCCGGAACCACCCACCCTACAGTCTACTCTAAGAAACGACCAGAACGATCAGAGAACGATCAGGGTCAGGCTTCAAACGTTAAGTTTTGTTTGATCCGGCCTTCACGATGGCGCTCGCCAAATGGTTGATGGCCGACGTGAGGTCGTGGTTCCCCTCTTGAAGTTTGCGGCGGATCGTGCTCACCGCCGCGGAACTGATCCCGCCGTAGTGAGCGCCCACCGCGCGACCGCTATGACCCGTCAGGCGGCAGGCCAACTCGACCGCCACGTACTTGGCCACGCCAGCACGTTTGCCGTGCGCTTTCAGACCTTCGGGCTCGATCCGATAATGCCTTGCCACGTACGTGGAGCGTCGGCCCATGCTGCTTGAGCACGTCGTAACAGACGAAGTCCTCGGCGTCGTTCTTCGCAACGTAGCCGGGGTAGCTGCTGAACCGATAAGATTTTCTGGCATGCTGGAAAGTGCCCAAAACGGCTGAGTTCGACCAGCGCGGGGCAACGTCTCTCGTCGTTGTACACAAGTCGCGCCCGGCCTGGAGCGATGGTCAGTAGGCTACGACAGCGCCAAGGCTGCCTACCACTCCCCTGCACGCTGCCGCCGCTGGCGGCGGCAGCGTGCAGGGGAGAGATAGTCTGGGTGAGCCGTGCCCGCTTAGCTCACTGACCACGGCTCCATGCGGGGCGAGCCCGCAGGTGGCCCTGCGCTGTCTCCAAACGTGCCAGAAAATCTTGCCGCACTCGCAGCGCCGGCATCCTGGACATCGGGATGGTGAACTGGTATCATGGGGCCCTTCGGCAATTGCCCCAGGGAAGACACGATGACGCTCATCTCCGACACAACGGTGGAACGGCTGTTGGAAAGGGCGATTGCCGTGCAGCAGGTGGCGGCGCCGACGTTCGCCGAGTCGGCCCGGGCACGCGCCGTGCTTGACGCTTTCTCCGAAGCCGGCCTCCGTGACGTGGCAATGGACGACATTCACAATGTCTATGGCCGGTTGCCCGGCACGGGCGTAGACGGGGCCCTCGTCGTCAGCGCTCATCTCGATACGGTGTTCGCGGCCGATACGGACCTGAGCGTCACGCGCACCGCCGGCCGCATTGCGGGCCCCGGCATTGCCGACAACGCACTGGCTCTGGCCGCGATCATCGAACTGCCCCGGATGCTGCGCGAGGCTCACGTCGAACTGGCCCGCGACCTCTGGCTGGTCGCCAACGTGTGCGAAGAGGGCGAGGGCGACCTGCGAGGAATGCGCAGGGTGATGGATCGTTTCGGAACATCGCCGGCGGCCTGGATTGTGCTGGAGGGCGGGTTCTTGGGGCACGTGTGCTTCCGCGGCGTCGGGTCGCAACGCTATCGGGTGATCGTCCGCACCGAGGGCGGGCATAGCTGGCTCGATTTCGGCAGGCCCAGCGCGGTCCACATGCTCGCCGATCTGGCACATCAGCTCGCCCAACTGCCCGTGCCGTCCCAACCGAAGACCGTCCTGAACATCGGCGTGATCGAGGGCGGGACCTCGGTCAATACCATCGCCGCAAGTGCCTCCCTGCTGCTCGACTTGCGGTCCGAATGCCCCGATGAACTCGCCGGCCTCGTTGCCCGGGTCGAACGCGTGTATCGTTCGTTTGTTGCCAAGGGAGTGGAAGTGACGTGGGAGGTCATCGGCCGGCGCCCCGCCGGCGGGCTGCCCGCCGGCCATCCGCTGGTTGCGTGCGCGATGGCGGCGCTTCAGCAAGCGGGCTTCGATGCCGGTAGGATCGATACGTCGCCTAGTTCCACCGACGCGAACGTTCCGCTGGCCGCCGGCTGCCCGGCCGTGTGCATCGGACTGGCCCAAGGCCGCAACCTGCACCGTGTCGACGAGTACATCGAGACCGGTCAGGTTGGAATCGGGCTGGGCGAATTGCTCTTGCTCGTCAGGAAGCTCCAGGAGACGCAATGGGAAACAACGTGACGGAGAACCTGAGTTTGGTGGAAGCCCTCTTCGGCGGCGACCTCTTTCAGACGTCTTTGTGTCTGATTGCGGTCTTCCTCGCGTCGACGGCGCTGCTGATGAACCTGATTCCCAAGGTGCCGGTGTTGCGCAAGGCGACCTTCGTGCCCTTTTTGTTCCTCGGGCCGATGATTCTGTCAAGCCTTGACGTGATCCCGGGCAGCCATCCGCTCTACAGGCCGTTACAGTCCCTCACGCTGTACATGGCCATCTTTTTCATGGTGGTAGCCATCGACGTGGGGCAAATCCTGCGATCACTTCAAACGCGCGTAGTGCTTCTGTTCCTGCTGGGTTGCCTGGGCACGGCGGCCGGTTCGGTTGCGGCCTTCCTGCTGTTTATCCCGGCCCTCGGCGCGGAGCCGTCGGCAATGGTTGCCGCGTGCATGACAGGGGCCTACACGGGCGGGTCGATGAATTGGGTGGCCGTGGGCGAGGCGCTCGACGTTCCCGATACGCTCAGCGCCATCGCGTTTCCGGCAATGGTTATCGTGTATACGATCTATCTCGGCATCGTTCTTGCATTGGACTATTCGCCTCTGCGGCCGGTCATCGAACGATGGCTTGGCGCGGGAAATGGCGACGCGACCTGCGGCATCGAGTCCAACGAACCTGCGCCGGCGGCCGCTCCGAGACTTTGTGACTACATCAACGGCTTCCTCGCGTTCTGTGCCGTCTACTTGGCGTCGATCTTCCTGGAGCAACTGGTGGAAGGGCTGGTGTTCATCCCTATGGTCATCTTTCTGACGTCGCTGACCATCCTGATGGGCGCGGTGCTGCCGCGCATTTCGCCTGCCGGTGCGAGGGGGCTCGGCAGCATGTCGACGTTCGGGGAAGCGTCACTCTATTTCCTGCTGGGCGTCATCGGTGCCCAGGCGACGCTCACCGAGAGCCTGCTGCACGCGCCCATCCTGCTGCTGGTTCCCGTGCTGGTCATTTTCGTGCATGTGCTCGTGCTGCTGATTTCGGCCCGGTTTCTGAAGGTCGATCTGGTAACCACCAGCATCGTGTCGATTGCCACGATTGGCGGCGCGGCGAGCGCCCCCGCCGCCGCCGGCGCGCTGAACCGCCCCGCCCTGATTCCCCTGGGGGTCCTGCTCGGCTCGCTGGGCTACGTGGTCGGCACCTACCTGGGCGTGTACCTGGGATACTTCCTGCTGATGCGTTAGTACGCACGGACGGTGCAGACCGAGATGCGAGCGGGGGCCGTGAGGCCCCTGTTTCTGCCCCGTTTTCCACGCTGGCCGTCTCCCACGCGCCCGGCAACCAAGAAGCACACCAGGGGTGCTGTCTGTCACGAAAAGGCTGAACCGTGCAATCTCTTTCAGAAACAGGCGCCTCACGGCCCCCGCTCGCCGAGATGTTTGCATCTGTGGAGTACACTTAACCGTTCACTTGCCCGCGCGGGACCGTGCGTCACCACTCTGCGATTTCCACGGTGTAGCGTTCCAGCTTGTCGCGGTTGACTCGGATTCCCAAGCCTGGGCCAATGGGCACCTTCGCTTCGCAGCCGCCTCGCAGTTCGAACCAACCATCGACCAGGTCGTCGGCCATGTAGCTCAGCCCGGCGCCGACGTCGGTTGGGAAGGTCGCGTTGAGAAGCGACGCGGCTGCCAGACGTCCGGCTTCGGCAATGCCGCTTCCGAGACGCGAACCAATCCAAATTGGCACGCCCGCCTGCTGGCACATGTCGTGAATTCTCTTGGTGTTGACCAGCCCTGCGACCCGGCCCACCTTGATGTTGACGATATCGGCCGCCTTCATCTCGATGGCGCAGCGGGCCAGGTGCGGCGTCTGGATGCTCTCATCGAGGCAGATGGGCGTTTCCATGCGCTCGCAAAGCTGCCGATGGAACCAAAGATCGTCGTGGTCGAGGGGCTGCTCGATCATCACCAGGTCGTAACGGTCCCAGGCTGCCAGGTGCCCGATGTCGTCCGGTTGGTACGCCGCGTTGGCGTCGACCATCAGGGTGATGTCGGGATAGGCGGCGCGCACGGCGTCGAGGTACGCGACGTCCTTGCCGGGGCACACCTTGACCTTCACGCGGCGATAGCCCTTGGCCAGTTCCCGGCCCACGGCTTCGACCAGGCGGTCGGGACTCTCCTTGATGCCGACACTGGGCCCCACCTCCACCCACGGTTGAACCTGGCTGGGATCGTCGGCCAGGAGGTGCGCGACCGACATGCCCTCACTCTGTCCAAGCAGGTCCCACAGCACCGACTCGAACGCCGCCTTGGCGAACGAGTGACCGCGCACCGCCGTCATTGCCTCGGCCAACTCGCGCGGATGGCTCCACGGGCGCGATCGCATGAGCGGAGCCAGCACGTCGCGGCCGACCGATAGCACCGTCTCTGACGTTTCCGACGTGTAGAAGGGAATGCCGTCAACCGCCGCCTCACCCCACCCGCACCATGGGCCGCAGTGGCCTTCCAGTACGACGAAGTCCTTTGCCGCAACCTCACCAACACTGATGCGGAACGGCACCTTCAGCGGAATCTGCACGCGCCGTGCGATCAGTCGGTCGATGGTCAAACAAGCGGGCATGTTGATCTCCGGTGTACCATGTAGGGTGGGTGGTTCCGACTGTCTCAGCATTCGGGTTCACCCACGCGTCCCGTTGGAGTGTACGCTTGCGCGGAAGCTGTTCCCATCGCATGCAGCGCCACCAACCCGTAAACGGTTGCCATGTCCGACCCCGCGTGGGTGAACTCGGAATAGGAGTCCTCGTGCGCCCAAGGAAGAACGTCTTTTCCGATCCCGCGTGGGTGAACCGCAACCGTTCAGCATATGCGACAGTACGCGTCCGCCTTCTCCGATCCCGCGTGGGTGAACCCGGCTGCTGAGACAGCCGGAACCACCCACCCTACGATCTACACTACGATTCCTCTTCCCAGCCCCGGGCACGCTCCAGCGCCCGGTCCCAGCCTTGGCGGAGGCGGGCCATTTCGTCGGGCGGGCGGGCGGGAGTGAAGGTTCGGTCCATGGCCCAGTTGCCGACAATGTCGTCCCGGTTGGTCCAGAAGCCCGTGGCCAACCCGGCGTGATACGCGGCGCCCAGGGCGGTGGTTTCGATGTTCTTCGGCCGCACGACCGGCGTGCCGAGCAGGTCGGCCTGAAACTGCATGAGCGGCTCGCTCCGGCACGCGCCGCCATCGACCCGCAGCTGCTTGAGCTTCAACCCGCTGTCGGCCTCCATGCAGCCGATCAAGTCGGCGCTTTGGAAAGCAATCGCCTCCAGGGCCGCGCGGCAGAAGTGGGCACGGTTGGTGCCTCGGGTAATGCCCACCGCAACGCCGCGGGCGTACGGATCCCAGTGCGGGGCGCCCAATCCGGCGAATGCCGGCACGAGGTACAATCCGCCGGCGTCGGAAACGGTGGCGGCCAGCCGGTCGACCTCCTCGGCCGAGCCGACCAACTTCAACTCATCGCGCAGCCATTGCACAACCGCCCCGCCGATGAATACCGAGCCCTCCAACGCGTACTCGGTCCGGCCGCCGGCCTGCCAGGCTATGGTGGTCACCAGGTTATTGTTCGAGGGGACCGCCTCCTCGCCCGTGTTCATCAGGAGGAAGCAGCCGGTGCCGTACGTGTTCTTGGCCATGCCCGGGCTGAAGCATGCCTGGCCGAACAGCGCCGCCTGCTGATCGCCGGCCATTCCGGCAATCGGGGCACCGGAAGGATACAGGTTGACCGCGACGCGGCCGAAAACCTCGGAGCAGGATCGGACCTCGGGCAGCATGGACCGGGGAACGCTCAGCAGGTCGAGCAGTTCGCCGTCCCACTGGCCCGTGTGGATGTTCAGCAGTTGCGTGCGCGAGGCGTTGGTGACGTCGGTAGCGTGGACCGTGCGGCCGGAAAGCTGGTAGAGCAGCCATGTATCGACCGTGCCGAACATGAGCTTGCCCGCCTCGGCCTTCGCCCGGGCGCCGTCGACGTTTTCGAGAATCCAGCGGACCTTCGTTCCGGAAAAGTACGGGTCGATCACCAGCCCCGTCTTTTCGCGGATCAGCGGCTCGGCGCCGTCGCGTTTCAGTTGGGAGCAGAAGTCGGCCGTGCGGCGGTCCTGCCAGACGATGGCGTTGTAGACCGGCTTGCCGCTCTCGCGGTCCCAGACGATCGTCGTCTCCCGCTGATTCGTAATGCCCACTGCGGCAATATCGTCGGCCGAAAGGTTCGCTTCGGCCAACGCCCCGGCCGCGGTCGCGCTCTGACTCGACCAGATTTCCAGCGGATCGTGCTCGACCCATCCGGGCCGCGGGTAGATCTGCCGAAACTCTTTCTGGGCACTCGCAACGATGCGGCTCGAATGGTCGAATACAATCGCCCTGGAACTGGTCGTTCCCTGGTCGAGTGAGAGAATGTAGCGTTCGTTTGGCATGGTACAGCACCGGTTGGGGTTGGAGTTCACCCTATACCATTGATCCGCGGCAAGCTAGAGCCCCAAGAGGACGAACATCTTGGCGCCGGCGATGCCGCCCGCGATTGGAGCAACGATCGGCACCCACGCATATGCCCAGTCGGAATCGCGTTTGCCGGGGATCGGCAAGACGGCATGGGCGAGGCGAGGTCCGAGATCGCGGGCGGGGTTGATCGCGTAGCCGGTCGGACCGCCCAGGGAGATGCCGATGGAAAGCACGAGCAGTCCGATCAGCAGCGGGCCGAAGTACGTTCCGACGGCCGTGGTCCAGGCCTCGTCGACTTCGCCGGCACCGAGCGCGACCTTGCCGATGGCCAGCACGCCGAAGATGAGCACGAACGTCCCGATGAACTCGGTAATCATTGCCGGGCCGAAGCGGCGCACCGCCGGGCTGGTACAGAAGCACGCCAGGATGCCGTCGCGGTCGTCCGTTTCGCTCCAATGGGCGAGGAACGCCAGGTAGACGAGCCCCGCGCCGAGGAAGCCGCCCGCCACCTGCGCTGCAATATAGCCGGGGACCAGGCTCCACTCGAACGCGCCGATGGAGGCCAGGGCGACCGTCACCGCCGGGTTGATGTGCGCCCCGGAAATCCGGCCCACCGAGTACACGGCAAAGGCCACGCCCAGGGCCCATCCGAGCGTAATCACAATCCAGCCGCCGTTGTGCGACTTGGTCTTGGCCAGCACCACGTTGGCCACCACGCCATTGCCCAGCAGAATAAGCATGGCCGTACCGACAAACTCCGCGAGATAGACGTTCATGGGCACTTGGGGATAATGGAGGGATTGGGAACCTTTGCGTTCGTTTCTTCCGCGGACGTAAATCGGCGGGAATCAGAAGGCGCTGCTGTCAATGGGCTGTCCGTCGTTACGCACACCGAGAAGGCGGTGGATTTCGGCGGCAATGGAATAGCTGATCGAACGTACCGACCCGTCACAGAACGACATGTTGAAGCCGCCGGAGTGGGCGCTGCCGAATCGTGCCCAATTCGTATCGCCGACCCGGTCTTGGAAAGGCCGATGTAGGGTGCTTCGGTGGAAGTCGCGGTTAAAGCCGCTGTAGACAGCTTCATTGTCGCCCATGTCATAAACCTCCAGGCTGTGATAACTCTGAGGGTTAAGGTACTTTTCTCCGACTAGATAGGTATTGCTGGAACCGTCGCGGATGTGAGCCATCATGACAAGACTTCGCTGATGCGATACGCCCTTGTACGTATCGTCGACCTTGCTTTGGTCGTAGCTCTTGGTGTCTCCGGTCCAATAGGCTGGGTCCATTCCTTGCTGTATCGAAGAGGGGCCGCCGAAGATGTCGATACCGCCTGTTGGGTCGCCCGTGTTGATGGCATAGTCTGTCTTGGCGACATTCGTCGTGAAGTTGGCATTCCGCGGCGCCCAGTGCGACTTGACCGGCGTAGTCACGGCGCGGCGCCTCGTTGGGCAATGAAGGACCGAAAGCGGTGTTTCAGTCAATTGCGTCAACGCGGTCTTGCGCTCGGCGGCATCGGTTAGTCCGGAGCCCAAATCGCGCAGCGTTTGCTGCTCAATGAAGGGCAAAACGTTGTAGACCCAACCACCGGGTTGGTTTGCGCCGAACCCTTGATCAGGGTCGCCAATGATCTCGTAACCCCAACCGCCGGTGGGAAAGTGGCCGTGGGCCGACTCGTGCGTCAGGCAGGCCAAGGCAAGCTGCTTGAGGTTGTTGCTGCATTGCAGGCGACGGGCAGCTTCCCGGGCGCTCTGCACCGCGGGGAGCAGCAGCGCTATCAGAATCCCGATGATGGTAATGACGACTAGAAGCTCAACCAAAGTGAACGCAGAACGCTTGTACATAACTGAGTTCTTCTCCTCGGCCTTCCAGGGCCGCTAGCGATTTCGCTCAAGCTGCTTATGAAGTCAACTAGGCGCATCCGTAGTGATGCCGTCGACACCCAAACCGCCAAAGTGCCGACCGAACTCGCCGTCGTCGACGATCCGTGTGTGAGACTCGTAGTCCTATTTCGCGCAACGCCCCGACAAATGGCTCATTAACAACATGGACGATAAACGTGCATATTGCCAGCCCGGTCTGTCCCCTGTATATTGCGCCGCCGCAGCAAGGTCAACAGTGGAACGGCGAATGCGAGCATAACCGGGGTAGAGGGCTCAGGGATCATCAGGGAGCTGATTTCATGGGCGCTGAGCACACGATCAAAAATACGCACGTCATCCCAGACACCTCGTCCATAGTTATTAGACGGATGGCCGCCCGCCAGATATACGTTGCTCGGGTCGACCCAGGTGCTTACATTGCTGTCACGCAAGACGCCGTCGATGTAAAGTTGGATGTCGGCCTTGGTCGGGTCCGCATCTTGACGGTCCCAGGTGACTGCCATGTGGTACCAGTGGTTCGCTCCCTCCAGATTGTCAAGATCAAAACTGACAGCTTCGCCTCTTGTTCGGAAACGAGCCACGCCGGTACTATAAATCCAGAACTCCCACTCTTCACTGGACGAAGTGCCATTGTCAAAGATCGATTGATAGTTATAGAAATCGGTCGGCTTGTACCACATAGCGATTGTGCCGCTATCTCCGGGTACGTAGTTGGAGTCGACGTGAGTACCACCGGTGCTTTGCGACTGGGGGTTGGCAGCCAGGCTGAGCCCTTGGCCGGTCGCGCAGCATGCCCCGTCGACATACGCATGCTGGCCGGTGCCCACGAAGACTCCATCGTACTGGCTGCCGCCGCTACCGGAGTTGGTCAGGTCGCCATTGAACTTCCAATGCACCACAGGCTGCGTCACCGCTCTTGAAAGGGCGGAAATCTCGTGGCCGGCGAGCGCGCGTTCATAAATTCTCACGTCGTCCCAGACCCCGTCGCCGTACATATTCCCGTTGCTGCCGCCGCCCAGAAGGAAATTCCCGGGGGCGATCCAATTGCCGGTCTTGTCCTGCCGCAGGACGCCGTTGACGTACAGCCGCGAGTCTACCAAGTTCGGGTCACCGTCATGACGATCCCACGTGACTGCAAAGTGATACCAGTCATTGGGCGTCCAGCCCGGCTGGTTCAAGCTTTGCTCGAGTCTGGCAGTGCCGTCCCTGTTGATACGGAACGTCGCGGTGCCGGTGTTGGGAATCCACATTTCCCAATCGTCGGCGGTGACAGAATTGTCGAAGATCGTATTGAAGTTGTAGTACTCGCCGGGTTTGTACCAGAGAGCGATGGTGCCGGAGTTCTGCGGCACGTAGCTGCTGCTGACGTACGTTCCGCCGCTGTTGACCCGATTGTTTGTCAAGCTCAACCCCTGCTGAGTCAGGGCGTGCGCGCCCGCCATGTACTCATACCCGCCAGTAGCGCCCTGGACAAGGGTTCCGTCATACTGGCTGCCGCCGGTTCCGGAATTGACTACGTTCCCATCGAGCCTCCAGTGCAGAACCGGCGATGCTACCGCTGCGCCGGCAAACACGAGCAACATCACAGTCGGCGCAGCAACGGAAGACACGCAGCGCACAACACTGAATGTACTCACTGAAGCACCTCCCGCAGGAACTTGGTAGTTATAGCCATTTAGTCCTTGGGCATAGCGACGGCGCCGTCGCAAAGCCAAACCAAACACAAGGGGCGCAAGCATGATTAGGGCGGACGGCTCCGGAACCATCAAGGCGGCGATTTCATAGCCGCTCAGGACTCGATCGTAAATGCGCACGTCGTCCCAAATGCCCCTACCGAAAGTATTTCCCGAGTGGCCGCCGCCGAGGAATAACTCGCCCGGATCGATCCACGTACCCGTACCGCTCTGGCGCCTTATACCGTCCACATAGAGCTGCACCGCCACCTGGTCCGGATTCTCCGGGTCGGAGCTTGGCAGGCGCTCCCACGTAACCGCCATGTGATACCAGTTGTCCGGACCTTCCAGACTGTTCAAATTGTATGCTACCGTAGGCCCAGCCGAATTGACGCGGAACCGAGCCGAGCCGGACTGGTCAATCCAGAACTCCCAGTGATTGGCGTTGACCGAGTTGTCGAAGATCGTCTCGTAATTGTAAAACGATTCGGCCGCGTGATACCACAATGCAACTGTGCCGGAATCTGCGGGCGTGTAGCCCGACTCGACGTAGGCGCCGTCCAGGTGAAGCCCCTCATTGTTGCAGAATCTGCCGTCGACATACTCATAATTCCCGGAATTGGCTATGCTTCCGTCGTACTGGCTGCCGCCGCTGCCGGAGTTGGCCAGGTTGCCATTCATCCTCCAGTGCACGACGGGTTGCGTTGGCCGCACCCACGAGAGGCCGAACACCTCCTGGCCGCTGAGCACTCGCTCATAGATCCGCACGTCGTCCCAGGTGCCGGTGCCGTACGTATTCCCCGAGTTCCCGCCGCCTAAAAGGAAATTGCCCGGGTTCGTCCAGGTGCCCGTGTTGCTGGCTCGCAGTTGCCCGGCAACGTACAGTTGCGTGGCCACCGCGCTCGGATTATCCGCTTGCCGCTCCCAGGTAACGGCCAGGTGATGCCATTCGTCCGCACCTCCCAAATTATTGAGATTGTACGACACGTGGTCAGAGCTGTTGCTGTTTGTGCGGAAGTTGACAACGCCGCTGTCGCCAATCCACATCTCCCAATCGTTGCCACTAACCGAATTGTCGAAGATCGTATTGAAGTTGTAGAACGAACCGGGGTTGTACCACAGGGCAACCGTTCCGGAATCCCTCGGCACGTAAGTGGAACCAACGTGGGCCCCTTCCGTGCCCGTAATCGGGTCGGAATTCAGGCTAAGCGATTGGGAATTGGTGGGCGCGCTGGCAACGTACTCGTAGCTTCCCAAATCGCCCTCGACAAGGTTTCCGTTGTACTGGCTGCCCCCGGTGCCTGAGTTGGCCACATTTCCATCATTTCCATCGAACTTCCAATGCACCACTGGCCGCTCAAGCCCCCAGAACGTGCCGTACTGAGCTGCAAGGGCGGCTCCCGTCGACTGGAAACCAGCTTCGGTAAGCGAGTTGTCGTACACAAGGACGCTGCCGATGTCGCCCTTGACGCTATTGCCGATTTCCCAAATGGTCCCGGTGCCGAAATCGTAACTTACGGGGGTGTTGGATTTTTCCGAAACGAGTCGGCCGTTGAAATAAAGCGCCTGCCGGTCAAGTTCGAGGCGAGCCGCCAGGATGGCGACATCGCCCAATCCACCAACGCCGTCTCCCAGGGCATAGGTTGAACTGTACGGAGCCACCGGTCGGTTGCTGATTGGGGTGGCCTTGACCGTCACCTGTCCATTGCTTTTGTTCAGAAAAAAGACCTGGTAGTCGTTGGTCGTGCGTACGAAGCGCGGGTAAGAATTCATGCCGCTGATGGGCTCGTTCAAACGCACGACGGCAAACAGAGTGTAACCGGTTGTCAAGATTCCCGATTGGTTGTACCGCAGTCCGGCGCCATTCTCCGGATTAGCGAACCGGATCATGCCTGTACCGTTCGGCCCTGCCACCACGCTGGTTTCCGGATCGGCGACGGTCACGTTATTCCCAACGGCTTGATTGGCCCAACCCGTTACATAGCCGGTTGGGTCCAGCGTCAGGCCAATGTCGGGATCGAACCAATCGATCAAGCCGAGCGTCGACACAACCGGGGCTGCTGCGACAACACCGTAAGACAGAAGGAATACCACTCCAACCGTGGCAACACAGAGTGTGCAATGAATCTTCTTGCCCGAATTCACCGGAGTACCTCCTTTGATACTAGAGACTGCCGGAACGGCCTCCCACAGCCTGAAAAGGCTCCAAACAGCGAGTCGGCTGAAAGACCTTGACGCCTTGGCAACGGGCGCCGGACGCCAACTCGGGCTTATCTTAGCCAAATGGTTCCCCTTTGTCAACTTTGTGGCGACTGGTTTTCACCCGCATGCTTGCCGGTAGCCACGCCACGGGATGGACTGCGTCTCATATTAGGGGGGGCCGTTCCGCCGGCCGAGATGGGTAAGAGCGACTACGGACAGCCCGGCAAGCAATAGTAGGACGCTGCACGGCTCGGGAATCATCAGAGCCGCAATCTCTTCGGCAGTGAGCATGCGTTGATAAATCCGGACGTCATCCCATGCACCAATGCCATAGGTGTTCCCCGGGTTGCCGCCGCCCAAGAGGAAATAACCGGGATCGGTCCAGTTGCCCGTGCGGCTGTCGCGAAGCTGGCCATCGACGTAAAGCTGCAGATGCACCCTGCTCGGATCGCCCGCCTGGCGCTCCCACGCGACCGCCAGATGATACCAATCGTCGGCGCCGCCGAGATTCGTCAGATTGTACGTGACAATACTGGAGTTGTCTCTGTTGATGCGGAATCGGGCCCGGCCGTCATCGTAGATCCAGAATTCCCAGTCGTTCTCGTGGGTCGAGTTGTCGAAGATCGTATTGTAGTTGTAGAACGCCCCAGGGTTATACCACAGGGCGATCGTACCTGAATCGTCCGGCACGTAGGTAGAGCTGACGTGGACCCCTTCCGTGCCCGTGCGCGGCTCCGAATTCAGGCTGAGTCCCTGGCTGCTGCAATACGCGCCGGCGACGTACTCATGGCTGCCTGAGGTGCCTTGCACAAGTGTTCCATCGTACTGGCTGCCGCCGGCTCCGGCATTGGCCAGGTTGCCGTGGAGCCTCCAATGCACGACGGTCGGGTCGTACATGTTCGCCATGCGAGTGGGATAGTCGGTCGTGATGGCGTCGACGCCCATGTCGAGGAGCGCGTGCATGCGTGCCGTGTCATTGACAGTCCATACCGCCAGCGGCATGCCATTGGCATGCACCAGATCGACTTCGCTTTGGGTGATCGTGCCGTGGGCCCAATTGATGAAGTCGGCGCCGACCGCTTTCGCCTGGTTAATCTGCGTCTGTCCCAGCGTGCCGCTGCCGAGCGTGCCCATTACGACGTCGGAGTGCAGCGCCCGCATATCGGCGAGAAACAACCAGTCGAAAGCGATGACTCGCACGTCATCGAGCACCCCCATGCCGCTAAGGACGTCGTAATACTGCTGGGCACTACCGGTCTTGCACTCGATCACCGGGATCACGCCGAGGGAAAGAGAGGTGGTCACGGCCTGCTGGAGCGTGGGCACGGGTTCGCCGGCGAAGTCGGATGAAAACCAAGAACCTGCGTCGAGCTGATCGATTTGGCCGTAGTAGTCCATGTTGCTTACAGAGCCTGAACCATTCGTCGTGCGGTTGACCGTGGCGTCGTGCATGAGCACCAGCACGCCGTCGGCGGTGGTGCGGACGTCGAACTCGGTCATGTGTGCAATGCCGGCCGCTGCGTGAATCGACGCCAGCGTATTCTCCGGGGCTCGGCTCGAATTCCCCCGGTGCGCAATGATGATACCGCTGCTGAGCGCCGCCGACGCGTCCTCCGCAATGCTGCAAGTGAGTATTGCCACAAGTGCAAGAGGCCAGGAATACTTCTTCATGGTGGTTCGAGGTGATACTCTCGGCACGAATACGCACTGCCTTTTGGGCTTCTACAGAACCGTTGACCCGCGCAAATCGTTTTCGACGGTGGATATCTGCCAGGAAAGGGCTTTCGGTGGAGCAAACGACTCGCGAACGAACCCGCGGTTCCCCACTTGCCGCAACTCCCATTCGATGTGATCGGAGTAGACGCGGAACACACGGTAAGCGTTGGGCCATTCGCAGTAGGCCGGGTTGGTCACGTGGTGCAGACCGTTATGGATGTGAAAGTGGTTCCAGTGGGTGTGGCCGGCCAGGGTTCCAACAACATTGGGCGCTGCCTCAAGAACGTCAAGGACCTCGCGGTCCACTCGCTCGGCCGGAAGCTTGTAGCCGCACGTCGAAAGCCCGCCGCGGGTAAGAAACGGGTAATGCCATACGGCCAGGGTCGGCGTGTCCGCGTCGGTGGCAAGCGTTTGGCGCAGCCAGTCGATCTGCTCCGGCTTGATGCCGATCCCCATGCCGTTGTTCGGATCGTAATGGTCCATGAAGGCGCCGCTGCGGTCTTTCCAGTACGAGGCGTCCAGCACGATGAACCGGAGCGGCGCCTGGTTCAGCACGTAATCGGTCGTGCCGTTGGGGAACAGCTCCGGACACAACTCCAAGGCATCGGGGCGTGAGGATGCAAGGTAGGAGTCATGGTTGCCGATGCAGCCGTACACGGGCAGCCCGGAATCGCGGCAGACTCGCCCGAGAACGTCGAACTGCTCGCGCGTGGCCTGATCGGTCATGTCGCCTGCAATCAGGGCGAATCGGACCTGTTCGGCCTTCAGTGAGGCGAGCGTTGCTGCGAGTTCTGCGCGGGCAGGTTCGTTCATCTTGAAGTTCATCCACAAGGAACGGCCCGAGCCAAGGTGCGTGTCGGACAGCAAGGCGAACTGGTAGAGCGGTTCCGGTTCGGGCTGTTGCGAGGCCCGCAGGTGCAGGCCGCGAAACGTCCCGCCGCCGCGGAAGTGCGGCGCGGCCACCATCAGATAGTGCCGTCCCGCCGGCAGGAGCCAATCTGTCAGTTCGACTTGGTCGGCAGGTTGCTCGCCCGTGACGTCGGGCATCGCACCGGTGAGTGTGCGCGGCCCGAGGCCCACCCATGCCTCCGCGCTGACCATCGGCGTCGCCAGAACGGTATCGTCGCACATCACGCAAGCGCGCAACCCAGGCCGCAAGTCGGCGTTGGGCTCTAGGTGCATGGTTCCTGCAACGCGCACGGCGCGCGGCGCGTCGACGGCGAACACGAGCATTCCGTCCGGCGGCAGTTCGACCGATGTTCCGGCGATTCCCTGCACCTCGGCCGACGCGAAGCCCGCGGCCAGCATCCCGCTTGCCGGCTTGAGCACGATGTCGTCACCTGGCGAAAGGGTGACGGCAAGCCGATCGGCCTTTGCCTGCAAGTTGCGAGAGATGACCGGATAGGTGTCGATCGGGGGCGGCGGGATGTGCGTCTTGCGGAGCACGACGTCATCGAACCAGCCTTCGCCCGTGGTGAACATGGCCATCATCACGTCGCGATCGGTCGGCTGCCACTCCTGGCCGCGCAGCGTTCCGACCAGTTGAACCCAGCCGTCGGATTTGTCGCCGAACGCTTGAGGGGCTGCTTGCGCCTTGGTATGGCGCCGTTGGCCGTCGCTTGCGGAGATGTAAAGCCGGGCGGCCCCGTCCTTGCCGGAACGGACCCATGCCGAGAACTCGTAGTCGGACTTCAGGTCGACCAGGCCGTCAAGCCGGAAGTACGCCCCCCCCGACTTCTCCATGGGGACCACCCGCAGCGAACGCCCGCCGCCGTGGGCGACTGCACCATCGGGAAAGTACTCTGCCTGATGGGTGTGGAGATCGGGAATGTCGCCCTCGAAGCCTTCATTGATGACCAGATCACCGCCGTCAGGCTTCACTGGCTGCGAAGCCTGACCGGTGTCAGCGGCACACGCCGCGAGGAATACGTCCGGGGAGGCGGCCGCGCCCACCAGGGCGCCCACCCTTCTGGCAAAAGCGCGTCGATTCATGGCTTCTCCATGTTCAGTTGTTCCCGGAGCCAACCGGGGCGGTCCGTGGTAATGCTGTCGACGCCCAAATCGCGAAAGCGGCGGGCCAGTTCGCCGTCGTTGATGGTCCACGCGTGAAACTCATGCCCCTTCTCGCGCAAGGCCGCGACGAACGCCTCGTGGACGATGTTGAGGTTGGCGTTGGTGTTCAGGCCATGCGCGTTACTTTGGTCCAGCGTGGCCAGCACCTGGTCGAGCGTAGGAGTCCAAACGCCGGTCTCGTCGTTGCGGCGGTAACTGGTGAGCCAATAGACCTTCAGTTGCGGCAAGAGCCGTCGCGTTTCGGCGACGGTGTCGGCATTGAAGGCAATGACAACAATCTGCTCGGGGGGTAATGACGAGTTGGCGATGATTCGGCGCATCGGCTCAACGATTTCCGGCCCGCTCTTGGTCTCCAGGTAAGACTTCTTGCCCGGCTTCACCAAAGCGAGCACCTCCTGAAGCGTGGGAATCCGCTGGCCGGCAAACTGCTCGCCCTTCCATCGGCCCACGTCCAGTTGCCGCAGCTCGGCCAGGGTCGTCTTCTGCACGTCCAGATCGACCTCGCCGCCGGTGGTTCGCTTCGTGGTGCGATCGTGAATGCAGACAATGTGGCCGTCCGCCGTGAGATAGAAATCACCCTCGATGCCATCCGCTCCCTGCCCCCACGCCAACTCGAACGCCGCAATCGTGTTCTCCGGTGCATCGTGCGAAGCGCCGCGGTGGGCAATGATCTCCACCCGTTTCGCCTCCGCGGCCGGTGCCGGTGCCGCCGCACCGAAAATGACCCCAAAAATGGCGACACCTGACAGTGAAGATACTAAAGCACGCGAAATCAACTGCTCGAAACACAATTCCATCGGACGCCTCCCGCCACACGAGGACCAAGGAACGAACGCGAGAGGCCCCGCAGGAAGACTACGATCGCGACCCGGGGCCTGGAACTCGCACGCGTTCCGAAAACGAACACTTGCGTCGATGGTACTTGGCTACGCGAGCGTTGTCAACAGCCCAGGACATTCCAGCCGGGACCATTCGCGAATAGGCAGGGTGAATCACCGGTCGCTACCCTGCGTGTTTCCAAGCGGCACACTTTGAATCAGCCCGGCTGCGGCTTGTGGGGACATCGGCTGGGATCGTTACTGAACCTGCGCTACGCGGCTGCCTCGGCGGCGACGATCCCCAGCACGATGGCGCGCAGTTTCGGCTCGGCTTCTGCGGCGACGGCGAGAATTTCTTCCAGAACGACTGGTGCAAGCGCGTCGGGCAGACACATGTCGGTAACGATCGACAGGCCAAGGCACCGCATACCACCGTGGCGCGCGGCGAGAATTTCCGGCACGGTGGACATGCCCACCACGTCGGCCCCGATCATTCGCAGGAAGCGGTACTCGGCGCGGGTTTCCAGGTTGGGCCCCGTCACGGCCACGTAGACGCCTTTATGGGCCGCGAAATTGCCCCGACGGGCAATCTCCAAGGCGCGGTCAATCAGTTCATGATCGTACGGCTCGGACATGTCGGGGAACCGCGGCCCAAGGCTGTCGTCGTTCACGCCGACGAGCGGGTTATCGTTCATCAGGTTGATATGGTCTTCGATGACCATGATATCGCCGCGTCTGAACTGCGGGTTGACGCCGCCGCAAGCGTTTGAAACGATGAGCAAGTCGGCGCCCATCGCCCTCATGACGCGAACCGGGAAAGTAATTTGCGCGTGCGTGTAGCCCTCGTAGGCGTGGAAGCGGCCTTCCATGGCCAGCACCGGCACGCCCTCCAGCCTGCCGCACACGAGTTGGCCGGCATGGCTGGCGGCCGTTGACACCGGGAAATGCGGTATGGCCTCGTAGTCGAGCTTGGCCTCGGTCTGAATCTGCCTGGCAATTCCGCCGAGTCCAGTACCGAGGATGATGCCCACTCGGGGTGTCCCGGACCAATGGCTTCTTACAACATCGACCGCCTGGTCGATATGCACGGCTAAATCGCGCATGGTCAATGCCCTTCCGGTGTTGGGGAAGGTCCTTATCGGGTCAGTCCTCGTCGTCTTCGTCGAAATCGTCCTCGTCGTCGTCCTCGTCATCGAGGTCTTCTTCTTCGTCGTCGAAGTCGTCGTCGTCGAAGTCCTCTTCGAACTCGTCCTCAAAATCGTCATCGAACTCGTCGTCGAAGTCGTCGTCGTCGAAGTCGTCTAGATCGTCATCGTTTTGACATCGGGGAGCCGACACCGGGAAGTTGGACAATTCGGCACGGCAAAACCCACCCAGCCGATACTCTTCTGCAGCCATTTGATTCTGTTCGATGCAGATGCCCATGGCATACTCCTTAACCCAGAGGAAGACCGTTTCTCGAAAACTCGCGCCGACTTTGGTAGTAAACATCGGCAAACCTGTCAAGTGGAGTGAATTGCGTTCCCGGCAAATTGTCCAATTGTCAGCCGGGGTACCTGTTCAAAAGAATGGCGGCGCCGGCGGCTTTTGCGCTGTTTGCGTAGGGGAACTGGCCCAAGGAGGGTCTACAAGAATGACATTGTGCGAAGGCGGCCACCCAAGGCATATATGCCATACATGAGTGGACCGACACCACCCGTCGAAAGCTTATTCTCTGGAATGGGGAGCCCTATCCCGGATTTTTCATGACGACGTAGGGTGGTGACAAGCAAGCCAAGACCCTGGTGGGCCTTCGGTCGCTTGGCCGGGCCCGCTTCCAACGCACGACATGCAGAATACCCCGGGCATGGCTTGCGCAGGCCCACCAAGGACTTACGCGACCTTGTCCCACCTTACGTGAATCATCCGGGCTATCGGGGCCTTATCGTGTCCGATCGGAGTCGCTCGGGACGGATTCCGGGTGGTCCCTCGCGTCGGCTCCCGACCTATGGGCTGGCGCGACGGTGATCGAGTCGTCCGGCAGGTCGAAACGGAACTGTCGATCCGGTTCCGCGGGCTCGGCCATGGCCGCTTTCGACTCGAGGGCGGCCAGGAAACTCCGCAACTCGGCACTGTTGGGTTCGAGTTCGGCCCACTCGGCAAGGACGGGCCGCGCCGCCTCGAACTGGGCGTTGGACATCAGGGTGACCACCAGCCAGCGCATGCAGATCGAGTCCCGGCATCCGCCTACGTACGCGGCCTGCAAATAGCCGAGGGCGGCTGTCCATTCCTGCACGGCGGCCCGGCAGGCGCCTCGAACCGCATCGCAGAAAGGCCCCCGCTGATCGGGCGCCAGGGACAGTCGCTCGGCAAGTTCCAGCGCGTTGGCTTCGCGGCCGTGCCGCACGTGAAGATCGAGCAGGTGACGCCGCAACCGTTCGGAGCCGGGATGCCGATGCACCGCCGCTACGAGCGTCGCCCTGGCATCGTCGTCGGCCCCTTCGAGTTGTTGGACGACGCTCAGGCATACGGCCACCACCTCAGCCAACTCCTTTAGGTGCCAGGTTTCCAGGTCAACCTGTCCGAACTGCGCGGCGGCCTCGAACGAGCGTCGAGCCAGGTCGATCCGATTCTGCATTTGCGTATAGTTGCCCACGGCGAACAGCAACTGGCTGTCGAGCGGATAGACTTCCAGCGCCTGCAAACATGTCTTCAATTGCTGCTGGCGGTGCGCCGGGTCGTGGTCGAAGGTCGGCAATAGCCCGTAGTAGGCGTCGAGCATTTCCGTGGAGCCTCGCGCAGCCGAAGCGATTGCGGCGAGGTAGGCCGCGCGGGCGGGCTCGGGGCTGTCCAGGTTGGCGTAGGCGTCGCCCCGCGCAATCAGCAGCCCTGGATCGAGGCGGCCGGACTGCCGTTCCTCGATGGCCGTCAGCTCCAGATCGCGCCGCGCCTTCGCCGCTCGGCGGCGCGGATCGTGTTGCAGGGCATGGCGAATGATGCGACCGGGGGCCATGTCGATTTCCATGCCCGCTTTCTCGGCTGCCCCCCGGACCGACTCGCGAAGCCGGCCGGCGAACCTCAGACCGGGATCGTTTGGCATCAGGCGAACACGGGCGGCCTGCTCGGCCGACCCCGCGGGATCGAGAGGAGGAATCTCGACCATGACCATGTACAGCTTGTCCGGATCCACCTCGTCGTCGACGAAGCGCCGGAGCGATTCCGCCGATGCGTCTTCCAGCCGTTCGCTCCCATCGAGCCACAACACCCACTCACCACGGACATGCTGAAGGCACGCGTTCCTGGCGGCGGCGAAATCGTCATTCCAGCCCGCATGGTGCACTGTCGCACCCGCGGCCTCGGCAATCTCGACCGTCCGGTCGGTCGAGCCCGTGTCGAGCACGACAATCTCGTCGGCAATTGTCCGGACGCTTCCGATCGCCGTGTCCAAGGTTCGCGCCTCGTCGCGAACGATCATGGCAACCGACAGCCGTGGTCGGGTGCCGGATGAGGATGGTATTTGCATTGCTTCTCTCCTGGGTGAGACGGCTGCGGAGACTCCATACTCCGGGGGGCATTCTACCCGGGTTCGTCTAAACAGGGAAAGGCCGATTTGCCGCCGGAAAAAGCCGGAAAGCTGGAGGGTGCAGGAACCGACTTGCAGCGAGCTGGAGTCCCGCCTTTAGGCGGCTTGTCCAACCGGCTAAAGCCGGGACTCCAGCGGGGCCGCTTCCCGCTCCATCTACAAGCCCGTTCCTGCACCGCCCATGACGGACTACCGGTGCTGAGCGGCTTGCCGGCGAATGTGCTCCAGCAGGGCCTGGTACTGCGGCTGATCGGGATGGCGCCGCACAAGCTCCTCGGCGCACGCGATGGCCTTCGCCCACGAACTCTGCTGCGAGTAGAGTATCGCCAGCGCATGGAGATATTCCGGTAGGTTCGGGGCGAGTCTGTGGGCAGACCGCAGCGCGCGTTCCGCCTCGTCCATCCGGCCGAGACGTTGCAGCGCCAGGCCAAGATTGTATTGAATACGAGGGTACTCCGGCCCCAGCCGCGATGCCGTCTGAAGCTGCTCAACCGCTTCGGTGAGCCGCGACGGATCTTCAGCCAGCAGCAAGCCAAGCGAGTAATGGCCCTCGGCCAGCCCGCGCTCGATCTCGACGACCTTCCGAAGTTGCTCCTCGGCCTGGGCCTTGTCGCCCAATTGGTCGAAGAGCATGGCCAAATTCAGACGTGCCGGCACGAACGCCGCGTCGAGTCGCAGGGCGGTCTGGTAGGCTTCAAGAGCCTCCTCAGGCATGCCGCGGCTGTTGAGCACGACGGCCATGTTCAAGTGTGCGGCAGGTTGGTCGGCCAGGTAGTGTTGTGCGTCCATGTATTCCTGCAATGCCTGCTCAAACGCCACGCGATGTCGCTCGCTCAGCCTCAGCCCCGGCACCGTGCTGAGCAACCGGGCGGCCTCGGTGCGCACCGCACGGATCGGATCGGCACACAACCCCGGCAGATACTCCGCAAGGATTGGCGGTGGTGAATCCTGGAGGCTGCGCACCGCGCCCAATCGCACCAATGCTTCGGGGTCCCTCAATCCTTCAGTTTGCGCCGTGTAAGGGCGCGCCGCCGAATACCGGCCCAGCAGTGCGATCGCACTGGCACGGACGATCGCGCTTTCGTCCTGCCGCCGCGCAACCTCTTGCAGCATCCGGCGGCCCTCCGGCTTGCCCTCGCGTCCGGCAGCGATCGCGTAGGCAAAGTGGGGCGGACCCTTCGGTTTCCCATACCACGTTTCCACCTGCTCGACGGCCCACTCCGGCGTCTCGCCCTTCGACACGTCGTCGTGGCATCCCGTGCAGGCGTTGGGAATCCCCAAAGCGACGGTCAGGCGAGGGCGGGGCGTGTTCATGCTGTGATCGCGGCGGGGATCGACCACCATGTAGGTCGTGGTCGGCATGTGGCATTCGACGCACAGCGTACCGGGTTGGGTCGAGTCGGGATGATAGTGGTGCTGCGGCGTATTGTACTGAGCCGCCAGGTGGCACTGCCCGCAAAGCCGGTTGTCTTCAAACTTCACTTTCGTCGTGTGGGGGTCGTGGCAGTCGGTGCAGCGGACGCCTTGCCGGTACATCACGCTCTGGATGAACGAACTGTACTCGAAATCCTCGTCGAGAATCTGGCCGTCGGCATAGTAGAGGTCGGTGTCCAGCATCTCGGGAATGAAGTAATCGAGTAAGTTCTTGCCCGGCTTGAAACCGGGATAGATGACACGCCGGCGGGCATGGCAGGGGGCGCACGTCTCGATTTCGACGTGAGAGTCTTCACTTTTCAGATTCGGCAGTCCGTACCCGCGACGGCGGTCCCAGAACAGGCTATTGGCCTCGGACAACTGCGTGTGAATGCTGCCCGGTCCGTGGCATGTCTCGCAACTGACGTTGATTTCGGAAAAGGTGGTGTGGTACGTATCGGTATGCACATTGTAGTTCTTCTGCAAGTTGGTTGTGTGGCAGCCGGCGCACATGTAGTTCCAGTTTTGCAGCGGCCGGGTCCAGTGCAGCACGTCGTCATGCGGAATTGCCTCGTCCGGGTAGAGGTGCAACCATCCCTCTTCCTTCGAGTCCCACGCGATGGGAAGGCACTGCAACCGGCCCCGCGGCATCGGTACCAGGTATTGCTGGGGCGGTTGCACGCCGAACGTGTACTTGACCGGGAAGACCTGGTCCTTGCCGTCCGGTCCGTCGGTTCGCACGTAGTACCTGCCGTCTTCGCGCCACAGCCGCGATCGCAGCGCGCCGGGCGCCTCGATCTGGCCGGCAGCCACCAGCTCGGCCGCGGTCTGACCCAGTTGATATCGGGCGGTCGTCGCTTCACACGGCCGCACCTGCGTTCGATTGGCCATGGCCTTCCGCACGGCCTCGGCGCGTTCGGCGGGCATGGCGGCCAACAGCGTGTCCTGCAATGCGGCCTCGGCAGTCTTCATGGCCACCGCCCACGACTCCACGTCGGTGCGCGACAGCAAGATTTGCAGCGCCTCTTCGCTTAGTAGATCGGGGAACTCAAGGAACGGCACGCGAATGAACTCTCGTTCCTCGAAGTCGCCGAGAACCGATTCGGGAGTGGCCCGGTCCATTGCCAACTGATGGTCCGATCCCAGCCAATCCCGGACCTCTTGCTCGTGGCACTCGCGGCACACGTCGCTGCCCACGTAGGTGGTCTGAAGCTCCTCGGGCAGGACCGAGTACCAATCGAAGAATACCGCCAGCGCAGCACCAACGACCAACAGCGCAACCGCCGGGAGAACCAACTGGAGCATCCTGCGGGAAAGGCTTCTGGTCATTGGCGTCGACGTTCACAGGATCGGAAGAGTCCCCCGTGAACGGCACGGTTCCGAGGGCGGGTTCTAATGCAGGCGCCTCACTGTCCGTTGCGCAGCTCGAAGGTGCAACAGGGATCGCCCTCGTGGCGCCATTCAATGCGGCGCACCGGATGCCCCACCACGAACGACATCATTTCCTCATCGACACAGCAGACAGAACGGTTCTCGTCGAGCATGCTGATGAATGGGCAGCTCCGCTTTCGCAATACGATCGAGCCGCCATCCTCGACCACGTCGACCAGCGCGCCTTCATCACCCAAAACTCTGCTCATCTGCTGAAGCCGCTTTCGAGGGCTCTCTTCGTCGATTCTCGTCCCGTAATGCTCGGCAAGTTGGCGGGCCACGCTCGTCATGACGCGCCGGGTCAAAACCTCCCCACCCGCTTCTGCAACGGCCCTCCAAATCGCAGGCACGACAAGCCGTTGGGTATCGGCGAACAGCAGCAGGAGGGCCGCATGCGTGGTCGAATAGAGGTGATGGGGCCGCCCCCGACCCGGCAATCGCTCCAGACGCCGCTCCACGAAACCACCGGCCACCAGTTCCCCGAGTTGCTCGGTGACTGCCGTCCGTGTTACGCCCGTTGCCTTGATCAACTGTGCGATGGTCATCGGCGGGTTGCCTACCAGCAGCTTGACAAGCCTCAAGCCGGCCGGGCTCACCGAGGGATCTGCCATTATATCACCTCAATCTGTTGAAATACTATTATAGCATGCCGCGTCGGCTACGTGCCAGGGTGTGGAAGGCAAGGGGCAAGCCGGTATCGACCTGCGTCGCATGCGTAGCGGTGCCCGAGAACGCAAGGCGTCTGCCCTGCACAGAGAACCGGCCTTTGTCAAGGGGCGAGGTTCTGCCGCCAGCATGCCGTGCCTTGTTCCAGGTGCGTGGCGTTTCAAGTACCCACACCTGGAACGGATTCTCTACGGCCAATGTAGTAATATGATAGCCGTTGAATCCCGACCACGCAAACCCAGCAGAGAGTTTTCTTGGCCGGTCCCGTGAGGTGATCCAGTTTTCGCGCCCAGGTGGGCAGCTTGCCCAATCAGGCAATCCTTCTGGAGCGTACCTGAACCTGACTCATTTGCCTGCGGCGTCAGGTGCCGGACTCAAGAAAACCGGTCAAATCTTGCTTGAAATCCGGGGCCTTCAGCTTGTCGAGTGCTTCAGTCTCGATTTGGCGGATTCGCTCGCGGGAGACCGAAAACACCTGGCCGATCATGTCCATGGTATACATATATCCGTCGGCCAAGCCGTACCGCATGCGGATGACCTCCCGCTCGCGATAGTTCAGTCTGTTCAGGGCCTCGTCCAATCGCCCCCTCAAGGCTTGCAGGTCAATCTCGAAGCCATCGACTGGGGAACAACGCTCCGGAAGCAGCTCTCCCAGGCACATATCGCGAAAATCGCCCACTGGTTCGTCCAACGACACCGGCCGGTGGGCCATTCTCATCGCCAGCCGGGCTTTTTCCAGGGGCACGTCGGCCGCGCGGGCCGTTTCTTCGTCGCTTGGCTCGCGCTGGTGCGCTTCCACGAAGCCCTGCTGCGCATCGCGCACCTGATCCATCACGCTCAGCATATGGACAGGTATACGAATGGTTCGGCATTGGTCGGAAATGGCTCGCGTAATGGCTTGGCGAATCCACCAGGTTGCGTAGGTGGCAAACTTGAAACCTCGCTCGTACTGAAACTTGTCCACCGCACGCATCAGTCCCGTGTTTCCCTCCTGAATCAGGTCCAGGAAACTCATCCCGCGGTTCCGATACCGCTTGGCAATCGAAACCACCAAACGCAGGTTGGCGGCGGACAACTCGCGGCGTGCCTGTTCGTGTTCTCGGCGGCATTGATCCATGCGTTCGATGTGGCGCCGGAGGCTGGCCGGTGTCTCGCGGGTTGTCTCCATCAGATAAGCCAGTTCGCGGCGAAGCTGCGCCGGATTCGGGCTGGAACCATCATCACCGCGCGTATGATCTAATTCCTCGATGAGGGACTGCATGCGACGGGCGATTTGCTTCAGTTGCTCACGCACATGTTCCAGAATGGATCGGCGAAGCGGGGTTTCCTCGATCAGCGCCGTTGCCTTGCGTCGACGTGCAATAATTCGTCGGCATGCGCCAAAGCGGGCCGACCACGAACGGCGCCGGTCCAACGCCTTCCGGAAATCGTCCTCGTTCGAGGCAATCAGGTGCCGGATCGTCGGCAGGTTGGCACGAATCATGGCAACCAGACGTTGCCGCGCTCGCACCGATCCGGTCGGCGCCTCGAGAGTCCGTTCGATGCGGGCCGGACCGTCGCAGACCTTCCCAAGAGCGTCAGCCGCAGCCTGAAGGGCCGAGTCGGTGGAAAGCAGCCTGGAGCGGTAACGATTGCGAGACTGGGATATCCGGCGACCGATCTCCCGCTCTTCCGCCCTGGTAAGTAGTTGTACACGGCCCATTTGCGTCAAGTAGACGTGAACCGTATCAGATGCTTTTTCCGCCATGAATGTCTCCTCGAGCCCGGCCAAACCTTCGCGTGCTACCAGGCGATTACCCGCGCAACGACAGCCTAGGGGCCGCCGTTGCGCGGGCCCTTGCCGCTCAATCGCGCGGCCTGACTACGATGAATCTCGCTCCTCGCCTGTCGCGGACGCGAAGCAGCAGCCCCTTTTCGTTCGAAGCCGCCTCGATCGCCTCGCGAAGTGCGGCGACGTCCGTAACCGGACGCCGGTCAACGTGCGTGATCAGGGCACCCTGCGTCAGGCCGGCCGCTGCTGCGGGACTCCCCGGTTCGACCTCCGTAATGACCAACCCTTCGTGTCCCTGAAGCCCCAGATGTTCGGCCACCTCGTCGGTAAGAGGTTCCACCTGGAAACCGAGGCCCTCGAACCGCGACGGCTCCGGCTTGGCATCGGCTTCGGGGTCACCGCCCCTACGTAAACTACGCCCGAAGTCGGCAGGCTGTTCGCCAACAGTTACCTTCAATTCTTGGCGTTTTCCGTCTCGCAGCACCACGAGGGGGTATTCGCTGCCGATTTCCATTCTTTCCACGGCCCCCTGCAATTCAATGGGTTTGGTCATCTTGCGGCCTGCGAACTCAACAACGACGTCGCCCGCCTTCAGGCCGGCCTTTTCCCCGGGGGTATTGGACATCACGTCGGTAATCAATACGCCCTGGCGGGCCTGGACCCCCAGGTGCTGAGCCAGTTCATGGGTAACCGGCTGAATGACAACCCCCAGGTAGGCCCGCTGGACCGTGCCGGTTTCGATCAACTGGTCGGCCACCCACTTCGCCAAGTTGATCGGCACGGCAAACCCAACTCCCTGGTTGCCACCGCTGCGCGAAGAAATTGCCGTGTTGATTCCGATAACCTCGCCGTCAAGGTTGACCAGCGGGCCGCCGCTGTTGCCGGGATTGATCGCCGCGTCGGTCTGGATGAAGTCCTCGCGTTCGGCAATGCCCAAACCACGCCCCTTCGCGCTGATAATGCCGGCGGTTACCGTGCCTTCCAGTCCAAAGGGCTCACCCAGCGCCAAGACCCAGTCGCCCACCTCGGCCACGTCGCTGTTGCCAAGCTTGGCCGGAGTGAGATTGCTTGCGCCTTCAATTTTAAGCACGGCCAGGTCGGTACGCGGGTCGCGGTGAATCTCGATTGCCTCGAATTCGCGGCCGTCTTCAAGTTGGACGGACACTTTGCCGGCGCCGGCTACCACGTGGTTATTGGTCAGAATAATCCCTTCCTTGTCGATCACCACGCCTGAGCCGAGCCCGCCGGCACGCGGCCCCGGTACGCCAAAGCCTGGTACGGAGGGCCTCTGCCCGGGCATCTGCTCGAAGAACCGCCTCAGTTCCGGGTTCTCCCGGAACAGATCGCCGAACGGTGTCCCGCGAAACTCGCGGAAAGGCATTTCAGAACGCTCGTCGTCATCGCCTTGCCGTTTGGGCACAGTACGCTCGGCCACCTGGGGTACGGTTCGAACGGCCACCACCGACGGCAGCACGTCGCTGGCGGCATTCCGAAACGCCTGCGAAAGCGCCCGTGCCGAGTTGACCGCCACGTCTGGGGCGATTTCCACTCGGGGCGTCTTCCCATCGGGCAG
Organism: Thermoguttaceae bacterium; assembly: GCA_034005525.1. Classification (GTDB taxonomy): domain Bacteria; phylum Planctomycetota; class Planctomycetia; order Pirellulales; family Thermoguttaceae; genus PWXP01. The sequence goes on along the minus strand of JAVEUP010000028.1, from coordinate 28,202 downwards.
GTTGGCGGCAACCAAGGAGCCCACGAGCCCCAGCATAGCCACGCCAACGATCCACAGCCCTAAACCGGATTTCATCCTTTTTCGCAACGTCATCACTCCTACCTCCTCGCTTCGACTGGGTTAGAAAACGAACCAATTCACTCCACAGACGGATTCCCGCCACGCCAGAAAGGGGACCGCCCGCCGGCTGCCCATTACCCGCGGCGTCTGAACGAGCCTTGCTGTACTGCAAGCTCAAAGAGGTGGTTGCCGGAGATGCGGCGATTCTTGCGGGTATTTGCGCGAACGGGAGCCCGTCGCGGAGTGAACTTCACACCCTACATGAATAATACGGGCTAGTGCTCGGACTTCGGCGAGTGGAGTGCCAGAGCAAGTCCGGCTGCCGCGAGGCACGCGATTCCGGCGATGATGAACGGGGTTGCCCAGGCGCTGGGGTCAATTTGGCCACCGGCCTGTTCAGCGGCTTGCGATGCCGCCTCACGAAAGCGGCCGCCGATGACCGGGCCGACAATCCCGCCCACGCCGTACGAAGTGAACACCCAGCCGTAGTTCGTGCCGACGTTCTTGTTCCCGAAGCAGTCAGCCGTAGCAGCGGGAAACAGCGCGAAGTTTCCACCGAAATTGAAGCCGATCACTGCCGCGCCCAGGTAGAGCGTCCAGACATTGAAGCCCATCTGGTAGAACAGCAACATGACGATCCCTTGGAGCAAGAACATTACGAACAGACTCGCCTTTCGGCCGAGCTTGTCGGAGATCATACCCCACCCGATCCGTCCCAAACCGTTTGCCAATGCGAAAAACACGGCCATGGCAGTTCCTGCACGAGCTGTTGCAGTTACTTCGTCAAGACCCGCGCTGCGCAACGCGTCGATGCCGAAAAGTGCGATGCAGCCAATGACCATCAGTCCAGCCATCGCCCCGGCAACGAACATGGACCATAGCATATAGAACTGCGGGGTTCGCAGCATTTCCGAACTGGTCAGGTCGATGGTTCCGCTGGCGGCGCCTCCGGGCGATGGTGCCGGCGGTTCCCAGCCCTCGGGTTTCCATCCGGCCGGCGGATTGACCATCCACGTCGACCCGACAAGCACGATCACGGCGAATGCGATGCCGTAGACCAGAAAGACGTTGGCAATGCCGATTCTGGCAATAAGCTGTCCCCACGGCCCGGCGAGTTGAACCCACAGGAGCGCGCCGAAGCCAAATCCGGCCACGGCTAGACCGGTAAGCATTCCCTTTTTGTCGGGAAACCACTTCACTCCCACGGCGATCGGCACAACATACCCGAGCCCGATACCGGAACCTCCAATCAGCCCGATGCAGATGAGGTGCCCAAGAAAGCTCGTGCCCATCAAACTTGCCGCTGCGTAGCCCAAGCCAAGGACGAGGCCGCCACCAATGGCAACGTTGCGTGGGGGAAACTTTGCTTGCATGCGTCCGGCAAGGATCATTACGATGGCAAACGATGCGAGGCCCACGCCGAATATCCACTGCGTTTCCGTGGCCGAAAAGTTGTACGGGTCTTTCGTTAGTGCCGGAGTGAACACGCTCCACGCATAAATCGCCCCCAGGCACAACTGGATCAGAATTGCCCCAAGTACCACAAACCACCGGTTCATCACTTTTCCATCCGCCATTGAGTTTCTCCCGTGTCTCGGCTTGTACTTACAGTAGTCAGGTTCTTCCGCTGCGCGAGGCCGTTCCAGCGTTGCAGGCTAGCGACGCCCCTCGGTAGTGGTAGTGGAAAATCGCGATTCTAGCAGGTTCGCAAACGCGCTGCCAGGGGGGAAACGCAAGATCGCATTCTCAACTCCGTCACGGCGACCACCCTAGACAGTGGGCATACGCCCCCGACGCCGATGCATGGGTGGCCGTGAGGACCGTTCGGCGGTAGAATACACCAACTCGCACGCAACCCTGGGGCTACCTGCCTTGGCGCCGATGACGCATTCCGACTCGAACTGCTCCCCGCCCGCCGCAAGTTCCACTGACCCCCGCGCATCCTCCGAGTACCGGCTCATGGTGCGCATTGGACTGATAGGTGGGGTGTTTTCCGCCATCGTGTGTGCGCTTCTGCTGTACGACTACACCCTGCGCCAAGCCGACGATCCGGCGGAGACCATCGCCTTTCGCGCCATGAAGGCGGCATTGCACGAAAACCCCGCGAACGACGAGTTGAGACAGCAACTCCGATACCTCGACCAGGCTCTGCGCGACGACTACTTCCGGCGCAGGGCGTTCGCAGCCGTCGGTGGCGTGCTGCTGTTGGCCGGAGTGGCGGTGACGCTCATTGCGGCAACCCGGGCGGCCGTGCTGAACCGGCCGGTGCCAACCCCGGAAACGCTCGATCCGCCGACCGACGTGGAAACGGCCCTTGCCCGGTTGGCACGCTGGGGTATCGCCGGAATGGGCGTCGCGTTGGCCGTTACGGCCGCGGGGTTGAGCATCGCCTATCGCAGCCCCATCGCCGAATGGGATGAAGCGGCGGCAGTAACGCACGCCGATGCCACGGATACGGCCACGACGGCTGTTCCCGCAGGCTATCCGCCGCCTTCGCGCGAGGATATCGAGGCTGCATGGCCCCGGTTCCGAGGCCCGTACGGCAACGGGATTTCGGCCTTCACAAACGTGCCGAAAGAGTGGGACGCCGCCGCCGGCAAGAACATCCGCTGGAAGACCGAGGTTCCCTTGCCGGGCAACAGTTCGCCGATCGTCTGGAAAGACCGCGTCTTCCTGACCGGCGCCGACGCCGACCGCCGGGCGGTCTTCTGCTTCGACGCCGACTCCGGCAATCTGCTCTGGCAAGCGGAAGTTCCCGGCACGCCGCATAGCAAGGCCGAGCCGCCGGAGGTCATGGACGACACGGGCTTCGCTGCGCCGACACCCGTCACCGATGGCCGGCACGTATTCGCCATTTTCGCCAACGGGGACCTCGCCGCCTTCGACTTCGACGGAAAGCTGGCGTGGTCGCACAGTTTCGGCATTCCGGAAAACGTGTACGGCCACGCGGCGTCGCTGGCCATGCACGAGGGCCTTTTGTTCGTGCAGATAGATCAAGGACACCAGGGGCCGGAAGAGAAGTCGCGTCTGTACGCGATGAATGCCGCGACCGGGGCCATTACCTGGGAGGTGAAGCGGCCCGTGCCCAATTCGTGGACGACGCCCATCGTGGTCGAGCACGACGGCCGCTGGCAGATCATTACCGCGGCCGACCCCTGGGTGATCGCCTACAACCCGGCCGACGGCACCGAATTGTGGCGTGTGAAGTGCCTGCGCGGCGATTGCGGGCCGTCGCCCGTGCTGGCCGGCGGGTTGGTTCAGATCGGCAACGAGTATTGCCAATGGTCGGCTATCCGGGCCGATGGAACGGGCGACGTGACCGAAACGCACATCGCATGGACCGCCGAAGACGGCCTGCCCGACGCGTGCAGCCCCTTGGCCACCGACGAGTTGGTCATCCTGATGCCGGCAACCGGCTACTTCACCGGGCTGGACGCGAAGACGGGGGAGATGCTCTGGGAGGTGGAGTTCGACGAGCATTTCACCTCGTCGCCGAGCCTCGTGGGCGATTTGGTATACCTGTTCGACAAGGAAGGCGGAAGCTGGATTGGCCGTCCCACGCAAGAAGGCTGCGAAAAAGTTAGCGAGGCCTCGCTGGGCGAGCCGTGCGTCACAAGCCCAGCCTTTCAGGACGGGCGCATCTACATCCGCGGCAAGGTGCATCTGTTCTGTATCGAGGAAAACTGACCGGCGCAACATCATGCTGGATCTTACATTCGTCGACGAGACTATCTCGCGCCTCGGCCGCGACCGCGCCGCCACCATTCCGATTCTGCAGGCAATCCAGGAACAATACCGGTGGCTGCCGCCGGAGGCGCTTCGGCGCGTGTGCGAGTTGAGCGACATCACGCCCGGGACAATTACGGGGGTTTCGAGCTTCTACACGCAGTTCCGCCACCGGCCGATGGGCGAGCACGCAATCTGTATTTGCCACGGCACGGCATGCCACGTGAAGGGTTCGGTGCGTCTCCAAGAGGCGTTCGAGCGACACCTCGGCATTCCCAAAGGCGACGATACCGACCCGCAACGCCGGTTCACCATCGAGAAGGTCGCCTGTCTCGGCTGCTGTACGCTGGCGCCGGTCCTCCAGATTGACGGGGTAACTTACGGGCACCTCAGCGGCCACCAGGCAGGCGAAGTCATTGAGGACTTCCTGCGCCGCACTCGCGACGGCAACGGGAAACCAGCCCGCCGCGTGGTTGCGCCTCTAGGCGAATTGGGCGAGATACGCATCGGGCTGGGCTCCTGCTGCCAGGCCCAGGGAAGTGCCGGGGTCCATGCCGCTATCGAACGCACACTGGCCGAAACCGGCGCCCCGGCGGTTGTCAAGCGAGTGGGGTGCGTGGGCATGTGCCACCAGACGCCGTTGGTCGAACTGGTCCTGCCGCAGGGTGAACGCCGGCTATTTGCGCATGTTGCGCCCGGCGACGTGCCCAATATCGTGCTGGAACACTTCAAGCCGCGCGGCCTGGTCCGGCGGATGGGCCGAACCTTCGGACGCTGGCTCGACCGGCTTGCCAGCGACGAGGCGGGCATCCCCGAAATCGATCGGGCACTCGACATGCGCGATGGCCCAGTCTGTGCTTTCCTCGGCCCGCAGCGGCACGTCGCTACCGAGCATTGCGGGAATATCGACCCGGTCGATCTCGACGAGTACCTTCGGCATCATGGCTTTGAGGCCCTCGAGCGCGCGCGGGGCCTTTCACCGGAGGAGATAATTCGCCAGGTGACGGAAAGCGGCCTGCGGGGACGAGGCGGAGCTGGTTTTTCGACCGGTGTGAAATGGCAACGCGTGCGCGAAGCGGCGGGCGAGGTGAAGTACGTCGTATGCAACGGCGACGAGGGCGACCCCGGCGCCTTCATGGACCGCATGATCCTCGAGTCGTTTCCGTACCGGGTCATCGAGGGAATGCTGATCGCGGCCCATGCCGTGGGTACGAAGAAGGCATTCTTCTATATCCGGGCGGAGTATCCGCTTGCTGTGCGCAGGGTGCGCGAGGCTCTGGAACTGTGCCGCGAGCGAGGCTTGCTCGGCGGAGTGGAGATTTCCATCAAGGAAGGAGCCGGCGCATTCGTTTGCGGCGAAGAAACCGGCTTGATCGCTTCAATCGAAGGCCGGCGAGGGATGCCGCGGTTGCGGCCACCCTTCCCGGCACAGCGGGGACTCTGGGGGCGGCCAACACTGGTCAACAACGTCGAAACCTATGCCTTGCTGCCTTGGATTTTGCGAAACGGTCCCGAGGCATTCGCCGCACTGGGCACGACGACCAGTCGGGGAACCAAGGTGTTCGCGCTGGCAGGAAAGGTCCGGCGCGGGGGACTCATTGAAGTGCCCATGGGGGTTTCGATCCGCCAGATTGTTGACGAGATCGGCGGCGGGGTGGCGGAAGGGCGCCAGCTTAAGGCCGTGCAAGTGGGCGGCCCCTCCGGCGGATGCGTCCCCGCACGGCTTGCCGATACGCCAGTCGACTTCGAGGCGCTCACCGCGGCAGGTGCCATCATGGGTTCCGGCGGGTTGGTGGTGCTCGACGATCTCGATTGCATGGTCGATATCGCCCGCTACTTCCTCCAGTTCACCCAGGAGCAGTCGTGCGGCAAGTGCACCTTCTGCCGCATCGGTACCCGCCGGATGCTGGAACTGCTCGAGAAGCTCTGTGCCGGCGAAGGCAAGGCGGCCGACGTAGACGAACTGGAGCGGCTGGCCCGCTCCGTTCAGGCGAGTAGTCTGTGTGGGCTTGGCCGCACGGCGCCGAACCCGGTGCTCTCGACACTGAAGTACTTCCGTGAGGAATACGAGGCACATCTTGAGGGTCACTGCCCGGCCGGCAAATGCACCGCCTTGATTGAGTACTCCATTACCGACGACTGCATCGGCTGCACGCTTTGTGCCCAGCACTGTCCGGTAGGCGCCATCGGCTTCGCCCCCTACCGCCGGCACGAGATCGACCAATCGAAATGCACCCGCTGCGACACCTGTCGCCAGATATGCCCCGCCGATTCCGTTGTCATCGAGCGAAAGGCACCACGGGACGGACAAGGCGTCTAGGGCTCCGTCGGACTTCAAGCATTGCCACCCTGCATGAAGAATCCGGCTGTGCGGTAATCGGCTCCCTCCGCTTTGTCTATCCCGTATACTGGTGTAGAAGCTTTCGCCGACTTGGCACACAACAGCCCCCCCTCACAAAGGTAGGTACCCCCCATGATGCCCTGCCTTGCCGGTTACGGCCGTCAACTGACCGTCATCTTCGCCTCCTTGACAACGCTTTCGTCGGCGGCAATGGCGGATCGGAAGGCCGCAGTTGAGGGCTATGCCAGCTTCGAGACGCTCCGGGTTCAGCTTGAGCAGGTCGCCCGCTCGCCGCTGGCAAAGCTGACCACGTTGGGGCGTACGCGGGAAGGGCGCGAGGTATTCCTGCTGACCATTGGCAAGGGCAAGGTCGACGACCGGCCCGGAATCCTGGTAATCGGCGGGCTCGACGCCGCGCAGCTTTTCGGCAGTGAGTTGGCCGTGCGAGCGGCCCGGCAGCTTGTCGAGCAGGCCGAAAGCGATAGGGATACCGCCCGGTTGGTCGAACGAGTAACTTTCTACGTCATCCCCCGCGCGTCGCCCGACGCCTGCGAGTTCTTCTTCATCCGGCCCTTCGAGGAGCGGACCACCAACACGCGGCCAACCGACGTCGACAACGACGGCCGCGTCGACGAAGACCCGCCAGGCGACATCAACGGCGATGGCTGGATCACGGCCATGCGCGTCGAGGAGCCGGGCGGTCGATACATGGAGCACCCCGACGACCCGCGAGTGATGATCCTCGCCGATCCGCAGAAGGGCGAGCGGGGGCGGTGGTCGGTTCACGTCGAGGGCGTCGACGACGACGGCGACGGGCAGTTCAGTGAGGATCCGATCGGAGGCGTGGCGTTCGACCGCAACTTCACGTTCCGCTATCCGTACTTCGCGTCCGACGCCGGGCCGTTCCAGGTAGGCGAGCCGGAAACGCAGGCGGTGGCCGATTTCGCATTCGAGCGGCGGAACATCGCCGTGGTGTTCACCTTCACCGCACAGGACAACCTCTTCCACGTGCCGAAGGGCGAACCTTCGGAAAAGCAGGGCAAGATCAAGACGAAGCTCCTCGCGGCCGATGCGCCGCACCTCGAACGCATGGCCACGCTCTACCGTGAACTGCACGGGGGCAGCGACGCGCCGCAGTCGCCCGAAGGCAACGGTTCCGTGAGCGATTGGGCCTACTTCCACTACGGCCGCTGGTCGCTGGCAGCCCGCGCGTGGTGGATTCCGCCGACGGACCCCGCCGAGCCGGAAAGCGACAAAGTCGAAGAGCCGCCAACCGACAAGGACGCCGACGCTGATGCCGACGATGAATCTGCCGAAAGTGAAACCGACAGCGAAACGCCGGCGGAACCGGCGAAAGACGAGCCGGCAACCGCCAAGAAGCCGAGCGACGAGCAGCGCGGACGCGATGAGTTGCGGGCGCTGGCCTGGTTCGATCGCGAGGGAATCGACGGTTTCGTGCCATGGCAGCCGATCGAGCATCCCGACTTCCCCGACCGGCGCGTTGAAGTGGGTGGATTCAAGCCGTACCGGCGCACCAATCCACCGTTGGCCGAGTTGGACGGTCTCGACGGCAAACACGTCGAGTTCCTCTGCCGCATTGCCGGCATGGTGCCGAAACTGCGAATCGCCGAGTCGAAAGCGGAATCGCTCGGCGGCGGCGTGTGGCGCGTTTCGGCCACCGTTGCCAACGACGGTGAACTGCCCACGTTTCCGCAAATGGGTGAGATCAGCAGGCAAACGCAGCCCGTGCAAATCGCAATCGACCTGCCGGACGGTGCTTCGCTGGTGACCGGCCACCCCCGGCGCCGATTGCCCACCCTGGCCGGCCACGGCGGCCATGCCACCGAAGCCTGGCTGGTGCGATTGTCGCCGCAGACCAAGCCGAAGGTTCGTGTGCGGGCGTGGGCGCCGGCGGTGGGGCAAGTAAGGAAGTCGGTTCCCCTCAAGGAGCCGTAACAGGGTATAATCCAGTGGATGTCGGAGGAGATTGCAGAGGATCATCGGTTTTGTGAAGGAGCGTGTCATGCCATCGCCATTTCCAGGAATGGACCCCTACCTGGAGGGGCCTTCGTGGCCCAGTTTCCACATGCTTCTGATCGCGGAGATGCTCAATACACTGGCTCCGCGTATCCGGCCAAAGTATGTTGTCGAAGCCGAACGCCGCGTGTATTTGGAGACCAATCCCTACGATCCGGAACGCTTCATCCGACCCGACGTGGCCATCGAGTTGGAATCCGCTCGTCGCGTCACAAGCCGTGAAGAGGCCGGCGCAGTAGGTGTTGCTGAGCCCGTAACGCTCACCCTGCCGATGCCGGCGGAGCATCGTGAGGCCTATCTGACCGTCCGGCTGCGCAAGCCGCGCCGCGTGGTTACGGTCATCGAGGTACTTTCGCCCACGAACAAGAAGCCTCGCACCCTGGGACGCGAGGTGTACACCGCCAAGCGCGACGGCGTGCTGGAGTGCAAGACACACCTGGTGGAACTCGATCTGCTGCGCGGTGGCGAGCGGATGCCCACCGTCGAGCCGCTGCCGCCGGCCGACTACTTCGCGCTCGTGTCGCGGAGCAGCCGCCGCCCGAAGGCCGACGTTTACCCCTGGTCGCTCCGGCAGGCGCTGCCGTCCATCCCCATTCCACTGGAACCGGAAGACCCCGACGTTGTCCTCGACCTGCAAGCGACATTCACCGCCGTCTATGACCGCGCGTGCATGGACTACTCGCTCGATTACGAGGGCGAGGTGGAACCGCCGCTTTCCGAAGCCGACGCCCAATGGGCGAAGAGCCTCTTGGCGAATTGGAGCGGCGCAAGCGAGTAGAACGGTGGAATACGTGGGATACGCTTCCAGCGTGTCATTCTTACGCGAGACAAACTTCCCGGCAAATCGGCAACATGACAAGCTGGAAGCTTATCCCACGATAGTCGCAACCTATTGAAAGCCCATCATGAAACACTTGCAGCACTGGATTGCCCTTTTCATCCTTGTTTCTGTGGTATCTGCTGCCGTCGGTAGCGAGCCGCTCTATCAACCCGTCGGGGCGCCGGCCGATCCGAAGGTGCCCGTCCAGTGGAATCGCTACTACGACTACGCCCAGGCCACGCGCCTGCTGAAGGCGTTTGCCGGCGAACACAAGGACCGTGCCACTTTGCGGAGCCTCGGCCAGTCGTACGGCGGGCGGGAGATCTGGCTGCTGACCATCTCGAATCCCCGCACCGGTGACCACCGGAGCAAGCCGGCCTTCTGGATCGACGGTGGCATCCACGGCAACGAAATCCAGTCGACCGAGGTGACGCTGTACACCGCGTGGTATCTGCTGGAGATGTACGGCCGTAACGAGTTCATCACCCGCCTGGTCGACGAACGCACCTTTTACATGGTGCCCATGCTCAGCCTCGACTCGCGCGACGCCCACATGCACGGCCCGGCCAGCACGCACACGCCGCGCACGGGCATGCGCCCCTTCGACGCCGACCGGGACGGACTGTTCGACGAGGACGGGCCGAACGACCTCGACGGCGACGGCCACATTACGCAAATGCGGGTGCACGATCCCAGCGGCCGGCACATACCGCATCCGAAGTATCCGAACGTGATGATCCTCGCCGAGCCCGATCAGCCGGGCGAGTATCGGCTGCTCGGTCCGGAGGGTTACGACACCGACGGCGACGGGTCGATCAACGAGGACCCTCCAGGCGGGTACGATCCGAACCGCGGCTGGCCCTGGCAGTGGCAGCCGGAGTACGTGCAGTCAGGCGCAGGCCCCTACCCGCTGTGGGTCGGCCCGAACCGCATGGCCGCCCGGTTCATCCTCGAACATCCGAACATTGCCGCCGCGCAGTCGTACCACAACGCGGCGGGCATGATCCTGCGCGGGCCGGGGAGGAAGTCGGAAAACTGGGACAGGACCGACGTGGCCGTATTCGATGCCTTGGGCAAGCGCGGACAAGAGGTTCTGCCGGGCTACAAGTACGTGACCATGGCCCACGACCTGTACGAGGGCTACGGAGTGGAGGTCGACTGGCTCTACGCCATGCGGGGAATCTTCGCGTTCACCAACGAGCTGTTCTCGCCGGAGAACTTCTTCCGTGAAACCGACGCCGGCCGGTTTTTCGCTACGGAGGAAACGCGGGCGAAGTTCGACCAGTTGCTGTTGTTCGGCGACGGCGTTGTCCCGTGGCGCGAACTGGATCACCCGCAATACGGCACCATTGAAGTCGGCGGCATGAAGAAGACCTGGGGCCGCCAGCCCCCCTCGTTTATGCTCGAAGAGGAATGTCACCGCAACATGGCTTTCAGTCTGTACCATGCCGACCAGATGCCGCAGGTTCGCATCCAGCGGCTGGAGGCAAAGGCGGTGGGAGACGATCTGGCCGAGATTACCGTAGCGTTTGCGAACCCGAAGCTCATGCCCACGCGCGCCGCGGTCGACGTGGCCAACAACATCACCCCGCCGGACCTCGCGCGAATCGAAGGCAAAGGCCTTGCAATCATTGCGGGCATTCGGAGTGACACCCCGTTCTTCCTCAACGCCACCGAGCAAACGAAGGAGCCCGACCGGCTGCGCATTCCCACCATTCCCGGCATGGGCGCAGTGTATATCCGCTGGCTCGTAAAGGGCTCCGGGCCGTGGAAAGTGAGTCTTCGGTCACTCAAAGGCGGTACCGTGGAAGACACCGTAGACCTCCGCCGGTGACGGCGGCAATCCTGCGGGCAGACCGGCGAGTTGACCGGCATTACCACTGCTTGAGCGTTTTGACCCGGAGCGACTCGCGGACAGACGCCTCGCAACTACCCGGCGTGGCCAGGACGGCAAGCGTCAGTTCGCCCGAATCGGATGCGACGGCCTCGAAGGCGACCATGCAAGTTCCGGGATTGGGCGAATCCCACTCGTTCCGTGGCGTGGCCGTATCGATAATCTGCCAGGCCAAAGCCTGCGGGGCCAGAATGTGCAAGCCCAGCCGGGCTTTGCCTTGCGCAAGCTCGATGCCTGCGGCCCCGGCCTCCGCGGGCGTGCCGGGGGTGACCATGCCCCAGCGCACACGGCTGCCGGGCTTCAGCCCGGTCAACTGGTCCTGGATGAGCACCTCGCCCGAGGGCAGCAGCGCCACGCCGCGCCGCACCGAGGTGGCCTGCCCCTCGTAGACCGGGCTCATGTCGACCACGGAGCATGGGAACTCCGGATCGTCGGAGAAGTGAACGATCCCGGCATGGCCGGCCGCACGCTGGAGTTGGCCGTCGATGACCAGCGTGTTGTGCGAAAGGTTGCTCTGGCGGAAGACTTTCCACCGGTCGGAGTTCTGGGCGGAACTCCAGAAGCTCATTCCGCGCGATTCGATCCGGTGATAGCCTTCGGCGCCCAGATCGACCGCCCAGCGCACGCCGTCGCTGTCGAGGACGAACGAACCGACGTCCATATGTCCGTGGGGGCCCGACGGCGACCCAGCCTTCAGCCCGACATACGTCGCCTTCGGGTCGGTCCAACGACTGCGGTGTACCGCGACCGGTATTCGGGACTCGCTTTGCCAATGGAGCGGCATATGGAGGTCCGGCCGCTCCTCGACGGCGTCCATCCACAACAGTGCCAGCGGCAGCAGTCGCCCGCCACCTCCGGCGGCCGAACGTTGGCTAACGCCGCCGACTGCCGCACGCACGCGGTCGGGCTCGCCCAGCAGCCAGTCGGGTCGGCTGAAGCGCGTGGCGAACCAGAACAGGGCGGCGTCGGCGCCGCGGCCCGATCCGCCGTCGGCATAGTTGAAGTACCGTCCCGACGGGCCGGTCATCAGGCTAAGGTACTGCCCCGTCTGGTCAAAGCCCGGAGCCCCAGTCAAGCCGAAGTCGCTTCCCAACACGCTCTCCAACAGGCCGATCAGGACGACATTGAAGTTGGTGCCATAGACCCAGTATCCGGGGCCTTCCGGGTAACTGCCCTTGGGGGCGTAAACGGCCATCGAATGGACCACGTTCTCCAGTGCGTTGTGGACCGTCTTGGCGGCAAGGTCGGGGTGATGGTCCATGACGGCCAGCGCGCCGGCAGTCAGCCCGGCATGGCACACCTGCCCCCAGTTGCTCCGCGCGCGAATCCACCAGTTTCGGCGTCCTTCTTCGAACGCCAGCGAGACGCCCTTCTCAATAATCGCCGCGCGGATTTCCTCGCGAGCGGGCTCGTCAAGCTGGTCGTACAGCCAGTCGTAGCCGATCGCCAGGGCGAGGGTCATTTCCGCCACGTCGAGGAAATGGCTCGGGTTCCAGTCGGAAAAGCGCGCGACGGCCCGCATTTCCTTCCGGCCACGCTCGGCGAACGCGTCTTCGCCCGAAAGCTGGTACGCCATCGAAAGCGTAAGCACTCGCTTCAAGCATCGGCGCGACTCGCCCAGGAGCCGCCGTCCCTGCAACTCCCGCTTGATCGGAGCAATATCGAGCATCAGCCGCGCCTCGCGCAGAACGCCGTCGGCCAGCGTCCGCCGCAGGGGATCGGCTTCGAGTGACTGGCGTAGCTTCGCCAGGTCTTCCGGCCCGGCCAGCAGGCGCGGGCGGCTTAGCTCGGCCCGATCGATCCACTGCCGGACCTCTTCCAGCGTGATTTCGGGCGGGTAGCTGAACTCGGGCTCGGCGGCGGCGAGGTCGATTGCCAAAGGAAGCAGGAGCAATATCGCAAAGGTCGGAAAGCGCGTGCGTCGATTCATGGGTGTTGCCTCCGGATTAAGCGCGTAGGGTGGGTGGTTCCGGCTGTTCGTCGCCGGCGGGTTGACGCTCGCGCGCCGCGGGGCGTTCCGGCGGCGGTTGGGATGACCCGGGCATACAGTCGGGTTCACCCACGCGGGCCGGGCGTCATTTACCGATTCTATCCGGCACGTTGTCGTGCGCCAACATATGGCGTGGGACGCGCGGCGAGGACCGCGTGGGTGAACCCGGCTGCTTCGGATGCCGCAAGCCAAGGTGTCGCCGCTCGATACGCAGCCGGAACCACCCACCCTACGTCATTCGATGAAGCTGCCGGGAGGCGTCCAATTCTCCAGGCTGGCGGGCATTTGATCGCCCCAGTGCTCTTCGTACTCGCCGAGGCGAACGAACTTCATGAAGGTCGAATAGGGCCACAGCCGTGGAGCCGGAACGAGTCGATGCTTGACCGGATTCCAGTGGATGTAATCAAGGTGCCACTTCCAATCCGATTCGTCGCGAATGCAATGCTCCCAACCTCGGCGTTGCCAAACGGCCCGCTCGCCACGCCTCGCTCGTGATACACTCTGCGCCGGCTCCCGATATCCCGCTTCCAGCAGGTCGTGAGTAAACCGGGCCTTGATCAGCCGCCACCGCAGGCTGTACCTGTCATCGCCGGGAGGAAGCTGCCAAAGCGTATGCATGTGGTCCGGCAGCAGAACAAAGGCGAGTATGTCGAAAGGCCGTTCCGTCTGGGTCTTTGCGATCGCTTCGTGCAGGAGCGGCCGAGCTTCCGGCGAAGTCAACAACGGCCTCCTGTTGTGCGTGACGCACGTGAAGAAGTAGATGCCGCCCGGCTTCCGCCACCGTCGATACCAACTCATCACCATTCCCCGCAGATCGTAGGGTGGGTGGTTCCGGTTGTCGTTGCCGGTGGGTTGACGCTCACGCGCCGCGGGGCGTTCCGGCGGCGGTTGGGTTTGGCTTGCCGTACAGCCGGGTTCACCCACCGGACCCGGGCCCAGCATTTCCACCGATTCTATCCGGCACGTTGTCGTGCGCCAACATGTGGCGAGGGACGCGCGGCCATGAGCCCGCGTGGGTGAACCCGGCTGCTTCGGATATCACAAGCCAAGGTGTAGCCCCTTGGTACGCAGCCGGAACCACCCACCCTACATTGACGTAGGGTGGGTGGTTCCGGCTGTCGTTGCCGGCGGGTTGACGCTCGCGCTCCGCGCGGCATTCGGCGGCGGTTGGGGTAATGCTGGCAAACAGCCGGGTTCACCCACGCGGACCCGGGCCCAGCATTTCCACCGATTCTATCCGGCACGTTGTCGTGCGCCAACATGTGGCGAGGGACGCGCGGCCATGAGCCCGCGTGGGTGAACCCGGCTGCTTCGGATATCACAAGCCAAGGTGTAGCCCCTTGGTACGCAGCCGGAACCACCCACCCTACGCGCTATTGTTTCAGTTTGATGTTGTCGAGGTAGAATGCGGTTTTCTCTTGGGCAAGGCTCACGAAGCCGAGCCATTCGAGCCGCTGGAGTTTGAGGCCCGGATAACCCAGCCCGGGGAACGAGCGGGGCGATGCACCGGGCAGCGTGACGCTGAGGTCGTAGGTCCCGTCGGCCTCCTTGCCGAGTGTGCAGGCGATTTCGACACGGAACCATTCACCCGCCGGCACGTCCATCAACTCCCGCCCGTTGGCTGCGAGTTTGCCTCCGGCGGCTATCCGCAACGACGGCCCCGTGCGGTACGGCGACGAGGCGTCGCGCCACTCGTGGGCGAGCACGGCGCCGGGCTCCAGAAGCAAGTCGAAGCTCAACACGGTGCGACCGGTCCGGAAGTGCGGCGTGTAGAAGAAGTGCGGGTTGAAGGCGTGCTGAAGCCCCGGGGCGTCGAGCACCTTCAAACTGTGCCGACCCGAGGCCGCCTTCTCCGCCGTGACGCGCACTTCGTCGCCACGCCCTTCTTCCATCACCGTGGCCAGCGCAGGCAACCGGCCGGCGGGCGTCGCCTCGAAGCCGTCGTCGATGGGCACCGGCTCCGGCGGGGCCGGCGGCGGGGGCAGTACCGTGGGCGGGAACTCGGCCTGCTTCGGCAACTGGCGCCACTCGGCCGGCCCGATCAGCCCGACGCGGCTCGTATCGATCGGCTTGAAGCCGAGCTGAAGTGCAGGCGAATCGGGCTGAAGGCGGAAATCGAACCGCGCCGGGTCGACGAACTTCGGATCGGCCACCCGCGAGTTACGGTCCAGTCCCTTGGCCTGCCATTCGGCGAACTCCACGCCGTAGAACTCCAGGGGCTCGCCGTCGGTGCGCCAGTAGAGGTTATGATCCCAGTGGGTGCGATCATCGATCCGCCCGCCGTCGTTGTGGAACAGGTCTCCCTGCGTCAGGTAGAAGATGTTCCGCTCGACGGTCGAGGGCGGATCGCCTTCCTGCGTGTAACGCCACACCGCGTGCCGGGCACTCAGGGCGAAGATGTTGTTGCGGACGATGTTGTCCGGCCGGCCGGTGTTCATCAAGCCGCCGGTAAGCGTGTGGTACACGATGTTGTTCTCCACGAGCATTCCCCGGCTGCCGGCGTCGAAGTAGATTCCCCAGGCCATCGCCGGACTGCCCATGTATGGCCAGATATCCTGGAAGATATTGTTGCGGATGACCGTACCGGGTTGCACGCCCAAGGTGTAAATGCCGCCCGCGTCGCTCAGCACGCCGCGGACCACATGATGGACGTAATTGTACTCGATGGTGTTGTTGTGGGTGCGGTTGGGAGCCTCGTTCCAGTTCCAGCCGACCGAGATGCCCGAATAGTCGAAGCTGTGGATCTCGTTGTGCGAGATGGTGTTGTGGCTGCTCTGCGCGAGCCACAGCCCAACGCCTGCGGCGTACACGTGGCCGCCGTCGTGGATGTAGTTGTTGGTGACGATGTTCCGGCTGGCCTCGGCCACGTCGTGCTCGGCCCTGCGGTCCTCGCCAATGCGGACGCCGCCGGCACCGAGGTCGTGGATGTGGTTCCGCTCGATGCGGTTGTCCTTGCAGCCGCGGCCGAACCAGACGCCGTACGTGCCCACGTGGGCGATCTCGCAGTCTTCCAGCACACAGTGCCGCGCGCCCGCGGCCATGACGGCGGCCGGCACCGTCACGGCCGCCTGCGTGCTGCTATTGCCCTCGGGTACCAGCACCCAATCGGCATGGTGCAGGGTCAAGCCGCGCAGCGCGACCTGGTCGACGAAGCGGCTGTCATCCGCGTTGCCGTCCAGGCGGACCAGTTCGGTCAGCACCGGGGCAATGACCTCGACCTCCCGGAGGTCCTCGCCGGGCAGCGGCATGTAACTCAAGACGCCGGTCGTCCGGTCGAGGTACCACTCACCCGGCTCGTCCAGCAGTTCCAGCGCGTTCTCGACGTAATAGCGCTGGTTCGGCTCCCAGTAGCCGATGCTCCACCACTCGCGCATCGGCGCGGCGAACTCGACGATGCTCGCCTCGGTGTCGATCGACTTGATCGGATGGATGGACGTCTCCCACGAGTGCATCAGCACCACGCGCACGTCGCCCAGTCGCTGCCAGGGGCGGAGGTCGCCGGAGGTGAACACGAACCTGTCGCGGGCGATCGGTTTGGCACGCGGGTCGGGCGGTCCCGGCAGCAGTTCGGCGATGCGATAGTAGCCGGTGTTCGGCGACCGAGCCGGCCGCCGCCGGGAACCGTTGACGAACAACTGCAAGAATCGCCACTCGCCGGCCTTCACTTCGGGAATCTCCACAGTCCACACACCGCCCTGGCCTTCCTGCCAGCCCGTAATGGGCCGGCCGCCCGAAAGGACCGGCCGTTCTCCCTCGTAGCCTGTAAACGTCACGGGGCAGTCGGCGGTGCCAGAATCGTCCGGCGTGATGACCAGCGGCTCAGTCAGGCGATGCGTGCCGCGGATGCGAATGGTCACCGGGCCGGGAAGCACTCCATCACTCCGCAGCCCGCGCAGCGCCTCCTGCGCCCGGCCGATGGTGGCGAACGGGCCGTCGTTCTCGGCCGCCATCGGCTCCGCCGCCCGGCCCGACCAGGCGTCGTTGCCGCCGGGCGCAACGTAAAAGGTGACCGGTTCCGCCGCGGCAACTCGATCCGCAAGGCCGAAACTGAACAGACAAAACGCGGCGAGTAGCAGTTGGAGGGCTTTCATGGCAGGCTCGGGCGGGAAGGTGGGACGGAACGTTGCCTCCATCATACGGCGTCGGCACGGGCGCCGCAAGCATGCGTAGGGTGGGTGGTTCCGGCCGTTTGTGCCGGGCCGGGGAACGCTCACGAGCATTGCCGGTTCCGGCGGCGGGCTAGCTCACCTTGGCATACGGCCGGGTTCACCCACGCGCGCTATCCGGTCCGAACGCGTGGTTGAACCCGGCCGCTCGGGAAGGTGAATCGTCCTCGCGAAGCACGATGCGGCCGGAACTACCCACCCTACCCGTCTGCATGCCCGTCGTTTCCCGGCCCAGACGAGGCGGTCAGGGCCGGCGACGCGGGTGCAGGATCGTCGGCTTCGCGTCCCATCTGCTCCCGCAGCTTCATCGCCTGTTCTCGCATGATGCGACCCATTCCACCGGCAACTCGGCTCGACATCCAACTCGTCAGCGATGATACGATCAATTCCTTCAAATACGCGAAGGAGAAGCCATCGGTCCATTCCACAACCTGGCTCATCTCTTCTGAAGAGAGCCGCATTTCCACTGCGGTCCGGTCGTGCCACAGCGCCAGGTACGCCGCTCGCTCCGCCGCGCCGGGCGGTTCGAAGCGATACTTCCGGTCGAATCGGCTCGGGCGTTCGAGGATGGAAGGGTCCAACCGTTCCGGGTGGTTACTCGTCGCGATCGTTATGATCCCGGCGTTGTCGGCAAATCCGTCCAGCTCATTCAGGAAGAACGCGCGGCTTTCGGGCGTAACCAGGGCGTCGACATCCTCGAGAACCAATAGGCAAGGATTCGACTTCCTCGCTCGCTGAAACACCGCTTTGATTCCCGACTGCTCACTCGAATAGCAGGCTTTGAAGCTCTGAACGTAGAGGCACGGCACGTCCAGGGCGTTCACCAGTGCCTTGACGCAGTGGGTCTTCCCATTGCCGGGCGGCCCCAGGAAGAGCGCACCCCGTTTCCACGGCACACCATATTGCTCATAGACGTGCCGTGAGGCAAGGAAGCTCTCAAAGTCTTGCCGAAGCTCCTCTTTCATGCTTCCTTGGAGTACGAGCGACTCGAAGCTCGTCGCGGCGATCGCCCGAAACAATTCCGCGCTCTTTTCCCAGGTTCCCTCCGAGAACACCAGCACTTCGCCCCGCGTCTCGTGGCACCACTCGCAGACCGCATCGAAGAAACCCTCGGCAATCTCCATGGTCTCCGCGACGATCCACTGCCAGCGGACACACTGCGGGAAATCCCGCCACGATGCCGTCACGACTTCAATGGCATGATCCCGCCAGGTCACCACCAACCATGCCGTGCAATCGCGGCGCGGCATCCCCTCGCCGGGACCCGGCCATTGCGTCTCAATCTGGCTATGAACCCCCGGCTTGCCGGCGACCGAGCAGTGTCCCGCGCCTGCGTACTGCTGGATGTCGAACCATTCGTTCTGGGCCTCCAGAATTGCCCTGTCTCGGCACAACTCGCCCAGCGCGCGGCTGATCCCGTAGGCAATCGCCGAGGTCCGCTTCTGAAGTTCGCCGTCGAGCAGGTTGCCTTCATCCATCCCCATCTGCTTCCTCACTTGTTCGGCTTGAGGTGTTTGTCGAAGAACCCAATGACCTCGGGCCGGAGGTCCCGCTGCTTGGGCTGAAGGTGAAAGCTGTGCGGGGCGTCTTCGATGACGATCAGTTCGCTCTGCACGCCCGCCGCTAGTGCGGCCTCGTGAAAACGCGTGGACTGGTCCAGCGGCGTGGTCTTGTCGGCCGTGCCGTGGAGGATCAGCATGGGCGGGTCGTCCTTCGAGAGTTGCTTGATCGGCGAGGCGGAATCCCACAGTTCCGGCGCCTCCGCCTGCGGCTGGGCGAACATGGGCAGCGTCGGATAGGGCGTCGGCGGGACCCGGCCCTCCCACGAAGCGGCGCAATGGGGGTACATGGGCACCGCGGCCTGGATGCGGCAAGAGTACTCGGCATCCTCCGCCGGATCGATTCCCACTTCCGGCCCGCTGACGGCCAGCAGGGCCGTCAGGTGCCCGCCCGCCGAACCGCCGATGGCCCCAATATGGTCGGCGTCGAGTTGGAACCGGTCGGCGTTCTTGCGCAGCCAGCGCACGGCCCGCTTGCACTCTTGGATGTTCTGCGGAAAGGTCGGCGAGCCGGACTTGGCCAGGGCGTAGTTGATGGACATGCATACGTAGCCGTGGGAGGCGAGCGTGGTGCCGATATTGATCTCGCGGCCTCCACGTTTATCGCCGCCGGTCCAACCGCCGCCGTGGATGATCACGATCCCCGGATACTTCTTTCCGGGCTCGAATACCGGCGGCAGGTAGAGATCGGCCTTCTCAGCCCGATCCGGTTCGAGATACGTTACGTCCTTCTCAATGCGGACCGCAGGCGGCTCCGGGCTGATGTCGCGCACGAACAGGTTGCGCCAGCGGATCTCGCCGCCGTGGGTTTGCAGCATGATCGGGCCTTTGGCGGGAAGGGGCTGCGAACGATCCCAATAGTTCTCCATCACGGCGTCGTCGACGACGAGCTTATCGTTCAACCACACCGAGGTGCGATCGCCGATCTGGCGGATGCGGAAGCTGTTCCACTCGCCGAACGGTCTGTCCGCCAGCACCAGCGGATCGCGTCCCGGAGAACCGGGGGTATTGTTGAACAGGCCGCCGGATCCCAGGTGCGGTTTGCGGTCCGGCTTCTGCGGATCGAAGACCTGATTCCAGTCCCATATCTGGACTTGCGGAGTACCGCGCAAATAGATGCCGCTGTCGGCCTTCGGCACGGTCTTGTATTCGAGGAGAAGCTCGATGTCGCCGAACTCCTCGTCGGTCGTCGCGTAGGGGCCCGTGCCGTCGTTGACCAATTCGCCATTCTCGACGTGCCAATGGTCCGCAAAGGCGGCCCGCTGCTGCTGGAGGTTCGCCTCGCGTTTCTCGTCGCTGAGCCTTGCAGCGCTGTGCGGATTCAGACCATGCCAGCCCGTGAGGTCTTTGCCGTTAAAGATGGCACGGAAACCTTCAGGCGGAACGGGTTCGGCCGCCTGCAGTGCCGCTGGCGGGACAAGCAGGATCATCGTGAGGGCAAACGTCGGTACATAGTTCATAGCTCGAGTCCTCTCTGGAATGTGACTGTCAGGAAACCGCATTTCCCATAGGGTTGAGTCTAAGCACGAGGGACCCCGTAGTCAAGGGTTGCAGGCGCGTCCCTATCGGCGGCGGGAATCCTTGCCTCGAGAGTATTGCAGTCCTGTCTGTTCAGTCGGATCATTCCCTTTGAGTTGCTGGAACGCGTCGACCGCCTGCGGCTTCACCCCGGGCCGGCTCACGAACGTCCCTTTGCGACGGCAATACGAACTTCTCGATCGGAACCGGCGTGCCGCCCAGGGCGTGGCTGGCTGGCGATCCGTCGGGGCTGCGCATGGGAATCCGGCTTGTGGGCGCCGCCGTCTGCCGCTCGATGGGGCCGCGACACAAGCGCCGTGTCCAGCGGAGCAGCGTGGGGACGGTACGAAACAGTCCGTAGATGCCGACTGCCTGAATGGCTGAGTCGGCAAACCAGGCCACCAGCTTGCGGCGCATGCGGCGTGCGAGCTTCGGGACGCTGTTCCCGGCAGGGATGGCCTCCTCATCGACCCGCGGAATCCAGGTCTTTGGAAACAACATCGCCGCAAGCAGACGCAGCGGATTGAAGAAGTAGGCGTACGCTGCGATCAGGTTCAGTTGCCGGGTCCACGGCCGCCCGTGGCGCGAGGCAACCACGTGCAGGGCGCTCATATGGCGACCCTCGATCTTCTGGCCGCCGACTCGCTTCAGCGCCAGCGAGGAGCGGAAGCAGTCCTCATACGACTTGGAGCCGGGCGCGGGCGTGAGCATGAGCACCTGCATGTACACCGCTCCGGCCTTCCGGAGAGCCTTCAGTTGATTGAGCAGCCCGGAATGATCGCGCAGCGAGACCAGCGGCTGCTCGTCATGGTGCATCAACATGGGGATGGGAAAGATGCCGCTTTCGCGTAGCAGGCCGAACGCTTCGATCGTCTTATCCTTGTTCTGCCCCTTCTGCACCAATGCCCCGGTAAGGTCCTCGACGCCAAGCCAAAGGGCTCGAAGCCCCGCCGTGCGAAACAGAGGCAAGTGCTCCTTCATCCGAATCGCGTCGTGGATGGTCGCCTCGGTCGCCCAGCGCACTTTGCAGTGCGGCCGCGAACCGGCATCGACCTTTCGCGCGAGTGCTTCGGCTATGTCCAGCGCCCGGTTCGCGTCGGCGAAAAAATTGTCGTCGCAGCCGAAGAACAAGCGAATGCCGAACCTGTCGTGAATCTGTTCGATCTCATCGGCAATCCGCTCGCCGCTCTTGGCGCGCTGCTGTCGCTGGTTGTACGCGGGAATGGGACAGTACGAACAGCGGAATTTGCACCCGAGCGTCATCACAAGGGAGCCGACCCGGCTGTGCTTGCGAACACGATCGGCCGGCAAGGCGGCGGAGGCCAACGTCGGCTCGGAACTCGGCGCTTCCAGGAGTTCGTAGCCCAGCGCGGGGTGAGGCAACTCGTCCAGGTCGCTCAGCAGGCGCTGAATGCCCGTATCAACCAACTCCTCTACGCGTCCCCGGGCATCGGTGCGCGAGTAGACGAGTCCGGGAACGGCGTCGAGGGCTCCGCCGTCGCGGGCGCGGCGAAATGCCGAGCGCATCGACTCGCCCTCGGCACGCGTCGACAGAACCACCTCCAGCAACTCGAGCAAAACGTACTCCTCACCGGTTACGGCAACGTCGGCTCCCCAGGGATCGTCCGGCTCGGAGCCGAACACGTCCCACGGCTCGTAAATCACCTTCGGTCCCCCGGCAAGGATCAGCGGTCGATGTTCGGGGGCAATCCGGCAGGCGTCGCGGATCAACTGCCGGCACGGTTGAGTGTGCAGGAGCATGCTCGACACCATGAACAGGTCGGGAACCCTTCCGTCGAGCCGCATCTGCGACGGCCGGAACTTTGGGTTCCATTGCTGGAGGACCACGCGGGTCTTCGGAAACCCCGCATCGACCATCGCCGACCCGATCGCCCTTACGCCGGCAGGCGCCATCTGCATATCGGCATACAGGAACGGCAGCATGCGAGTGCGGTGATCGAACGCGCAGGCGATGACGCTGGTCAGATCATGGCGGCAAGCCATGTTGCGCAGCCGCAGCCTGAGACGCGCCATTTCGCCCGGCTTGAGAAGCTGGTCGCCCTGGGAGCGGGACGGAAGTTCCATGCGAGACCTACCTCGTAAGCGGTGTCCGAACGATTCGTGCCACCGCAGGTTCCCCGGCCCATCGAACCCCTTCGGCAACGGTGCCTTGCACCACAATGACTAGATGCCGATCCGGCCGCCAGGCGGGGCCGGTGATTGGAGCGGTAGTATAACGGCTGAGACCGCTCAAGGTCAAAGGCGAAATCCGGGGCGCGAGCCGGAGAATGGGCCTCTATAACCGCCACGGCGCCCGCATGGGGATGTTCACGAAGCGGTTGGCCTGCTCGTCGCCGACGATCTGCTCGGCGGCGGGGTCCCAGCGGAGCTTGCGGCCGACGCGCAGGGCGATGTTGGCCAGGTGCAGAGCGGTTACGCTACGGTGCGCGGCTTCGGCGTGGCCGCCGGCCTGCTGCCGGGTGCGGATGGCGTCGCGAAAGCTGACCAGCGGCTCGGGGTCGGGCATGGCGTCGAGCTTCTCCTGGTCCTCGGGGGTGAGGCTCGGCGTCTTGCCGGCGGGGCGGTCGTAGGGGGTGCCCCATTTGCCCGTCTCGACGACGAATCGCACGCCGTCGGCGTATTTCAGCTCGACCCATCCCCAGGGCCCGACGGCGTCGGGATGCTGCGGGAACTGGCCGTGCGGCTCGATTTCCACCGGCCCGGTGTCGTCCTTGGCGTACTGGTAGTTGAACGGGTCGATCCGGTGATGGCCAAAGTTAGTCAAGTCGCCCCCTTCGTAGTCCCAGTAGAAGCGGTTGTTGTAATGGACCCGAAGCGGATGGTACGGCTTGAAAGGCGCCGGCCCAAGCCACATGTCGTAATCCAGCTCCGGCGGCGCAGGCGTGCCTTCCTCCAGGTCGGTCCGCCCAACCCGCAGGGGCACCGTGGCCCGAACCAACACACCCGATTCCTTCACCAGGCCGCTGCCGTAGAGCTTGTGGACGGCGCGGTCGCTCTTGAACCGGCCGAAGGTGCCGATCTGGAAGATCACCTTGTGCTTGGCCACTGCGTCGGCCACGGCGCGTCCCTCGGCGATGAACTTCGTCATCGGCTTCTCACAGAAGATGTCCTTTCCGGCCTGCGCTGCGGCAATGCATTGCAGTGCGTGCCAATGGGGCGGCGTGGCGATGCAGATCACGTCGATGTCCTTGCGGTCCATCACGTGGCGGAAGTCCTTGTAGCCTTTTGTCTCAGGCGAGGCATGGGGGCTCTTCAATCCCTTGGCGATGTGCTCGTCGTCAATATCGCATACGGCGAGCATCCGTGGATTGCCCAGGCCCATCGCCCCCCAACTCCCCAGGCCGCGCCCGCCGACGCCGATCAACGCGCCGGTGACCGTCTCGCTGGGCGGTTGCTGGCCGGCGCCCAACACGTGGCGAGGAATAATCGCCGCGCCGACGGCCACGGCGGCCGAGGCGCCCAGGAAACGGCGCCGGGTGAAGTGCGATGTCGTCATGGTCGTGTCTCCGATGATGCTGGGGGTTGTTCTCACTGGTTCGACACAAACTCAACCGCCTGGTCGAGCGTACGCTTGCGGTCGCCGTCGGCCTTCTCTTGCGCGCCGCGCAGGGCCTTCAGGGCTGCATTGCCGCCGATCGCTTGAAGCGCCTGGGCGGCCGGCTCGCACAGCCGATCGCTTTTCAGCAGCCCGGCCAGCGCAGGCACCTCGCCTGCAGTGCCGCAAAGCTGAAGCTGGCGGCAGAGAAACGCTTTCAGTTCGTCGGAGTGCTCGGCGCCGAGTTCCTTGGCCAGCGCGCCGGCCACCAGCCTTCGCTGGCCGTCGGCGCCGGGGCGCCCGGCGTACACGGTCAGCCCGTGGACGGCATATTTCGGCTTCACGCCGCCGGCGTCGCCGAACTTCGGTCCGACGGCGACCACAAGCTGCCGGATCACGTCCGGCCCCCCGGTGAGCAACTGCTCAAAGAGCTTCTCGGCCGTCGCGTACTCGTCGCAGGGGAGCGTTTCGAGCACCGCGGCCACTTCGGGAGAGAGTTCTGACATGGCGAGACCTCGGCTGGATGGAAGGTTGGACCAACGCAGCCGTGATTGTAAACCCTAACCCCCCGGTGGTCCACCTACTCCAACCCGCTCTCGATCTTTTGGGTGTCAATTTTCCGCTTTTCCACACTCGCCCCCCCACTTCTACCCCCTGGCCGCTGCTGACACCTGAAACCTACTTCCCCCCAACTTCCAACTCCCGTCTCCCAGCTTCCGAGTTTTGGATGGCAATTCTCCGCTTCTCCACACTCCCCCCTCTTCGTCTCCCCCTGGCCGCTGCTGACACCTGACACCTGAAACCTGACACCTTCTTCGCCCCCCAACTCCCATCTTCCATCTCCGAGCTTCCCAGTTTTGGGTGGCAATTTACCGCTTTTCCACACTCCCCCGCACCTTGTTGCCCCCCTGGCCGCCTGGCCGCTACTGACACCTGACACCTGAAACCTGACACCTTTTCTTCCCCCCCCACATCCCATCTTCCAGCTCCCAGCTCCCAAGTGGTCATATGTATAGATACTCAAGCCTAACAGACCGCGAGCCGAACTGCAAGCCGAAAAAAGAGGCCACTTCCTCCGCGCTTTCGCGCCGCAAGGTCAGCTCGCACCCATTGACCTGCCACCGGCATGATGTATAATGCTGATGTATACAGCCCCGGAGACATGGCATGGTACGCACGCAGATCTACCTGACCGAACGCCAACGGAAAGCCTTGGCCGCTCTGGCGAAGGCTAGAGGAAGAAGGCAGAGCGAACTCATTCGAGAGGCGGTCGACCGGTTGATCGATCAATCGAGCCCCAGCCGCAGGGAAGCCGTCTTGCAGCAGGTCGCCGGGATTTGGAAGCATCGGACCGATCTTCCCGATTTCAGCGCCATGCGGTCCGATTGGAACAGGGACCGGTCATGACACGGCCCATCCTACCCGACACCGACGTTCTTGTCGATTTCTTGCGGGGCCACGGCAAAGCGGTCGCCTTCGTCCATGCCCATGCTTCTCGAATCATCCTGTCGTCCATCGTCGTTGCGGAATTGTACGCCGGCGTCAAGGGCGAGGCGGAGCAAGCTGCCCTGGATAGCTTCGTCGCCCTGTTCCGCATTGTGCCCGTCAGCGGCGACATTGCGAAGGCCGGAGGGCTTTACAATCGCGATTACGGCAAGTCGCACGGCATTGGCCTGGCCGACGCCGTCCTGGCCGCCACCGCGGAAGCCGAAAATGCCGAACTGAAGACCCTCAACACCAAGCACTATCCCATGCTGAAGTCGCTTCGGCCCGCCTACGCGAAGGCATAGAAGTCCATTACGCCAGCAGTGCCCGGAAACCAGCCTGCTCGAAGTGATGATCGGCAGTCAAGGCGTCGCTGAGCCCCTCATCGGCTGCGAAGACGGCCTTCATTCCTTCGGCCGCCCATGAAGATAATGGTCGTGGTTCTCCGCCAGGTCAGCGGGCAAGTCATCCGCGACACCGATGAATTCCTTCAATCGCTCATAGAGTGTCGGGATGTCCTGTGAGTGAGCGACGGGGCGTTCGCGCGCAGCATCAACCACCACCGGGGTTCCATCGGGCCAGGGAAACTCGCCTTCCGGCACGACGCTGCCATTTTGAATGTGTCCTCGGCTGGGCATGTCACGTACCTCCGAACCAATGTCTTCACAATCCTAACCTATTCTACCACAACAGGAACGGCGGGCCAACGGGGGGGCCGGCGGTCCATGGAAGAACGTGAGGCCGGGGCGACCGGGTCTGGTTACCCCGGATGCACTGAGGAATACTGGGTTATCCGTCCCGGGTGTCGCCCGTGCGAGGTCGTCACACTTTATGACCACCTCGCCGTCTTCCGTCGCAGTCAGTTGGAAGCGGAAATCGCTTGGGAACCGGTCGGCGCGCCTGGCCCGGCCTGGTCGTGAAAACCCCGCAAACCCCGCCGCTGTGCGTCAAGATCTTCTTGCACGCGACCTGACACTCGCTCGCGCGTGCAAGTTGCAGTTTCCCCGGACGCCGGGGCGCGATACCGTCAGCCCCGGGCTCGTCCCGGGAATGTATGATTGGCCAGCTACCACCGAGCTTGGAAAGACCCGTTTGCCCTCGTCCTTGCCTCTGCCGCCGCTCCCGCGGCGGCAGAGGCGAGGACGAGGAGTGTGGCGCGTCCGCCTGTCGCCGGCCAGTCACAGACCCACCGGGGCGGGCCCGGTGGCGAATCGCACGCGGCCCGACCTCTTATACCGGGCAGAATCACCGCCCGTTTGGTTGCTGGAAAATCTTGCGACACGCCCCCGCCGCTGCCCCTTGCCTCCCAGCCGATAGCTGGGGTAGAATGCAGCGTGGCAGCGCGGTCCCCGGCAAGAAACCCCGTAGCCGCTGCTGCTTCCCGGTTCGAGTTCAACTGGGTTCTAGGCATCTCGCAAACCCCAACAAATTCGGACACATTGATCGGGTGAACGACGAACTGGGTTTGACGACCCCGTTACTGACGACGCCATTGAACTACCTCAGCGAGGATGACCCTAATGGAGACTGACCCTTTAAACGAAGTGCGCAACATTCGTCGAATGATCTCCGCAGAATGCAACGACGACCCAAAGAAGGTCTTCGAGTACTATCGCCAACACCAGGACGAGTCGAAGCGGTCCGGCAAGTACCGGTTCGTCAATACTCCCTTGGAGAGCGTTCGCACGGCGGATGCCACAGAACAGAGCGATGAACGCGAGCCTGAATGAACCGGGCTGGCTCGCTTCGCTCGGTGACGTTTCCTCCCGGCCGATAGTGGGGCAGAATGCGACCGTTGAGGAGGACGTTGGCGGCGTTGAGCGGATGGGGTAGAATGGGCTGTTGTGGAACGCTCCGAATCGCGAGGTATCCCAATGGACACGCAGATTTCACTTCCGTCAGAACTCAAAGCGAAGATCGAACGCGAGGCCAATGCACGCGGAATGTCGGTTCCGGACTTCTTGCGAGAATCGCTTGAGCACGTGGTTGCCCAGCAACCGGCCGAAGATCCCTTGTTCGCGGATACAGCCGTTTATCGCGATGGTGGTCCGGATGATGTCGCGGCAAATCATGACCGCTATCTCTATGGAGACGCCTCGTGATCTTCATCGACACGGGCGCGTTCGTGGCTCGTTACAAGGGATAGACGAGAGCAGCGGTTTCTGAAGTGCCGGGCGTTGCTCGATGAGAGCGCCCTGCCGACGTGCAGCGTCTACCCGAATGTTGCAGAACGAAAGGCGAGCGTAAAGCACTTTCGTCCTCCGGTTCCATCGCGCCGCCGGGCGGGCGGAGCATTTGACGCAAGCCGCCGCGGCCACCGGCAAGCGTTGGTTCCAGCGCCTCGCCCACAGCCGCGCCGCCTTCGGCTGACGCCTGCCAGCTTGCCGATTCCCCCGTTCTTGCCTCTCTTTCCGCTCCGTACGCGCGCCCTTCGCGCACACTGTCGCCCTCCGCGCCTTTCTGCCGGCCTATCTTTGAGGAAAGCCCACCCATCAACGCCTCAGTTGGCACGTACCGGCGACGTGCCCGCTGCGGAAATCGCGGGTGGGGGGGCGGGTTGACAGCGGGGTTGTTGAGTTGCGAGAATTGGGGTATTGAGCTTTCGGCGTTGTGTGATTTCTCCCGCGGCCGGCACCCTCGCCGGAAACCAACGAGCCGCCGACGGACAACTGCGGCGCCCAGCAACGGGATGGAGTATGACGGGCCGTAGAGACGTCTGGACGAGCATAGTCTGGTCGCACCTCTCCGATCGTTGCCGCCACGGCGTCCGCCGCCGGGCACCCGTCCCGGCCGGGCAGTTCAAGGATCGCTCAGGGAAAACTGCGTAACGGATGAGCAAAGACCCTCGCCCCTTTCGTCTTCGAACGTGCTTTAGAACGTCCAGGGCCTATGCAACGAATCATCACAGTAATCAACGACAGCATCAAGCGTCCGGGCGTGCAGTGCCTTCCATGTGAGCGGGTCAATCTCGACTATGACCAGCACAGAGAATATGCCGAAAGCGAAGAGCACCGAGGCACTGACCTATTTGAGTACCCGAGCCCTAAGTA
>JAVEUP010000191.1:0-14869 GCA_034005525.1 Thermoguttaceae bacterium | reverse complement strand
GGCACGGCCAGCTTGAAGCTCGCCCCGTTGAGGTCCGGGTGCCAGACGTTGAGCGTCACGGTTCCAATGACTTTGCCGATACGCATGCTCGTTAAGTATCATTCTCGTAGCGTGGGTGGTTCTGACCGCGCCGCGGTCGGGTTCACCCACCCTGCGCTAATCGTTCTTTCAATTCTTCCGGGCAAGCGCGGGGGGCGCCGCGGCACAGTTCGGAAGCCATTTGCTTGATCTGGAATAACGTGCAGGACGTCCGATCGACAACCAGCACGTTCCCGCCAACTGCCGCAAGGTCGGCCGCGGCTTGCCGGGCCTCGCGCCCGACGACTGCCCGCACGCCGGCGTGGCGGTTGGCCAGGCACAGGGCCACGGCCGGCTCGCGCGTGAGGATCAGCCCGACGGTCCCGCCACGGCGAATCACGGCGGCCAGCGCGTCGGTTGTGGCCACGAGGCAGGTGGACGATTTCAGGTCGGCGGGCGTTCCCTCCCGCCGCAGCATGGTCATCAGTGGCGAGGGATCGTACCGCTTCGACACGTTCCAGACGGCCAACCTGCACGTGCCGCCCGCAGACGGCTTCGCCACAGTGCCGTACTCCAGCGTCGCCCCGCGGCGGCGCAGCTCGTCGCGCACGGCCGGCGTGACCACGGCGCCCGCGGGCACAACCAGCCGGCGCACGGCCGGCTTTGTAGCGCCGAGGTGTGCCAGGGTTACCACCTGCGCGGTCAGCACAACGGCGTCGTCCGGTGCGTCGGACCTGGTGTCGGCGGCCGCCGGCCGACTTTCGGCCGGGTTGCTACACACGGCTTCTGCCGGCGCACCGCCCAGGTCGGCGAGCACCTCGCGAATGATCCTTTCAATATCGACTTCTGTCCGGTTCATGCGTCAACAATGCCCACGACCGACCACTGCACCGGCGTGGTCCTGTCGCCAAGGAGATCCCGCGTTCCTAATCTGTCGCTTGAAATCATGACCGTATCGCCCCAGCCGGCGCCGAGAGTATCGATCGCCAGCACGGGATACCCTTCGGGCGACCCGTCGGCCTTGAGTGCCATAATCAGCAGCAACTTCGCCCCCTTCATGGAACGGTGCTTCACCGTGGCGGTTGCCTGCCCGACGACGCGTCCGAAGTACATTCGCTATTTCCCGAGGATACGCAAGCTATCGACCATGGTGCATCGTCGCTCGCGGGTGTAGGTGTACGGCGTGGTAATGCCTTCGCCCGTAAGCCCGGCGATGGAGTACGACCCGTACCCCTCGCCGCCGTTGCCCAACCCGGCGAGGCTTGCGCCGTTCTTGACGAAAATGGTCGTGTCCATCCGCTTGCCCATGCGGGTCATGTGGGTGACGTCATGCGAATGGATGACCGCGGTGTGCCGGAAGCCGTGTTCGCTGCGTACGGCCATGTCGATGGCATGGTCGACGTCGCGTGCGCGGACGAACGGCAGGAACGGCATCATCTGCTCGGCGGCTACGAACAGGTTCGACTCGTCTGTCTCGCCGAACACCAGTTCGGTTCCCGCCGGGACATTCCGCCCGACGGCCCGGGCCAGGTCGGCCGCGTCGCGGCCCACGAACTCCTTATTCGCGACCGGATGGCCGTGTGTTTCCTCGCTCGGCGGCGCAATGGCAACGCGAGTGAGCGCGTCTACTTCAGCGGGGCTCAGCCGCAGCGCTCCGGCCCGCCCCATGGCGGCCATCATGGCGTCGAACACGCGATCGACCACGAACACCTGTTTCTCCGAGATGCACAGCAGGTTATTGTCGTACGCCGCGCCGTAGATGATGCACCGCGCCGCGCGGTCGAGGTCGGCCGTCTCGTCGACCACCACCGGCGGATTGCCGGGACCGGCAACCAGGGCCCGCTTGGCCTGCTTCATGGCCGCCTTCGCCACGCCCGGCCCGCCCGTGACGCTCAGCAGGGCGATGCCGGGATGCGTGAACACCTGGTTGGCCGTGTCGAGCGTGGGTTCCGTGACGACGGAGATCAGGTTGTCGATGCCGCAATCGCGGTAAATCGCCTCGTTGTACCGCCGCGCGCCCTCGGCGGCCACGCGCCGGCCGCCGGGGTGCGGGTTGACCACTAGTGTGTTGCCGGCGGCAATCATCTGGATGGCATTGCAGGTGAGCGTGGGTAGCGAGTGGGTGACCGGCGTAATGACGCCGATCACGCCGAACGGCGCCCGCTCGATGACCGCCAGCCCGTGATCGCCGCTGTAGACCTCGCTGCGGAGGAACTCGACACCAAGCGTTTCGGCCACGCCACGCTGCTTTTCGAGCTTGTGTTCGAGGCGGCCGATCTTGGTCTCCTCCATTTCCATCGTGCCGAGTTCCACGTACTGCTCGCGGCAGATGCGCCGGATATGGTCGAGCATGCGTTTCCGGTCGGCGAGGGTTCGTTGCGAAAGGCGTTCGAACGCCTCGCTCGCGGCTGCGACGGCCTCGTCCACGCAAGTGAACTGCCCGAACCGGCCTTGGTATCCGCCGCCCACCGGGCCCGGACGCGCGCCCGGCATGGGGACAGTTGCCTGGCCGTTCGACTTCAGGCGGGCAACCACCTGCTCAACGACGTTGCGTACCAGTGTTTCGTCTATTTGCATGATCGGAACCCTCTTCTAAAGGGATTCAATGGTCCTTCTCGTAAACGCACGCGTGCTCCACGTGCACCGAATCGATGATCCCGATAATGACCGTGTCGACCGGCAGGTTCTTCGTGTCGGGTGTGAGGCGGGCGTTCGAGCCTTGTGTGAGCAATACGTATTCACCTTCGCCGGCGCCGACCGTGTCCACCGCCACCAGCGAGCGGCCGGACCCGGCCAGGCAACCGTTCTCGCGGTCGACCCGGCACGGTTCGACCAATAGGAGCTTGCGGCCGGTCATGGTACTGACCTTTTGGGTCGAAACGAGCGAGCCGGTCACTTTGGCAAGGAGCATGGGTTAGCCCTCCAGCAATTGCTTGGCCAGTCGTGCAACGATCAACTCTTCATTGGTGGGCAGCGTCCAGACCTGGACCCGGCTTTCCGGCGCGTGGACCTTGGCCTCGCCCCGGGCCTTCTCGTTCAGTGCCGGATCCAGCACGATGCCCAACGGTTCCAGGTTCCGGCAGACGCGGGCGCGGATGGCGGCCGAGTTCTCCCCGATGCCGCCGGTGAACACAATCCAATCGGCGCCGCCGAGTTCAACCAGATACGCGCCGAGGTAACGGCGGATATCGGCCACGTACACGTCGAGTGCAAGCCGGGCCCGCCGATTGCCTTGTTCGGCCGCTTTGGCCAGATCGCGCACGTCGCCGCTGAGGCCGCTAAGGCCCAGAAGTCCGCTGCGGTTGGCCAGCGCGTCGAGCACCTCGCTCAGCGACATGCCGGTCCGCTGCATCACCACCGGGATGGCGAACGGATCGAAGTCGCCCACGCGATTGTTCTGCGGCAGCCCGCTCTGGGCGCTGAACGCCATGCTGGTAGCCGCGCTCTTGCCGCCGCGGATCGCGCACAGCGAGCTGGAGCCGCCGAGGTGGATGGAAATGAGCCGCAGGTCGTCGCCGCCGGACAGCTCGGCCGCCCGCGCGGCAATGTACCGGTGGCTGGCGCCGTGGAAGCCGAACCGGCGGATATTGTGCTGCTCGGCCCACTCGTATGGGACGGCGAAGTGGTAGTTGGCCGGCTCGATGGTCTGGTGGAAATGCGTCTCGAAGGCCGCCACCAGCGGCATTTCCGGCAACTGCTCCCGAAGCTGGCGCATGGCGGCGATGTAGGGCGGGTTGTGTGCCGGCGCCACATTATTCATCTCCTCCATGGCGGCCAGTACCTCGGGCGCGACCTGCTGGACCCCGCTCAGCCGCCCTCCGTGGACCGCCTTGAAGGCGATGGCCGACACCTCCGTCGCCGCCTTCAGGCAGCCGTGTTCCGGGTCGGTAAGCTGGGCGAGGCACTGGCGCACCGCCTCGGCGTGGTCGGGGACCTTGAGGACGCGCTGCTGACGGTTGTCGCCGATTTCGACGGCACAGCGGCTTTCGGCGGAACCGATGCGTTCGATGCCGCCGCGCGCAAGCTGCCGCTCGTCGGCCATATCGAACAGCCGATACTTAAAGCTCGTCGAGCCGAGGTTGGCCACGAGGATCTTCATGGACCGCTATCTCCGTGCAGCTTGGAGCCGGCAGGCAGCCGTTGCGTACCGAAGCATGCACCGGCCGTCCGGGCGGGGCAGGTGGATGCGCAGCGATCCAGGCCGTTGCCCGGCACGCTGCCGCACGACTGCCCGCACCGGTTACGACAGGTACGCTTCGATCACGCCGTCGGCGGGCCGCGGAATGATGTGGCTTGCCACGAGTTCGCCGGCCTGCGCCGCCGCACTGGCGCCGGCCTCGACGGCCGCGCGCACGCTGCCCACGTCGCCGCGAACCACGGTGGTGACCAGGCCGCCGCCAATCTGCACGCGTTTGGTGATTTGAACGTTGGCGGCCTTCGCCATCGCGTCGGTCGCCTCGACCAGTGCGACCAGGCCCTTCGTTTCCAGTAATCCAATAGCGTCTTGCATCGCTGTAAAACCCTTCAAGTTCGTGTGATGATCGGAATGAACGGACGCTTCATTGCGGCCTACTTCGCGCCGCCGGCCCGGCGGACCTTCGCACCTGCGGGGAGGACGACGTCGAGGTCTTCATGCGGGCGGGGAATGACCTGCACGCTGATGATCTCGCCGATCCGGCCGCCGGCGTTCGCGCCTGCGTCGGTCGCCGCCTTCACAGCCGCGACGTCGCCGGTGACGAATGCGCTGACCAGGCCGCTGCCGACCTTGTCCCAGCCAAGGAATTCGACGTTGGCCGCCTTGAGCATCGCGTCGGTCGCCTCGACCAGGGTAATGAAGCCCTTGGTCTCGATCATTCCTAACGCTTCCATCGCTTTTGCCATGGTAGGTTTCTCCAAGTGTGAAAGAATCGAATGGTGGTATTGTATGCGAAGGGGACAGTCCCATTTTCGCGGCACAACTAGTCGCTCATTGGGTCAAACGCCCTTTGTGCCCCGAAAATTGGGACAGTCCCCCCTGCGAACGGTTACGTCTCTTGTTACTTCAGCAATTCCACGTTGGTGGCGTGGTCCACGTCGCAGGCGTTTGCCTCATCGGTGTCGAGGTGGACTTCCAGCTTGATCCCGTCGTTCACTCGCACCAGCAGGTCCTCGAACGTGGTGGTGCATCGGGAATGGATGCGCAGCGACATGCGGTCCTTGTCCCGGACCTGGTAATACTCGGCGTCGTCCGGTCCCATGTGGACGTGCCGCTCCGCGCGAATGACGCCCTGTTTCAACTCGACCACGCCCTGGGGGCCCACCAGCACGCAGCCGGGCGTTCCGTCGATCTTGCCGCTGGGCCGCACCGGCAGATCGATTCCCAGCGAAATGCCGTCGGTGAACGCAAGTTCCACCTGGCTTTCCGGCCGCGTCGGGCCCAGGATGCGCACCGAGGGCAGCATGCGTTTTCGCGGCCCCACGACCATGACTGTCTCCTCGGCCGCATAGTAGCCGTCCTGGTACAGGTCCTTCATGACGGTAAGCTTATGCCCCTTGCCGAACAGGGTCTCAACGTGTTCGTCGCTGAGGTGGACGTGGCGCGCCGAGACGCTTACGACCAGGTCCGGTTGATACTCGGCCGCGCGGCCGAGCTGCCGCAAGACGATCTCGCGGACAATCTGTTCAACGTGCCGGCGGTCGATAGGGGGTGCTATGCTCATGACATTCCATTTCTATGCGGCTGTGCTTCTACGGTGGCGTCACCCGCGGTTGGGGCCACGACCACATTCACCCCCGCCTTCTGAAGCTTCTCATTCCAAACGGCCGGCAGCCCGTCGTCGGCAACGACCCGTTGCACTTCGGCCAGCGGGCATAAGTGGCCCAGGCTCTGGCGGCCGAACTTCGAGTGGTCGGCTACGATGGTCACTTCGTCGGCCGCCCGCATCATCGCCCGCTCCGTCTCGATCAGCAGCAAGTTGTTATTGAAGAACCCCTCGTCACTGATCCCGGCCACGCTGAGGATCGTACGGCGGACCCTGACGTCGGCGAGCATCCGATTGGCATACGGACCCTGGGCGACCCCGCTTCGCGGACAGATATTCCCACCAATCAACACTAGGTCACTGTTCGCATCGGCGGCAAACAGGTTGGCCACCGGCAGCGAGTTGGTCACCACGTGCAGCGGCCGACCCACCAGCAACCGCGCCACCTCGTAGGTGGTGCTTCCACCGTCCAATAGCACCGAATCGCCATCGTCGATGAACTCGACCGCCCGGCGTGCAATCGCCTGCTTCTCCCCCCATTTAGAAGGCTGGCTCAGCTCGAAGTGTGGAAACTCCGGGCTCAGGCCGCAGTAGAGCGCTCCGCCGTGAATCCTCCGTGTCACTCCTTGCTCCTCGAGGACCTCCAGGTCCCGGCGTACGGTCGATTCGGAC
Organism: Thermoguttaceae bacterium; assembly: GCA_034005525.1. Classification (GTDB taxonomy): domain Bacteria; phylum Planctomycetota; class Planctomycetia; order Pirellulales; family Thermoguttaceae; genus PWXP01. The sequence goes on along the minus strand of JAVEUP010000191.1, from coordinate 8,438 downwards.
ACGTCCAGCGCCTTGACCAAGTCGGGTAGCGAGGCAAATCGCCTCTGCCGGACCAGTTCGAGCAGTTCAGCGCGTCGTTGTTCCGCCAGCAGTACGGACATTTCCTGCCGTCAAAAGGGTGAAGTTTGGCCGTCTTTTCCGATTATGCGCCATCTGCTGACAGATTGCAAGCAGGTTCTTTCAAATTGCGGAACGCGTTTTGAAAGAAATCTTTCGAATGACACCAAGGAGGGTGCTTTGGGGGTATTTCTTAGGGGAGCGGCGAAAACGGATTTCCTGTAGCGGCGTCTCTCCGAGACGCCGAAAACCGAGTCTCGGAGAGACTCGGCTACAACGTCGCCGGCAAGATGGTTTCTGCCGCTCGCCTCAGGCGAGGTTCACTGTTGCGGACCAACCCGCACGCGACGGCCTTCGACTGTCACCCTGCCTTCGGCCAGCAACCGGAGGGCTTCGGGATAGGCTTCGCATTCGGCCTGGAAGACGCGGGTGGCGAGTGTGTCGGGCGTGTCGTCGTCGAGCACCGGAACGGACTTCTGGAGGATGACCGGGCCGTGGTCGTACTCGTTGTCGGCGAAGTGGACCGTGCAGCCGCTGAGTTTCACGCCGTACTCCAGCGCCGCCTCGTGGACCCGGTGGCCGTACATGCCCTCGCCGCAAAACGCGGGAATGAGCGCCGGGTGAATGTTCGTCACATGGTTCGCATAATCGTCGGGGATGGTGAGCCGCTTGAGAAACCCGCCCATCACAACGATCTCGACGCCGGCCGCGCGGCACTGGTCGAAGATTGCCTGGCTGAAGGCGTCCTGGTCGGCGAAGGCGCTGCGCTGGACCACTTCGCCCGGAATGCCGGCCTCCGCGGCGTACTCCAGGCCGCGCGAGCCTGGGGCACTGGAGATGACCAGCCGGATATCGACCGGCAGCGTACCGGCGCGGATCCGTTCGATCAAATTGCGCAGGGTGGTCCCCCCGCCTGAGATGAGCACGGCGATGGGCAGATGGCGTGTGTTTGTCATAGCGGTCTACTGCTTTTCCACATACAACGTAATCGCCTCACCTGCGGCCTTGGCTTCAATGGGCTCGGCGCCGTCGAGTGGTCCGGACGTCAGTTCGACGGCAAGCGTCTCGCCGCAAATGTAATCGGAAAATTGCTCGGCGGCGGCAGCAAGCTGGGCCGAACCGGTCACCAGCCCGACGCGGATGCGGTCGGTGTATTCCAGGTTCATGTCCTTGCGCCGATCCTGAATAGTACGGACCAATTCGCGGGCAAGACCCTCGGCGATGAGTTCCGGCGTCAGTTCGGTGGCAAGGACGACGACGCACTGCTTGCCCTGGGCGGCGGTCCAGCCGTCCTTCGCCTGCAATCGGACCTGAATATCATCCGAGTCGAGTTGCACGGGGCCGTCGGGAAGTTGCAGGGTCACGTGCCCTTGCCCCTCCATCTCGGCCAGCAGCGCGGCGCCGTCGGCCTCGGCGAGGGCCTTCTTCAGGACCGGAAGCCGTTTCCCCAGCCGCGGTCCGAGGCGTTTCAGGTCGGGCAATACCGTGTAGGTGATGTACTGCTCGGCGTGCTGGGTTACTTCGACCGCCTTGACGTTCAGCTCCTCGCAAATCAGTGCCCGGTGCTCCTCCAGCCACGCCTGATGCCTCCGGTTGGCCAGTACGACTTCCACTCGACTGAGCGGCTGGCGGACCTTCAGCTTCGCACCCATGCGGGCGCTGCGGCCGAGGGACGAAATCTCGCGGGCCAGTGCCATCTGCTCTGAAAGGGCCGCGTCCATCACGGCCTCGTCGCCGGCGGGGTAATCGCACAAGTGGACGCTTTCCGCGGCCCGCTCGCCGAAGGCGGCCCGGGCCAGGTTCTGCCACATCGCCTCGGCCAGGAACGGCACGAACGGGGCGGCGAGCTTCGCAACCGTGAGCAGGCATTCGTAGAGCGTCCAGTAGGCGTCGCTCTTGCCGGCCGACGTGCCGGAACTCCAGAACCGGTCGCGGCTGCGGCGGACGTACCAGTTCGACAACGCGTCGACCAGCGCGGTCAACTGCGAACACGCGCCGTAGTTGTCGTAAGCGTCCATGCGCTGGACCACCTCGCGGGCCGTCCTGTTCAACTCGCTTAAGATCCACCGGTCCAACTCGCCGCGCCGGGCCGCGGGGCGATAAGTCTTTCCGCGAGCCAGCACGTCGGGGCCGAGCTGTCCGGCGGGGCCGTCGATCTCGGCGGCCGGGTCGAATCCGTCGATGTTGGCATAAATGACGAAGAAGCTGTAGCAGTTCCACAGCGTCAGCAGGAACTCGGGAATCGTGTCGCGAATGGCCTGCTCGCTGTAGCGGATCGACGTCCAAGGCGGCTGGTTGCCGAAGAAGAACCAGCGCAGCGCGTCGGCCCCGTACTTGTCGAAAATCTCGCGCGGCTCGCGGTAGTTCCGCTTGCTCTTCGACATCTTCCCGCCGTCCTCGCCCAGCATCAGTCCCAGCACGATGCAGTTGCGGTACGGGTGGGGATACGCCACCGGGCGCGTGCCGCAATCGTTGTCCTTCCGGGTCTCCTTGCCAAACAGCAGCGTGCTGATGGCCAGCAGGCTGTAGAACCAGCCACGCGTCTGGTCGAGGGCCTCGCTGATGAAGTCGGCGGGGAACTGTCGGGCGAACCGCTCGCGTGAGCCGGGTGAGGCCGGGTAGCCCCACTGGGCGAACGGCATGGCACCGGAATCGAACCAGCAGTCGATCACCTCGCTCACGCGCCGCATCCGGGCCTTCGGCGTCTTGGGCGACTGGTACGTGATGGCGTCGATGTACGGCTTATGCACCTTCAAGTCGTCGGACAGTTCGGGGTTTGCACGCTTCGCCTGCTCCCAGACCTCGGTCCCCTCGACGCCCGGCTTGGCCAGCAGTTCGTCGTAGCCGACCACCGCCTCCATGTGGCCGGTTTCCTCGCACACCCAAATGGGCAGCGGCGTGCCCCAGTAGCGTTCGCGCGAGAGGGCCCAATCAACGTTCGACTCCAGGAAATTACCGAATCGGCCGTCGCGAATATGCTCCGGCAGCCAGTTGATCTTCGCATTGTTCGCCAGCATCTGGTCGCGCAGGGCGGTGGTGCGGATAAACCAACTCCGCCGCGGATACTGGATAAGCGGATCTTCTTCCGCCCGCCAGCAGAACGGGTACTCGTGCAGGTACTGCTCCTGGTGGAACAGCACGCCGCGGGCGCGCAGCTCGCGGCAGAGGTCCTTATCGGCCTCCTTAACCCAGCGGCCCTGGTAGTCGGGCGTTTCGTCGGTGAAGGTTCCGTCCGGCGCCACCGAGCAGATCAGTTCCGGGCCCTCGCCTTCGGCAAACCGGGCCTGTTCGGCAATCAGCACGTCGTAGTCCACCTCGCCAAACGCCGGCGCCTGGTGGACCACACCGGTGCCGGTGTCGATGGTGACAAACTCGGCCGGCACGATCCGCCAGGCGATGTGCTGCTTGCCGCCCTCTTTCAGTTCACCCTGGCGCTGCCCGTCGCGCTCGTAATAGAAGGCAAACGGCGGCTCGTAACGCAAGCCGACCAGTGCCTTGCCCGGCACGGTGGCTTCCACCGTGAACTCGCGTTTCACTTTGCCGGCCACGTCCTCGACCAGCGCGGCGGCCAGCAGCACGCGGCGCGATTCGCCTTCCACCCGGCACACGGCGTAGTCGAGCCCGGGATGCACCGCCGAGAACTGGTTGCTCGGCAGGGTCCAGGGCGTGGTGGTCCAAACCAGCAGGTCGACGTCGGCCAGTTGCTTGCCGGGCGGATCGACCAGGGGGAATCGGACGTACACGCTCGGGTCGGCCACCTGGCGATAGCCCTGCCCCACCTCGCCGCTGGACAACGCCGTGCCGCCCTGCGCCCACCACCAGACGATCTTGTGTCCCTGATACAACAAACCGCGGTCGAACAGCGTCTTCAGCGCCCACCACACGCTTTCCACGTAGCTTCGGTGATAGGTGACGTACGCCTCGTCCAGATGAATCCAGAACCCCAGCCGGTCGGTAAGCTGCTCCCACTGGCGGGTGTAGCGGAATACGCTTTCCATGCAGCGGTGGATGAACGGCTCAACGCCAAACTGCTCGATCTCCTCTTTGCTGTGGATGCCCAAGTCCTTGCACACCTCGACCTCGACGGGCAGCCCGTGAGTATCCCACCCGCCTTTCCGCTCGCACAGGTAGCCGCGCATAGTCTTATAGCGGGGGAACAAGTCCTTGATCGCGCGGGTGAGGCAGTGTCCGGGATGGGGGAGGCCGTTGGCGGTGGGCGGGCCTTCGTAGAAGACAAACGGGTCGGCCCCTTGCCGGCCAGCGAGCGATTTTTCGTAGATCTCCCGCCTCTCCCAGAATTCCAGAATCTCCTCTTCGAGGCGGGGGAAGGAGACCGAATTCTCCACACGTTCAAACATGGCGGCGACGGTTCACTGTAGGTATGCAGTAGCAAAACGCACAATAGACCACGCCCGCCGCGGTTTTGCAACCGGCAGGGAGGCAATAGTGTGCAGCATTGCATTGCAGTACCGCGCGGAAACGAGTACAATACAGGCGTGGCTCGCGGCAACAGGTGGCGCATGGGTTGGACGCACATCGTTTGGGATCACACACCTGGCGGAAATGTCGTGCATATCGAAGAGCACGACCTTACGACCGATGATGTCGACTATGTGTTGGAGCATTGCGAGACGGCTGGCACAAGCCGTGTGAGTGGGCGTCCCTGCGTCTTCGGGTACACGCCCGACCACCGCTATATCATCGTTGTCTTTGAGGAGATTCAGGGGCATACTGCGGTTCCAGTCACTGCTTACGAGGTTCCGGAACCCTAACAAAGCAGATAGCGCCATGGCGAAGAAATTGAAACACATCGAGCGGCGGCTGACCGAGGCAGAGCGAGTGCGGCACGCGCGAATCCGGGAGGTCGCCGTCGAGCAATTTCCACCCCAAGCCGGTGCCCGACGGCGACCCTCCCCTCCGGGGATTCCCGCCCAAATTCGCGCGGCTCGTGAGGCGCGGGGACTCACCTGGTATGCGTTGGCCCGACTGGCCGGGATTCCCAATCAGGCGACTATCCGCGACATCGAACAGGGGAAGGATGTCAAGCTTTCCAATCTGCAATCGGTAGCGGATGCCCTGGGCCTTACCGTGGAATTGGTCGACCAAACGACGTAGCGTCGTAACCGTTCACGGGGGGACTGTCCCCTTCGCGTGGAGCGGAGACAACTGCCCGCGCCACCACGTGAACAGTTACGATGGAGGAAACGTCGGTCTGGGGGTCGAACCGGTGCTCGTCGGCCCCGCCTCATCTCGCGCGAAGTGTGGCTGGTGCTCCGGCATATCCCGATGTTGAACGGCCGGCGGCAAGCCGCCTTCAGGACGAGGGCATTCAGGACGGCGCGGCCCGGCTGGCCGCATCGGTATAAACATACCCGCGAGCCAGTTCGGCATACCTGGCGATCTGCTCCGTCTGCCAGGCGGCATCCTTGCCAAGCTCCGCGGCCAGCAGCGACGCGACCGCCGGGGCCGCGTCGATCGAAGCGCGGGCATTGAGCAACAGGCAACGGGTGCGCCGGGCCAGGACGTCTTCGACCGTGCGGGCCATTTCCTCGCGGGCATGCCATACGACCTCGATCTTCTCCGGCGGCAGGTCGGGGTGCAGCTTGCCGGCAAGTTCCGGCCGCTGCTGCCGAAGACGGACGATCTGTGCGGCGTCGGAACCGTAAACGCGAAGGTGCGGCTCGTCGATTGCCGCCTTGGTCCAGCCGTGAACCTGGAGGCTTTCAGTGCTCGACCGCTTGGGCTCCAACCCGGCGACGGTCTCGGCGTGGTCGATCACATCCTCCGCCATTTTCCGATAGGTGGTCCACTTGCCGCCGGTGATGGTTACCAGGCCGCTTTCGCTCACCACTATGGTGTGATCGCGCGAGAGGGCGGCCGTGTTGCCGGCGTCGCCCGCTTTGACCAGCGGGCGCAGGCCGGCGAAGATGCTCAAAACGTCGCTGTCGGTCGGGTCCTTCGCCAGGTAGCGCCGGGCATGCTCCATGACGAAGTCGCGTTCCTCATCGAGCGCCCGCGGTTCGAGCGACGCACCGGAAAGCGGCGTGTCGGTCGTTCCCACAACCACCACATCGTGCCAGGGCACGGCGAACAGGACGCGCCCATCCGAGGTCTTCGGCACCATGATGGCCGCGTCGCCGGGCAGGAAGGCGCGAGGCAGGATGAAATGGATGCCCTGGCTGACGGCCACCAGCGCACCGGCCCCCGGTTCGTCGTATCGGCGCACGTCATCAACGAATACGCCGGTGGCGTTCACCACCGCGCGGGCGGAAACCTGCCACTGTTCGCCCGTCTCGACGTCCTCGGCCAGCACGCCGGAAACGAAACCGTTCTCCTTCAGCAGCCCGGTGCAGCGGCAGTAGTTCACCACGCAGGCGCCGAGCCCCGCGGCCGTTTGCGCTAAGTTGATGGCCAGCCGGGAATCGTCGAACTGGCCGTCGTGGTAGATCACCCCGCCGGTGAGGTGCTCCGTTTCGACGGTCGGGATGGCCTCGATGGTTTGCTTCCGGCTGAGGAACCGCGACGGGCTCAGTGCGAGCTTGCCCGCCAGCCGGTCGTACACCTTCATGCCGATTCCGTAGAACGGGCCTTCCCACCACTTGTAGTTCGGAATGACGAACGCCTGGTCGCGGACCAGGTGCGGCGCGTTGCGGGCAAGCCGCCCGCGCTCGCGCAGGGCTTCGAGCACCAGCGATATATTCCCCTGGCGCAGGTAGCGCACGCCGCCGTGGACCAGCTTGGTCGAGCGGCTGGAGGTGCCCTTGGCGAAGTCGTCCTGCTCCAGCAGTGCCACCCGATGCCCGCGCGAAGCGGCATCGACCGCCGCGCCCAGTCCGGTGGCGCCGCCGCCGATAATGACGATATCCAGCGGCTCTTTGGCCGTGCGGAGTTGGTCGAGGGAATCTGTGCGGCTCATGTAAGACCTTCACCTGGAACTCTTGCGGCTGGTGGTGGGACGCTCCGTGCTGAGCCGCCGCAATAAGCAGCCCGACGTAGTATGGCAGTCTCATGGCCACCATCAGATCGTGGATGAACCACGAAACCGGCGGGCACTTCGATACTCTAGCGGAACGATCACGTAAAAATCGTTCTTCACCTTCAGCAGCCGACCGCGGCGTGCCAAACGCTGCAAGGCCTTCTTCAGGGCTTCCGGCGACAAACCGCTTCCGGCAACGGCCTGCTCGCGCAAAAAAGTGTAGCGTCCGCCCGACTGCGGACCGTCAATCCAATCTTCGACATTGGTCATCGCCACGATGCCCCCTTGACGTTCTGCGCAACGGGATAGGAATTGTCCCTTTGCGCAGACTATCGTAGGACACCACCACCTGCTGGTCAAGCCGTCCGACACACCCAAGATTGGTCTTTGGCCCTCACCAGCGAGGCCGCCTCCCCGTGCGGATTACTATGGTTGAAACCGGGCCTGGGTTTTTGGGTGTCAATTTTCACGTTTTTCACATTCGCCCCCCCATGTCTACGGCTGGCTGCATTTCCCACCGCGTCAGCGCGTTCACTAGCAACTAGCAACTAGCAACTAACAACTAACACATATACGCCTGTACATGTATCCAAGACTACCAAATCCGACGCCGGATTGCAAGGCTGAAAAAGAGGCCAGGGGTCGCGAGGGACGTTCAAGCCAGCAACCAGGTCGCGGCCGGGTGCAGGGTAACGGCTTCCGGCAGCGGGGGCGGGGAGTCTGTCGTCAGCGCAACGAGGTGCAGCGACGCGCGGGGATGCTCCTTTGCACCGGCCAAAAGGGCACGCGTTTCACGCGCGCCGATCTCCGGCGCGGCCGGATCGGCACACACCTGGATCAATTCCGGCTCCGAATAACGTCTCTCATCTGTCCTTCTCAAAAGGATGCCCCAACCCAAGTATGTCCTTTACAGAAGGACATGCCAACCCAGGATAGAATGCGGATGGTGGATGGGTCCTTATCAGCCGGCACGCGCGAGCGTCCGGTTTGCGTCGGGCGGTGCGGTGTGACCGGAGGCGATCCGCCGAAGGCCGTCGATGCCTCGCGCCCCGCCGCCGGAAGATGGACTGGGTCGATGAGCCGGACGCCGAGTGGGAAAGCCATCCCGCCTCGTCCGACCCACCCGGGGAGCTGACCTTTGTCGAGATCGACGAGTTCCTGGCGACCTTCTGTCTCTGCCCTCTCGGCAAGTCGGTCCGTGGAAGGACCGTTTGTGCGGTAATGAATCGCCCTATGCCGGTTACACTGCATAGCTTGCTTGTGGCATCTTGTGCCGCCAACTCCGCCGCACAAGCTCCCCCTTGACCTGGGCTGTTGAAAATGTTCTCGTTTGTGTTTTAGGGCTATCCGTAGCTTGCTGCGGCGGATTCTTGGTAGGCGGTGACTCGTCGAGAGGTGAGGGTGG
>JAVEUP010000379.1:0-3589 GCA_034005525.1 Thermoguttaceae bacterium | reverse complement strand
TCGAAGCAATCCCGCCGCGCCGCTCCTCAAACTCCCGGGCGATCGGCGACCCGTGCTCGACGCCATCCCCTGCCCGCCCCGATGCCCCTAAGTCCTTACGGCGCAAGCGGCAGTGCCATTCGAGACAGGCGCATATATTTTCCGGGTCTTCGCCAGAAACTGTGGGTGAATTGACAGCGTTTAGGTGAGTTGGAGGTTGGGTTTTCTGAGGGATGGCAGGGCAAATGAATGGTGCCCTGGAAGCATGGGTATGGGCTACCAGGGCACGTGCGGGTCATTCACCCGCCCTGACCTGGCTATCCCTTGTCGGGTTGCTCCCCAGCAGAGCCCGACTCCGTTTCACCAGGCGCACGCCAGTATAGCCAATGCTCCCAGTGGAGAAAATCATGCACCCTGCGGGATTTCTGGTAAAGTTGGGTTTTGGACGAATCCTTCTTTCCGGAGCCCCCACAGGATGCAACTGAAGAGTATCCTCAATCGAGTTGAGTATTTCAAGTCGTTCGTTTACGGACAAGCGAAGTTGGTAGAGGACAGTGACGGCCTGAGAATCGAGGTGCCGATCAAACCGCGCAAGAATGGGCGGCCTATCTGCTCGGTGTGCAAGCAGCCGGCTCCGGGTTACGATCGCCTGCCAGAGTGGCATTTCGAGTTCGTCCCATTATGGGGGATCGCGGTGTTCTTCGTCTACGCCATGCGACGGGTGAAGTGTCCCAAGTGCGGCGTGAAGGTGGAGCACGTACCTTGGTGCGATGGCAAGAATCAATTGACGACAACCTATCGGTGGTTTCTGGCGAGTTGGGCCACGCGGCTCTCCTGGCAGGGAGTTGCCCTGGCTTTCAACACGAGTTGGCAGAACGTGTATCGTTCGGTAAAACACGCCGTTTCGTGGGGGCTGGCCCATCGGGATTTGAGCGGCATCGAGGCTATCGGCGTAGACGAAATCCAATGGCAGCGGGGCCACAAGTACCTGACGTTGGTGTACCAGATCGACGAGGATTGCCGCCGGCTGTTGTGGGCCGGCAAGGATCGCACGGCCAAGACGTTTCTCCGGTTCTTCCGTATGCTGGGCAAAGAGCGTTCTGGCCAGTTGAGGTTCGTGTGCAGCGACATGTGGAAGCCGTACTTGAAGGTAATCGCCAAGAAGGCGGGCCAAGCGGTCCATGTGTTGGATCGCTTTCACATTATGGCGAAGATGAACAAGGCGATTGACGAAGTCCGTGCAAGTGAAGCCAAGCGGTTGGAGCGCGACGGCTATGAGCCGGTGCTGAAGCATTCCGGCTGGTGCCTGCTGAAGCGGAAGGAAAACCGGACCGAGCGGCAGACGGCCAAGCTGTCCGAATTGCTACAGTACAACTTGCAATCCGTGCGGAGTCATTTGATGCGGGAAGACTTCCAGCGGTTTTGGGAGTACCGCTATCCGGCCTGGGCGGCCAAGTTCCTCGACGAATGGTGTACGCGGACCATGCGTTCGAAGATCGAGCCGATGAAGAAGATGGCCAAGACGCTACGCCGCCATCGGGAACTGATTCTCAACTGGTTTCATGCTGACGGGGCCATTTCGTCCGGAATTGTGGAAGGCTTCAACAACAAAGCAAAACTGGCCATCAGAAAAGCGTACGGCTTTCGGACTGCCGAAGCCATCGAAATCGCTTTGTACCACCAACTCGGAGACCTCCCTGAGCCAGAATTCACCCACGAATTCTGGTGAGGAGGCTATTTTCCTTTGCGGCTTTGCGGCTTCGCGCCTTGGCGTGTCATCCAGAGCCGGGCACACCTGATCGCGAAGACGCTAAGTCGCGGAGACGCCAACAAGGATCTGAACGATCTGAATATCCCCCACCACCCCAAGTACCGGCCTGGACGCAGTCCGGAGCAGAGAACGCCGCATGCGCCGTGTCCGCGCCAAATCCCGTGAGCCGGGCAAGAAGGGCGAACCGGCCGGTAACCGCCATGGGCTTCCGCGGCCACGATGATGATCCGCAAATGCTCCGGCAGGTTCACTGCCGGGTCAAGCGGCCTTACTAGGCCGTGCTCCACGACGCCTTCGACGGCCAGACACCGCCCCCCTACGAGAAACTCTTGGGCGATCTTGCCGGCGCATGCGCGCGTCGTATCAATATCCAGCACAGGCTCGTCTACCAGGTCCTGGATGACGTGATCGACCTACTCAGGCCATATCCCGCTGGCCACCGCGTCGCCCGGCTGCTAGAATGTCCGTTTTTGGCAGGGACGAATGTGCATTCCGCCCTGTTGGACTGAACCTGGCCACCCGACGCTAACCCCTAACTTGCACATGCCCCCCTCTCCACTGACCGAGTTCAGCCGTCTCTGCCTGCACACCATCACGACGAAACCGTGGTCGATTGAGGAGGCGTGCGACCGGTACGTGGCGGCCGGGGTGTGCGGGATTACGGTGTGGCGGCAGTGGCTGGATGGGCGGAATCCGGAGGCGGTGGGCCGGCGGCTCCGGGCGGCAGGGCTGGAAGTGGTGTCGCTGTGCCGCGGGGGGTTCTTTCCCGCCCCCGACCACGCCGGCCGTGTGGCCGCGATCGACGACAACCGCCTCGCCATCGACGAGGCGGCAGCCCTCGGCGCCCCGGTGGTCGTACTCGTGTGCGGCGCCGTGCCGGGCCAGCCGCTTTCCATCTCCCGCGACCAGATCGCCGACGGAATCGCCGCCGTGTTGGACCACGCGAAAGCCAACCATGTCAAGCTGGCCATCGAGCCGCTGCACCCGATGTACGCCGATAGCCGGTCCGCTATCAACACCCTGGCACATGCGAATGACATGTGCGAGCGGCTCGCCGACCCGCAGGTTGGCGTGGCGGTCGACGTGTATCACCTATGGTGGGATCCGAACCTTGAATCCGAAATCCAGCGGTGCGGGCGGCTCGGCCGGCTGTTCGCGTTCCACGTGTCCGACTGGCGGACGCCTACCGAGGACCTTCTGAACGACCGCGGCCTGATGGGCGAAGGGTGCATCGACGTACCGCAAATCCGCGGCTGGGTGGAGGAAACCGGATTTGGGGGGTTCATCGAAGTCGAGATATTCTCCAATCGCTACTGGGCCATGGACCAGCAGCAGTTCCTGGACAACATCCAGAAGGCATACCTGAAACATACCTGAGTGGAGTGTTGCATGAAAACGCACAACATCGGCATTATCATGAACGGGGTAACCGGGCGCATGGGCACCAACCAGCACCTGGAACGGTCCATCCTGGCCATCCGGAAGCAAGGCGGCGTGCAGCTTAGCCCCGATGAGACCATTATTCCCGATCCGATTCTGGTCGGGCGCAACGAGGGCAAGCTCAGGGCCCTTGCCGCCCGCTATGGCGTGGAGAAATACACGACCGACTTGGACAGTGTGCTTTCCGACGCGAGCTACCCGGTCTATTTCGATGCACTGACCACCCAGTTGCGGTTTGCCAACGTGCGGAAGGCGATTGCCGCCGGGAAGCACATCTACACCGAGAAACCCATCGCCGATAGTGCCGACGACGCGCTGACCCTGTACCGCGAGGCCGAGGCCGCAGGCGTGAAGCACGGCGTAGTACAGGACAAGCTCTGGCTGCCGGGCCTGATGAAG
>JAVEUP010000190.1:0-15003 GCA_034005525.1 Thermoguttaceae bacterium | reverse complement strand
GGGCACCAGCTTCAGCACCTCAATTTGCAGCAAGTCGGGCGGCTCCACCCGGTAGGCCGGCAGCGACATCATGTTCTTCTCGCGCGGCGGGATCAGCGGTTCGGGTACCGGCGCCTCGGCCGCGGGATCGTAGAAATCGAGCGACCGGCAACCGGCCAGCGCCAGCAGCAGGGCTGCAACGCGGCAGGCTCGGCCGAAGCTCTTCTGGTAACACATAATCCGAAGCCTCGGGGCCCAGATAGGCAGGGCAATAAAGGGCTTTTAGGTTCTTGGGGCTGCTTGGGTCCCTGCAATCCGGCCCAAACCCCGGGGATGCATGGACGTAAAGGGGAGCCCGCAAAGTCTCCCTATTCAACGCTGTCAACATAATCGGAACAATCTGTCAGGCACTTTAGCACATGATCGGCTTTGTGTACTCATCTGGTTCAGCACGATAACCGCACATACCCTATCCGCGACCGCCAGAACGAGCAGACGGCAATTCTGTGCGGAGGGTTTTGCCCCCCGGTTCATAAGGGATGCTATTCTCTTATAATGACTGTTTCGCCGTGCAATGGAGGCGGAAATCATGTGCCCCAATGGGTGGGGCCGCAACTTGAATGCTGCACACACTACCTACGAGGAGACAGATTGTGGCAAAAGAACCCGAGAATTCTGAGAAAAAGATGGCGGAGGCGTCGGCACCGGCGGCTGGCCAGCCGGCTGCACCCCAGCAGGCCCAGCAACGCGCTCAAGTCGAAATCGACGATTCCAAGGCATCGGCGAACTACGCGAATTTCTGCCGCGTAACCGGCACGCCCGAGGAACTGATCATCGACTTCGGCGTGAACTCGCAGCCGTTCGGCGTACCTACGCATCCGATCCCCGTAACGCAGCGAATCATCACGAACTTCTACACGGCCAAGCGCATGCTGCACGCGCTTTCGCTGACAATCCAGCGACACGAGGCCACCTTCGGTGTGCTGGAAACAGACGTCCAGAAGCGGGTTCGGCCAGGCGTCATTTCGCAGGCCCAAACGCCCCCGCCGACGATCGACCGGTAAGCAGCGGGGCTCAGCTTTTCAGAATGCGCCGTCGCCGGTACCGTTCGGCGACGGCGTAAGCGCCTGCGCCCACGGCGATTCCCAGGGCGTTCGCTACGAAATCGCCGAACGAGACGGTGCGCCGCGGCACGAACCACTGGAGCAATTCTACAACCGCCCCGTACGACACAAGGACGGCAAGCGCTGCCGTCATGTTGAGCGGAAGGCGACTTGCTAATGTCAGCACGCTAAGCAGAATGAAAGAGCCGATATGCGCTGGCGTGGAATAGCCTGATAGCGGCACGCGGCGCATCCCGACCAGCGCCGACGGGTCCGGCACCAGGAGCAAGGCGGTTACCACGACCCACGAGCAAACGCATACGACTCGCACCAGCCAGATCCCGGGGCGGGCCAGGTACTTCTTCAGCAAGGTAGCATAACTCCCAGGTAGTGCGACTCTCCGAACCGCTGCGAAGAGCCAACGACTCGACGGATCATCCAATGGTTAGGGCTGCAGCGATCTCCCGTAAACGACCGGTTCTCCAATTATCATATCGGCCCGGCGAAGAGTCCTTGCAGGGCCAAAGCCGGCTGCCGGCAATTCGCACGTTGAATTACGTGACGCGACAGACCCGGAATAGCCAATCTCGCTGCTTTGGTCATGCTGGGAATCTATCGAACCTTCTCCGGGTACGTCAATATCGACCCATCTACCCCTATGCGGGGTAGCGCGGCTGCATCCGAGGTACTGGGCAGGGAATCGAATTGGTTTCCGTGGTGCCCCAAGAGACACCCTAATAGTGCATAAGCAAACCACTCATTCGTGCCCCTGGTGCATTCAATGCCTGCGTCCCACTTGACATCCCGCTGGCGATGAACCAGACTGACGGGTTCCAGTGTCCCGCCGACGTTCGCTTGCGGGGTTTTGGTGTGGAACACATGTGCGCAGAAACACCCGCGCGGTCGCTTTCGACCAAGTGAGTAGATGGAGTAACCGGCCCTGATACTCTTGACTGGGATGAACAACGATGACACAGGTTCCTTCCGAGAAGCTCGGCCACCGAGTCGTTGATTCGCCGGCTCCTCGCCATTGGCTCGACGGCCTGTTTTACCCGAAGAGCGTTGCCGTGCTGGGAGTAACGCCTACACCAGGCACCGTACCGTACGACATCTTCTATAACATCTTGGCTACTGGGTACCGGGGCACGGTGTATCCGGTGGCGCCGGGCAAGCGAAGCATCTGTGCAGTCCGAGCCTACCGTTACGTGGTGGACATCCCGGACGAGGTCGACCAGGTGGTCATTGTCTTTCCGGCCAACGTGGTCAACCGGGCATTGCAGCAGTGCGGCGAGAAGGGCGTGAAGTCGGCCATTGTTATATCGGCCGGCTTCCGCGAGGTTGGGCCGAAAGGGGTCGAGCGGGAATTGGAGCTGAAGGAGACATGCCGGAAGTACGGCATCGCCATGGTGGGGCCAAACTGTCTGGGCCTTATCAACACGGATCCCAACGTGCTGTTGAATGCCTCCTTTGCCCGCAAGATGCCCGACCGGGGCCGCATCGCCTTCCTCAGCCAATCCGGGGCGTTGTGTACCGCGGTGCTCGACTACGCGCGGGAGAAAGGTATTGGTTTCTCGAAGTTCGTCAGCTTCGGGAACAAGGCCGGAGTTACCGAAATCGAATTATTCGACTACCTGCACCAGGATCCGGAAACCGACGTCATCCTGCTGTACCTGGAGGAGCTGCGCGACGGCCGTGCGCTGATTGAGGCAGCCCGGCGGGTAACGCACGGTGAGGGGGCGAAGCCCATCCTGGCAATCAAGAGCGGGCGCACGCCCCAGGGGGCCGATGCCGCCAGCAGCCACACCGGCTCGTTGGCCGGTGAAGACGCTGTGTGCGATGCGGTGTTCGAAGAAGCGGGCATTATCCGCGTCACTTCCATCGAGGAGTTGTTCAACTCCGCCATCATGTATGCCTATCAGCCGTTGCCGAAAGGCGAGCGGCTGGCCATTGTGACCAACGCGGGTGGCCCGGGTGTCATGGCCACGGACGCTGCGGTCCGGCTGGGCCTGAAGATTCCGCGGTTTGAACCGGACACCACCGAGCGGCTCCGCAAGGCGCTGCCGGCAGCCGCCAACATGAAGAACCCGGTCGACGTGATCGGCGACGCCAGGGCCGACCGCTACACGGCTGCACTGAGCGCCGTGCTCGACGATCCAAACGTTGACCAGGCGCTGGTCATTCTCACGCCGCAGTCCATGACCGACATCGAATCCATCGCCCAGGGCGTGTGCGACATCCACCGTGAGGCGACGAAGCCGATCGCCTGCTCGTTCATGGGCGCGTCGGACGTGCTAACGGGCATCGACCTGCTGCAAGCAGACCACATCCCCCACTATCTCCTTCCGGAATGGGCCTGCGCGGCAATGACCGACGTGCAGCGCATCTGCCGATGGCGGAGGCAGCCCCTCGATCAGCTCGAGCGGTTGGCGGTCGACGAAGCCGTCGCCCGCGCGATCATCAACGCCGCGCCGCCGGGATACCTGCCGGAAGATGAGGCGCTGGCCGTGCTGAAGGCATACGGGTTACCGGTGCCGAACTACAGGCTCTGCCAGACTGCCGACGAAGCCGTGGCCTTCGCGGAAGAGGTCGGCTACCCGGTCGTGCTCCGTGTCGTGAGCCGGCAGGTGGTGCACAAGTCGGAGGTCAAGGGAGTGACCCTGAACCTCCAGAAGGCCGACTCGGTGCTGGGCGCGTTCGACCGGATGCAGCGGCAATTGCGAGAACTGGCGCCGGACGCGGAACTGCACGGAATGCTCGTGCGCCAAATGATCCCGGAAGGTTATGAGGTCATCTTGGGCGCGAATCGCGACGCCGTGTTCGGGCCGACGCTCATGTTCGGCCTCGGCGGCATCTACGTCAGCCTGTTCAAGGACGTGACCTTCGGCCTGGCCCCGATCACCGCCGCTGCCGCGGCGCGCATGGTGCGCAGGGTCACTGCATATCGGCTGCTCGAAGGCGCCCGCGGCGGCCCCGCCGCCGACGTGCAAAACATCGAGCAGTGTCTCGTTCGGGTCGGGCAGTTGGTGGCCGACTTTGAACGCATTACGGAACTTGACGTGAATCCCCTGATTGCCCTGGCGGCTGACAAAGGCAACGTCGTAGCCGACGTGCGGATACGACTTGGCGAATAGTCCCTGTTTTTCCTCTCAAAAGGAGCGTACGGCATGAATCGAAGTGAAGTCGAGGAGCGGGTGGTCAAAGTAACGTGCAAGGTATTGGGCGTCGACTCCGACATGGTCGAACCGGACAGCCATTTCGTTTTCGACTTGGGGGCGGAGAGCACTCAGTCGATTGAGCTGGTCGCCGCGTTTGAAGAGGAGTTTGGAATCGATATGGACGAAGATGCCGCGCTGGCCGTCGAAACCGTGGGGGCCGCGGTCGACTTCATTGCCGCCCTGGTGGAATAGCAGATGGACGGTGGCAACCGTTCACAGGGCAGCGGCGCGGGCAGTCTTCTCCGCTGCATGCAAAGGGGACAGTCCCCTTTTCGCGGTAGACCGGTTGACTGATCGGGTGCATCACCCTTGATGCCGCGAAACTGGAATTGTTTTCTGTCGGCCACATGTTCCCCAACGTTGGAGAGTTCGTATGCGACTGATCCTGTTTGACTTGCTTGACGAGAACCGTTATCACTTCTATCCGCTGGCGCTCGGCCGGCCGATCTGGGAGTTGCGCTGCGGCATCACTTCGCTTCGGGAGAAACTCGTTGCCGCCGCCGGAACAAGCGACGTTGCCTGTTTTGTGCCGCCGTACATGGAAGATCACTACCGGAACCAGGTCGGCTTGCCGGTGAACGATGCCTCGCAGCTTGGCGGCGATGATCTGCTGCTGGTGCATGGGCGGCTGAAAGCGGATGGCCTGAAAGCCCTTTCTGGGCCCAGCCAAGTGGCCACCGATGGAAACGGCCAGATCGTTGCCGCCCGGATCAACCAGGCCGATCTGGCGAAGCTCGAAACGGCGTCCATCGAGTCGCTGCTCGAATCGGCCCGGGCGAACCTGCCCGCGGCCGATGTCCAGCCGGCCACCTGGGACTACACCTGGGACCTCGTTCTGGAGAATCCCGCACAGCTTACACGGGATTTTCAGGCCCTCGGCAACAGCGGCGTGGAAGGGAGCATTGAGGAGCCAAAGGCCCTGCGCGGCAGCACCGGCGACGTGTTCGTGGCCCCGGGCGCCCGCGTCCATCCCATGGTGGTGCTCGACGCCTCCGGCGGGCCCATCTACATCGACGAAGAGGCCGAGGTATTCCCGTTCACTCGCGTCGAGGGGCCTTGTTATCTCGGGCGCAAGTCCATGCTGTTGGGCGCCAATTGCCGTGAGGGGAATTCCATCGGCCCCGTATGTCGCGTCGGCGGCGAGGTCGAGGAGTCGATCATTCACGGGTATTCGAACAAATATCACGATGGTTTTCTGGGGCACGCCTACGTGGGCCAATGGGTCAACCTGGGCGCGTTCACGACCAATAGCGATCTGAAAAACGACTACACGAACGTCTCCATCGCCCTGGACGGCAAGCGTCCGATCGACACCGGATCGACGAAAGTGGGCGCGCTGATTGGCGACCACACGAAGACCTCCATCGGCACGCTGTTCAACACAGGGTCGTTCGTGGGCGCCATGGCGTTGATTGCCGCTACGGGCAAACCGCTGCCAAAGTACATTCCCAGTTTCGCCTGGTTTCTCGAAGGCGTCGTAACAAAAGGTTTCGGGCGGAAGAAGCTGTACGAAACCGCCCGGATTGCCATGAGCCGCCGCAAGTGCGAATGGACGCCGGCCGAAGAATCGCTGTGGGAAGCCGTCTTCCAGATGACCAAACCCGAACGCGATCCAATCATCAAGATAGGCCGGCGCATGCTGGCCAACCAGCGAGGGTAACCGTTCCCGGGAAACGGTCGCAATTCTCGCGGCGATGCGGCGGTCGTTTCCGGACAAGTCGCTGTCGCCGCGAAAACAAATTGTCTCGTTCAGCCGCAACCACTGCCTTGAGGTGTATTATGTCCGACAACCGCAAGTCTTATCCCCTGGTCGACACCACCGAGCCGGATCTCAACGAAAGGACGTTCAATTACGACCTCCCGCCCCTGCTGCGATTCGACGGCCCGGCCATCGAAGTCATTGACGGTAAGTCGATCGAGTTTGACTTGCAGGCGCTGGGCACCCGCGACATTTTCGTGACCGACACGACGTTCCGCGACGGGCAGCAGGCCCAGCCGCCGTATACGATCGACCAGATGGTCCACGTGTACGATCTGCTGGCGAAGCTTGGCGGGCCAAACGGCGTCATTCGGCAGACCGAGTTCTTCCTGTACACGAAGAACGATCGGGCCACGCTCGACCGCTGCCGGGAACTCGGGCACCGGTATCCGGAATGTACCGGGTGGATTCGGGCCGTCAAGGGCGACTTCCGCCTGGTCCGCGACGCCGGCCTGAAAGAAAGCGGCATGTTGACGAGCTGTTCCGACTACCACATCTTCCAGAAGCTGAAGTTCAAGAGCCGCAAAGAGTGCATGGACAGCTACTGCTCCGTGGTCGACGCCGCGTTCGAAGCCGGCGTGCGGCCCCGCTGCCACCTGGAGGACGTGACGCGGGCCGACATCGAAGGGTTTGTGCTGCCTTTCGTCGAACGCCTCATGCGAATGAGCGAACAGGTGCCCGAGGAGCAGTCCGCCAAGATCCGGCTGTGCGATACGATGGGCTTCGGCGTCAGCTACCCCGGTGTGGAACTGCCGCGCAGCATTCCGAAGCTAATCTACAAGCTCAACCAGGAGGTCGGTGTGCCCAGCGACCGGCTGGAATGGCACGGGCACAACGATTTCCACAAGGTGCTTGTCAACGGAGGCACGGCATGGCTGTACGGCTGCGACGCCCTGAACACGACACTCTTCGGGTTCGGCGAGCGGACCGGCAACCCGCCGCTGGAAGGCGCGCTGATGGAATACATCGCCCTGAAGCACGACCTGTGCGGCATTCGCACCGAGGTCATAACCGAACTGGCCGAGTACATGCGGTCGATCGGACTGCCGATCCCGGATCACTACCCCCTGGTGGGAAAGCACTTCAACACCACGCGGGCGGGGATTCATGCCGGAGGGTTGCGCCAGGACGAACGCATCTACAACATCTTCGATACGACGGCGCTGCTGAACCGGCCGCCGCGAGTCGCCTTGACCGACAAGACCGGGTCCGACGGCGTCGCACTTTGGGTAAACGAGTACTTCGGGCTTAAAGGCGATGAGCGGATCAGCAAGATCAAGTGCCACAAAGTCGCACGATGGGTCATGGACCAATATGAAGTCCATGGCCGCATGTCGGCCATTACCGACGAGGAACTCGAGCAGAAGGTGCGCGAGCTGATGCCCGAGCACTACGCCCAATACAAAGGCTAACTCGGATTACCCCGGATTATTCACGACGATGTAGGGTAGTGACAAGCAAGCCGCGCCCCTGGTGGGCCTTCGGTCGCTTGGCCGGGCCTGCTTCCAGCGCACGGCGTGCAAACCGCCCCCGGGCGTGGCTTGCGCAGGCCCACCAAGGACTTACGCGACCTTGTCCCACCTACGTGAATAATCCGGGTTACTCCTTTCGTGGATGATCCATCTCCTATGTCGCTGCGCAGACCGCTTGCGCCACCCCCCCAAAAAAGGCGGTAGGCGGCCGGAACTATTGAATGTACGAAGACTGCGCAACATGAATATGCTGCGACATCTCTAGCGGTCGAATTTTCTGCGCAATCCTGTGTGGTTTTGACGGTTATTCCTGTTGTAGCGGTCACGATTGGCCGATCTACCTGCTATGGGTTTTTGCGACCAGCGAGGTAGCCGGGCATGCGCGCTGCTGTGACGCTGTTTCGTCAAGGAGGATAACGTGAGCAAAACGGCCATAATGGGCAAGATAATCTGGTTCACTTCCAAGGCGTTGCTCGTAGCCCTTATGACATGGGGAAGTGTTGGCTTGGCGGATGAACAGGTGTTTGCGGGCCAGATGCATCTTGAAGAGATTCCGACCCCAGCTCCCGGTTTGGGAGCGATACCTTGGGAAAATGACATTGACGAGGGCTACTTGGACGAGGACATGGCGGCCGCTTTGGCCAGCCACGGCGGAATGAGTTTGGATGGCAGCACCTACTCGGAACATCCGATCGGGCCTTGCGATTTCCTCAGCAAAGGCGTTTGCTGTCCACCCACCTGGTACACCGAACAGCAGATTCGCGTGCTGACAAGGAATCGATCGCGAGGCAGGGTGATTTCGGCCGAGTACCTGCCCGATGAGTCGGCTCTCGCCGGGCAGGCGGTGACTTCGGGCCGCTTGAGCACAAAGTCGATTACCTTCAACGCCACGGAGGGCTACTACACGACCATCGGACGCCACCTGTGGCGCGACTCGGAAAACCGGGACCACTTCGGTGAGTTCACTTTCTGGGGATTGCATTCGTGGGACGATTGGGCGCATGCGAGCGGACGCCGATTGTTCGGAGGCACGGTCGGCAGTCTGTTCAGTCCGTTTGACCTAACGCTCAATGTACTGGATACAAGCGTCGGCGGGTTCAACTGGTCCGACACGCACCGGCTCAGCTACCAGTCGAGCATCCACAACTGGGAACTGAACTCCCGAATCCGGCCCCGGATCCGCAAGGATCGCCTGGTCTTGCAGCCGAACGGCCGGTGGCGCCGCGAGGAACGGCCGGGCGCCCATTACTCCTTCTTGTACGGATTCCGGGTGGTCTCGATTGCCGAGCGGTCCCTCTTCCAGGCTCGTGGCCAGATTGTCAGCGACCCCGACGTCTTCAATGCATTCGGCGACTACCACGTGCGGACGGGCAACAACCTTATCGGCTTGCAGATCGGCGGCGATATGGTGTACCGCTACAACAAGTGGTCCTGGGGATTCCGCGGCAAGACGGCCGCCATGGTCAACGCGGCTCACCACATAAGCAGGGTCCGCAGTGGCGGCGACCCCTTCGCTGACATATTGCCAAACTACACCTTGAAGGACAGCCGTAGCGACGTGGCTGCGGTGATCGAGTTTGGCGTGACGGGCAAGTACATGATTACCCCGCACTTCTGGCTGAACGCCGGGTACGATCTGATGTGGGTCACCGGCCTGGCCCTGGCGCCGGAGCAAATGGACTTCAGCGCGCGGCCCTCCGGCCACCTGAATACGGGAGGAACCGTATTCTACCACGGCCTGACCGCAGGCTTCGAGTGGACCTTCTAAATGGCTTTTCGTGATTTCAGGAGGTTCGTCCTGGCTCGCAGCATCCTCCGCACGGGGTTGCGGCTGAATCTGAATCTCCTGAAATCGTGCAACTCCGTTTAGACCGGTTATCGTCCTGGATAATCCGGGCTAGCGGCTCACGCCAAGAAGACGGGACCGCCCTTATCCCATCGAGCGCAGAAGACTGCCGGCGCCGTCACTCCATGACCAGCCCCGACATCACCGGAGAAGAAGTCCGCCGCTTAGAGACTCTGTCCTTCTTGCCCTGCGCGGAGAGCCGTCACCGTTTGGCGTGCACACCCCGCGCTGCAACACGGCGAATCGTCGCCACGATTCGTTGGCGGTCGGCATCCGTGAGGTTCGATCCGCTGGGCAGGCACAGCCCGCGGGCAAAGAAACTTTCGGCGACCTCGCCGCCTCGCACTCGGCAGCCGGCGAACACCGGTTGCATGTGCATTGGTTTCCACAGCGGGCGTGCCTCGATATTCGCGGCCTCCAGCGCCACGCGGACCTGCTTCGGTGTTGCACCGAACACTTCCGCATCAATCAGAATACACGTCAGCCAGCGTGTAGCTCGCCCTCGCGGATGCTCCGGCATCATCGTCACGCCTGGCAGCTCGCCCAACATCTGCTCGTAGTAGGCGAAGTTCGCTCGCCGGCTATCGACTCGTGCATCGAGCCATTCCAACTGCCCCCGCCCGACCGCCGCCAGCAGATTGCTGAGCCGGTAGTTGTACCCGATATGCGAATGCTCGTAATGCGGTGCAGGAGCTTTTGCCTGACTGGCCAGAAACCGTGCCTGTTGACACAATTCAGGATCCGCTGCGATGAACATCCCTCCGCCGCTGGTGGTGATGATCTTATTGCCGTTGAAGGAGAAACAGCCGATATCGCCGAACGTACCGGCTGGCTTGTCTGCGAACGTCGCGCCCAATGCTTCCGCCGCATCTTCAATCAGCGGCACGCCGTACTCCCGGCAAACCGGCTCGATACGTTCGTAGTCGGCGCATTGCCCATACAGATCGACTGCGATCACCGCCTTCGGCATCCTGTCGCGCTGCCGGCACTCCTCGAGTTCTTCGGCCAGCAGGTTTGGGTCCATGTTCCACGTTTCGGTATGGCTGTCGATGAAGACCGGCTCCGCCCCCTGGTAGCGAACCGCGTTGGCTGTGGCAGCGAAGGTGAGCGTCGGCACAATCACATCATCACCGGGCCCGACACCCAGCATCACCAATGCCAGATGGATAGCCGCAGTTCCGCTTGCCAGTGCCGCCGCGTCGGCCACGCCTAGCCTTGCAGCGAACTCTCGCTCGAATGCGTCAACGTGCGGCCCTAGCGGCGCGATCCAGTTCGAATCGAACGCTTCCAGAAGCAGCTCCCGCTCCCGCGGCGACATATGGGGCGGTGAAAGATAGATGCGGTTCATGCTAGGATTTCCGTTCGCCGGGATACGGAGACCAGCCGGTCGCATTTTGCGGTACGAATCCCGGGCTCAACCTGAAGCCACGCGGTATCTGGCGTTCGATTCTCGGCCCACGCCAGCAAGGCTGCCGGCAGATTAGCCCCAGCTACGTGGGAAAAGGGGTAACCGCCACCAAACCGAGGATTCATTTCCAGGACCCGAGGTCCATCGGGCGTCAGAAAGACATCGCAATCGAGGTTTCCGATATGGCGGAGTGCCCTTCCGATTCGGGTGCCTACGTCGGCAAGACCTGGATGATCCACGGTCTCAGCCCGGTCGGTTTCCCCCGCGCGCATGGCCAGTTTTCGTTTGACAAAGGTCGTTACGTATTGCCCGTGCAGGTCGTTGACAACGTCCAGGCCGTATTCTTGTCCTTGCAGCTTCTGCTGAATCAAAACGCAATGCTCCGGATCGCCGGCACTAACGGCGGCCAGCGAAGTGCGCGTCACCCGCCGCATGAGCAAGGTCCGGCACAACTCCAGTTCCTCCAGGTCTTCGACAACCTCGATGCCGAGCGATGCCGTTCCCCAGCGGAACTTGGCGATCAGAGGGAAATCGAGCGTTCCAGCCCGCAAGGCAGCGCGAACGTCCGTCAGGCTTGAAAACGTTCCCGGACCCTGTAAACCGTTGTCCAGAAGGAAGTCTGCCGTCTTCCATTTGTCAAAGCAGGTGTCGATGACATTCGGTTCGGATACGACGGGAATGGTTCCGCGGTCGAGAAACCGCTGGCGTTGGGCCGCCAGGACGGGAAGCTCCAGGTCGTTGAGGGAAACAAGCAACCGGATGTCGTACTCTTCACAGACCGTCAACAGGACTGCCGTGTAGTCCGGCTCGCTGACCGGCGGCACTCGGACGGCAAGATCGGCTTCGGCCATGGCAGGTGCTTCCATCGACGCATCGACTGCGATGACTTGCCCTTCTCCAGCCAGCGCTTCACGAAAGTAGCGTACCAGGTAGTTGCGCCGGCCGGCACACGTGAGCATCACGTTCATGATTGGTCTCCGGTGGTCGGGAAGCACGAAAACGCCATGAGGTTCAGGAGGCCGCCCGTATGCCAGAAGATAACACGGCTGCCGGCGGTGATTTCGCCGGAACGGACGAGAGACTCCAATCCCCGGAAGGCTTTTCCGGTATAGGTGGGATCCAGGATCAAGCCGCTTGTGCGCGCCACGCGCCGGATCGTGTCGAAAACCTCGCAACAGGGCTGCTCATAACCGTCACCGATCCATTCATCGCGGAATTCGACCGGGAGTGGTGCGCCGGCCAGTCTAAGGCGCGACCGCAATTCGTCATAGGCTTGGCGGGTTACGTCCGTGCCGCGCGGATTTCGTCGTCCCACGGAGATTCCAATGACTCTTGTTTTCCAGCCGCGCCGTTCAACACCGGCAAGAATACCGGCTTGCGTCGTCCCAGTTCCCGATGCCAGTACGATGAAGTCGGGCCGCCAGTCGCCGGCCTGATCGGCGAGTTCGTCAATCGCATCGGCATAGGCAGCAGAGCCTTCGATCGAGTGGCCGCCACCCGGAATCTGGCAGGGGCACAGCCCGCTCAGGTGAAAACCATCCATGGCGGCGTCGAGCGCCTCGGCCATGTCCTCCGGCTTCACCAGCGTGATTTCAGCGCCGGCCAGCATCATCAGCAGCAGGTTCCCGGTTGGAGCCCGGAGGCGTTCCGGGTCTCCGTGCAATACGAGGCGGCACCTCCAGCCCCGCTTTGCCGCAGCCAACGCGACCGCGCGGGCATGATTCGACTGCAGACCGCCGTTGGTGACGACGGCGTTCTGTTGGCGATCCGCAATGCCTTGGAGAAACCGGCGTAGTTTCCGCCCCTTATTGCCGCCACCGCATACGGGGTACAAGTCATCGCGTTTGACTTGCAGATGGACCTCGCACGCCGGACTGTCGAATCCGTCCAGAAATCGTTCCAACGGCGTCGGGCACGGCGCGTTCATTCCCCATCCCCGGGCTTCGAAGGGCGCCGACCTCGGGTCGATGGCCTCCCGGTCGGCGTGCCCGTCTCCTGCCTCTTGAGCCATTCACTGCGAAGAATCGAAACCACCGTCCGGTCGCGCAGTTCACCGTGTGCGAACAGATCCTGCCTCAGGACGCCCTCGACCGACCATCCCAGACGTTCCACAATTCGCAACGATCCTCGGTTGAACGGGAGAATCAGTCCGTAGATGCGGTTCAATCCGAGTTCGAGAAAACCGTACCGCATGAGCACCGCGTAGGCATCGATACCGTATCCTCCGATTCCCCAGTAGCGCTTGTCGCCGATCGCGACGTAGAGTTCCGCCTTTCGCGCAGCAGTATCGATCGCGATGAGTCCTCCGAAACCGATGTACTCGTCGGTTTCGCGCGTGTAGATGGAGAAATCCCTGCGGCTGGTGTCGGCCGCGGTTGCCTGCAGCCAGCTTCGCGCCTTCACTTCCGACATGGGATACTGAAAGTTGAGCGTGCGCTGGATCATGGGATCATTGATCCACTCAACCCGCCTGGGCAGGTCTGCCATTTCGACGCCCCGAAGATATACCTTGGTTCCGGTAATCGCACTGACAAGAGCGGCCTCGCGCTTCCTCGCCTCCTCCTTGTCCCGGTTTGCACCCATGGCCATGGCTTTGCTATTTGGATTCTTGGGAAACGCTGATATCATTCCGATTGCATGATCGGGCGCGCAAGACGTCTAGTTTGCCTTGGATCGAGCCGGGCACGGCTACGACGTCGCAGCGCCGCACTACCTGCCAAAACGTTGCCAGAAGTATCTTGACGTCAAGCGAGAAGGACAACCGTTCCACGTATTGGACATCCAACTCCAATCGCTTGTCCCAAGTAGTCACGTTCCGTCCATTGACCTGCGCAAGGCCCGTCAACCCCGGCCGTACATTGTGACGAGTCATCTCGCGATCGGAATAGTAGGGCAGGTATTCGAGTAACAGCGGTCGGGGGCCGGCCAAACTCATTTCCCCTCTCAGAACGTTCCACAGTTGCGGCAACTCATCCAGGCTGGTTTTGCGCAAGAACTGTCCCAACGGTGTTAGTCTAGCCGCATCCGGCAGAAGATCGCCGTTGGCGTCCCTTGCATCGGTCATCGTGCGGAACTTCAACAACGTGAACGGTTCCCCATACAGGCCGCGGCGCTGCTGACGGAAGAGCATGGGGCGGCCCAACCGCCACCACACGGCAACTGCTACCATCAGGAGAACCGGCAAGAGCAGCAACAGGAGCGTAACACTTGTTGCGATATCAATCAAACGCTTTCCAAACACTCTGTACATAGACTGCACTCCATTCAACTCGTCGATACCATCACCCTCTGCCTAACGTGTGAGCAACCGACTCTAGATAATCTACCAAGGTATTCCCCAGCATATCGCGGTCGAATGTACTTTCCGCAAGGATGCGCGCACGCCGGCCCATTGCCCGCCGTCTCTCGGGATCGTCGGCCATCGCGACTAGCGCATCGGCAAGGGCACTCGGATCATCGGGTGGCACCACCAGCCCGCACTCGTGTTCGCAAATCAGATCAGCCAGCCAGCCGGGGTAGTTATTCACAACCGGCAATCCAGACGAAATATAGTCGAAGAACTTGTTCGGCGAGGTTCCATAGTAGAAGGCGGGTACGTTTGCCAGAATCATCAGGCCTGCGTCTGCCGAGGCCAGCACCGCGCTCAATTGGGTCTTGGGCATAGGATCAAAGAACCGGCAGTTGCTTAATTCCTCACGCAACGCCCGCTCCACCAATTGGGGTTTCATCTTTCCTTGCCCAATCAGGGCCAGAACAATGTCGCGTCGCCCCCGTCGTTTCAACTCCACCGCAACGTCGAGGATGGCGTGCAGACCGTTGGCCACGCCGTGAGCACCAGTGAAGACGGCAACGAAATCGCTAGAGCCGATGCCGTCCAGACTGAGGTCTTCTCGCCGGCCGGGCTTGAATAGCTCCAGATCAGAGCTGTTCGGAATCATCACAATACGTATATCCTTGCGGATGCGTCGCGCGATCCCCTTGCAGATACCGGGTGACAACCCGACGCACCCATCGGCCAAATGGTAACTTGTCCATTCCAGTGCGCTCATGCCGGCCAACAGAAACGGATTCTTCATACCCAATGCTCTGGGTAATTCGGGCCACAAATCGCGCACCTCGAAAACGAATGGCTTGCGATGTCGAGTCAGCTTCATGATGATGCCTGGGACACCGACGGTCAGTGGGGTGGACGTAGCAAACAGCAGGTCATATTCTTCCCGC
>JAVEUP010000189.1:0-14981 GCA_034005525.1 Thermoguttaceae bacterium | reverse complement strand
TGTGCTCTTCCGATCTCGCCGCACACGATTGCCGGGTAGGTTTACAACGTCCAGCCCTCGCGGTATTCGCGCCGGAGCAGATCGTTGGCCTGTGAAGCGTTGGTTACCTTCAGGTTGGCGGCATCCCACTGAAGCTTCGCGCCACTGCGATAGGCAACGTTGCCCAGCAACATGGTCTCGGTGATAGGACCGGAGTAGCCGAAGTGGCAACTTGTCGCACCGCCCGTCTTGCAGGCGGCGATCCACTCGGCGTGATGGCCGATCGACGGCGGAATACTTGGCTCGGGCGGCTGGTAGTCGGCAAACTGCTCCTCAGGCCAGAGCATCCGCTGGTTGTAGTTGGCCAGGAGCATTCCACGACTGCCGACAAAGACCCCCCAGGCCCAGTTGGGAAACGCATGCTCGGCAAAGAACGGAGAAGGCTGGCTGCCGTGGGTCCAGGTGAGAGTGACCGGCGGCATTTGCCCCCGTGCCGCAAACTGGTAGCGAACGTGCAGCCGTGCCGGGGTGCTCTCCGGGTGCGGCGGCGGCCCCTCGGCCTCGATCGTCAATGGGCAGCCCAGATTCAGCGCCCAGTAAGGCAGGTCGAGATAGTGGCAACCCATGTTGCCCAATTCGCCGCCGCCGAAGTCCCACCACAAGTGCCCATTGGCATAGATGGGATGATACGGACGGTACGGCGCGGGGCCGAGCCAAAGGTCCCAGTGCAGCCAATCGGGAACCGGAGGCGTTTCGGTCGGCCGGTCGCCCAGACCGCCGCGGCCCGAGCGCAACCAAATGTGGCACTCCCGCACGTCGCCAATGGCGCCCGCGCGGATCAGTTCCACGATACGGCGGTAGTTGTCGGTGGCGTGCATCTGGGTGCCCCGTTGTGTCACCACCTTCTGCTCGGCGGCCACTTCGGTCACCACCCGTGCCTCGAACACCGAGTGGGCGCCTGGTTTCTCGCAATAGACGTGCTTGCCGCGGCGCATCGCCATGACGGTCGCCGGCGCGTGGCTGTGATTAGTGGTGCTAACCACGGCGGCGTCAATTTCGCGGTCCAGTTCGTCGAACAACTTGCGGTAATCGTGGTATTTCTTCGCCTGAGGGAATTGTTCGAACGACTGTGCCGCCTTCTGCTCGTTGACGTCGCACATGGCGACGATGTTCTCCCCGGACACGGAACCGAGGTTTGACCTGCCTCGCCCCCCGGCGCCGATGATGGCCAGGTTGAGCTTCTCGTTGGCTTGATAACTCCAGACGGAGCGGCTGCTGCCAAGAATGACGATGCTGGCACCGCCGGTTGCAGCTTTCAGCCAGTTGCGCCGAGTGAGTGTGTTGCCGTCCATTATTAAACCTTGGGTGGTACTGTGGCGATTTGCATATTGCCATCCCGGAACGCGGCTGCCATGGCAATGGGGATGTCGGCTTCGGCAAGGACCACTTTGGCGCGGTTTCGCGCCACCTCGGCCTTCATTTCCTGCTCGCGGGCGCTGGCCAAAGCGCGGCGTTCCTCGGCCTTGGCCCGGGCCACTCGCATGTCGGCCTCGGCCTGGTCGGTCTGGAGGCGGGCACCGATGTTCTCGCCTACGTCGATGTCGGCAATGTCGATCGAAACGATCTCAAACGCGGTTTGGGCGTCGAGTCCGCGGGCCAAAACGGCCTTCGAGATTCTGTCGGGGTTCTCCATGACGGCCAAGTGGGTATCGGTGGAGCCGATCGACGTGATGATTCCTTCGCCCACGCGGGCGATGATCGTTTCTTCGGTGGCGCCGCCGATGA
This sequence comes from Thermoguttaceae bacterium, assembly GCA_034005525.1. Taxonomy (GTDB): domain Bacteria; phylum Planctomycetota; class Planctomycetia; order Pirellulales; family Thermoguttaceae; genus PWXP01. The sequence continues at coordinate 13,217 of JAVEUP010000189.1, read as the reverse complement.
GCTGTTCGAGGTTCGTCCGCACGGTCACCCGGGCGCGCACCTTCAATTCGACCCCGTTTCTCGCAATGGCGCTGAGCGTGTTGCGTTGGGACCGCTGCGGATCGGGACAATCGATGACCTTCGGATAGACGCTCGTCTGCACGGCTTCGAGCACATCGCGGCCAGCCAGGTCGATCGCCGCGGCGCGGTCAAAATCCAGATCGATGTCGGCCCGATTGGCGGCGATGATCGCCCGGATCACGTGCGGTACGTTGCCACCGGCCAGATAGTGCGCTTCGAGCCGCCTCGTTGTGATACCCGTCTCGCGTTCCGACCCGGTGCCCGACTGAATGGCCATGATCTTCGCCTGCACGATGACGCGGGCGTTCACCTGCCGGAGACTCATACCAACCAGGCTCCACAGGCTCACGTTGGCGTTGGACATGTACGCCTGAAACCAGATGCCTCCGTACAGGAAGACCAGCATCGCGAAGACAAAAGCGAAGAAGATGAAGACCACGGCCCCGAGAATCATCAGGGCCGTCTCACCCTGCGCCAGTAGAACAGGCAACTGCCCAGCCATTATTCACCTCCATCGTAGGCTACTGGTAATACCGGCAGAGCCGCCGGACAATGCTCCAATTGTCGCTGCACGCCACCCGTTTGTCCAGCCCGTCAACAGCGGGTTTTTTCGGCAGGGCAACAGCCTTGCCAAGGCCCGGGCTGACCAGCGGGCAATCGGCGGATCAGCCCAAGGATGCCACAGGATGTGGCAGGGCGCCGCTTGGGAATAGCGAAACGGGCCGTGCGGCGGTCACTGTACCCCTGATGCCCGTTTGACCTCAGCTACCCCCCCTGTGGTAGTTTCCCTGGTCCGTCGCCCCCTTTCCTGCCCCCCGCCACGGCGTTACACTGGGAGTGGGCTTCACGAAAGGCCCGCCGCGGAATCAGGAATACTCGGCACATGTGCAGGCGAGTTACTCCGAGACTCGCACAGAGCGTTTCGGAGAAACACTGCGACGGGAGATTGCTTCGAGTATACTCACCTGATTCCATGCGACCTACCACCGGAGGGGGTGAACGATATGGCTCTTCGCCACGGAAGCATTCGTGCGTTTGCTGCCGCAACGCTCGCTGTCTTGGCAGTTGCGGCATTTCGAGCGTCGGCCGCCGACTGGCCCGGCTGGCGCGGTCCGCAGCGCGACGGCGTGAGTCGTGAGAAGGGTTTGCTGCAAGAGTGGCCCGAGGAGGGGCCCCCAATCGCATGGGCCACGAACCTATGCGGTGAAGGCTACAGCGCGCCGGCCGTGGTGGGGAACCGCGTTTACCTGATGGGAAACGGCGGCGGCGGCGAGTGGGTGCTGGCGCTGAACGCCGCCAAAGGCGGCACGCAGGAGTGGGCCTCCGCCACGGGGCCCGTGCGACATCAGGGATCCGGATATCCCGGCCCCCGATCCACGCCCACCATCGACGGCGACCGCGTGTACGCGCTCGGCTTGGCCGGAATCCTCGTGTGCCTCAATGCCGAGAACGGCACGGTGATCTGGCACAAGAACCTCGTGGCCGACTTCGGCGGCACGATTCCCAACTGGGGCTATGCCGAGTCGGTGCTGGTGGACGGCAAGTTCGTTATTTGCACGCCCGGCGGAAAGACGAACACGATTGTCGCGCTGAACAAAGATAACGGCGAAAAGGTATGGGGCGCGGCCATCGGCGACGCGGCCAGCTATTCGTCCGTCATCAAGGCCCGGATCGGCCGGACTTCACAGTACGTCGCCTTCACCGCCAAGGGCGTGGTTGGCGTCGCCGCCGACAGCGGCCGCCCGCTGTGGCGCTACGATGCTCCGGCCACCAGGCATCCCAACATCGCCACTCCCATTTGGTACCACGACACGATCTTCGCGGCCAGCGCGAACAACAACGGGGGCGGGCTCGTCTGGCCGCGGCTCACCCCGCAAGGTTTTGTGCCCCAGCAAATCTACTTCACTAAGGACATGCAGAACCATCACGGCGGCATGGTGCTGGTGAGCGAGTATCTTTACGGTTGCAGCAATCCGAACGTGCTGACGTGTCTGAACTACCGGACGGGCCAGGTGGCCTGGACCAACGGCAGTTCCGGCAAGTGCTCGGTTCTTTTCGCCGACCGGCGTCTCTACTGCCGCGATGAGGACGGCCCGATCAGCCTCGTTGCCGCCAGCCCGAAAGATTTCGTCCTCCATGGCCGATTCACTCCGCCCTACCGCACCAAGCGAAAAGCCTGGCCGCACCTGGTCATCGCCAACGGCATGATGTACGTCCGCGACCAGAACGTGCTGCTGTGCTATGACATCCGTGTTCCGCAGAAGAGCAACGGGAAGAGCGAGAAGTGAATGCCCACCCCGAGGGCGAGGAATTCATTTCCTCCCGTCCTGGACTTCCTGCAACAGCAACTCCGGGATCTGGGCCCGTAAAGTCTTCATTATCTACTCCCAAGGCCTCGCCCGTTGCCGCCCGGCGCCCAGGCCGACGCCGGGCACCATTGTGTCGGCGGTGCGGGCGCTGAACTCGAAGACGGTGAACCCCGGTGCGCCCAACCGGCGCGCGTGGTGAATCTGCCCCACAACCCGGTCGGGTGGCAGCCCGGGCGCTGAAGCCCCGATGCCGGGGTAGACCGGCATGCGGCCGGCTACCAGCTTCAACTGATTCTCGACCAGGCCGCAGAACCGCTCGTCGCTGTCGGTGTAGTCCATCGGGCAAAGGAAGTCGAGGTACCCGGCCTCGACCCACGCCACCCAATCCTGGGCGACCGACTCGCGGCAGCCTGGGTAATGGCCGAACACGGCGGCCGATATCTTCAGCTCCGGCCGGAGTTTCTTGCCCTCGCGATGCACGGCCTCGACCAGGGCGGTGATCTGTTGGCATCGCCAGTCGTTGTATTCGTCGCGCCGCGGACCGCTATAGCACTCGCGCGGCCATTCGGCCACCTTCCGGCCGCTGGCGGCCTCGAATCGCTCGCGGCACCCGTCGCAATAGCAGTACTCGCGGTTCGGGTAACGGATGTAGTCGAAGTGGATGCCGTCGACAGGGTAGTTCCGTGCCACTTCGATCATGCTTTCAAGTTCCAGCTTCTGGTTTGCCGGATGCGAGGGGCACAGCCAATTGTGCCGCTCGCCCTTCACGTCGTATTGCAGTCTCCCCTCACGGGCCATCTGTTCGAGAAATTGTTTCGGAGCGTTCTGAGCGTTGTAGTTCACCTTCCACACGTGGACTTCAAGCCCGTGCTTCTTCGCCGCGGCACAGCACTGGACAATCTGGTCGCCGTGTTCCTCGAAGGTGCGGCTGCGGGGCAGCAGGTCGCTCGCATAATGGGCCAGCCCGCCCCAAAGCATGTTCGGAAAGACCATGTTGAAGCCGTTTTCCGCGAGCAGCCGGGCCGACTTGTCCCAATCGCCCGGATACGCACCCATGCCCGAATGGTTCCACACGGCGCGGCCTTCGGTCGCCGGACTGGGCGCGGACCGCAAATAGGCCTCGGCCGCCAGACGCCGGCTTTCGCTCGCGGCCTCGACCGCGCCGGCCGGCTCACCGGAGTTGAGCAACTCCTCCGACCGTGCCCGCTGCCTGACCACAGCCTGAAACAGCCGCCGGGCCTCATCTCTGCCAGTGGCTTCAACCAACTCCCGAAGCTCCTCGAGCGACTGGCAGTGACCAACCCGCAACGCCCGCTGAAGTGCGGCGCCCGCCATCGTCTCCCACAGGGGCGGATGGAAGTGTCCGAGGACCGCGGCCAGCATCCGAAGCTTCGCCGGAGGATCGTCGGACAGGACAATGTGGCTGAAGTACGCTCCGCGCTCGCTCAGGAACATCGCCGGCCAAGAGGTCGGCTCGCCCGCGGTGTTGTGCCAGTGGCCGATCGCGCGGGCGCCATGCCCCACCGGTTCGGTGACCGTGATGTTCCACGACGCCTGCTTCATGGCAGGCGGCAGGCCCGGAACGGCATCGGGCTGAAAGCGCACCTCGGCCAGCGTGTTGGGCTCCGGACGGACGTATTTGCCCGGTGCGAGGCCCAGCGCTTCGGCCAACGGGCCGGGCAGGCCGTAGCATGCGAATACCTTGCCGCCACCTTCGACGAACTGCACAAGGGCACGAACGGTCGATGCCGAAAGCCGGGGGTTGTACGCCAGGATGGCCACGCGCCGCGAGCCGAGCATGCCTGCGGCCACGCTGGCCTCCGGAATCGCGTCGGCTTCAAGTCCCAGTTCGGTCAGCGCGTCGATCATACCGCCGGCTGCCTGCCGCGCCGCGCGCAATTCGCCGGATGGCGCCTCGCCGGGCAACACTACGGCCACGTCGTGCGTGATTGCGCTGAGCCGGTGCAGCACTAGGCGGGCATCCAGGTCCTGGCCACGCCAGGCGGCAATGCGAATGCCGTCGATCTTGTCCCACCCAGTCGGGTTCTCCTCGATCCGGAACCGGCTCTTCGAGAACCGCAGCGTCTGCCGGCCGCTGCCGCGCAGGCTCGCGCCGCAACCGTACCAGCCATTACCGCTTCGGAAATACAGCGTCATGCCGCTTACGGCCTTGGGCTCGTCGATTGCCAACTCAAGGGCAAAGGTACCCGGTTCGGAAAGGTCCAGTTCCACACGCCGGTCGACCACCGCCCGGCCGACTCTTTTGTCAGCGGCGAACGGGGCAGACACCACGACCGCGCGACCATCGTCAACGGTCTGCACCTCGACGGGTGGCGTTCGCTCCGCACTCACCCACGCCTGCCGCGCGGCAGGCGGGTCGGCATATTGCATGTCGTCCAGGACGTCTTCCGCGCCCAGAAGGGTAGCCAGCAGGGTTGGCAGGTAGGTGCAGAAACTCATTGTGGATTCTCCTTTTCAGTGGTGCCCGTCATTGTCGCCGTGCGGCAGCCGGAATGCAAGCCGGATAGCAGTATCGCTCGGGGGGCAATAACACCACCTGCCCTAGGCCTATACGCAGAAACAGAAGAGCCGAAGAAGCGAACCAAGGCCCAGCGAAAGCCAAACGCTTGACCGCCGGAGTGGTCTCAATCATAATCACGGTGGGCAGGAGGCTGGTCGGCAGGAAGAACGTTGGGACTGGCGGTGTTGGCACGTGTATGTTGCACCGTCGGCAAGTCCCCGCCGGCTTGCCCCGTGCCGTGCGGCGGCAGGCTTGCAGTTCGCTCTGTGGGAGGCGTCTGGTCTGTCAATGTTCCTGAAGGGGAGCAGGCTCATGCGCATCTGTTTCACGTATTCGACGGCAGGAGTTCTTTTGCTCGGGCTGGCCATCATCGCTGCGACGGCCTTCGCCGCACCGGTCACACTCAACAGCCCCGTCCTGCCCGGCGACGTATTCGGGCAGCATCACACCGGCTACTACCTATATCAGGTGCGTGGCGGCAGCGTCGTCAGCAAGGTCCCCGACCCCGTGCCCACCACGATCGGGCCGGGCTTCTGGGGAGTGGCTTCCGATCGCGCCGGGAATCTCTGGTTCACCCGGGGCGACGGGACTGTCGATTACCCGTTCGCCATCGAGAAGATCGCCTTCGGCACAACCACGAGCACGGTGGAGGTGAGCGAGCCGGACTTGAACGTCCCAACCGGTGCAACCGCCATCCGCGACGTCGTCCTCGACTCCGGCGGCAACCTTTATGCCATGTTCGAGGGCGGCAGCAATACCCTCATGCGTTATGCACCGGACGGTTCCGGAGGATTCCTGCCGGGCGTTGCCGTAGGCAATTTCGGTTCCAGTTTCGTCGACCGCGGGGCGGGCCGCTTGGCTTTCTCCGACGACGAACGCTACCTCGTGACCGGCAACTGGACCACCAAACGCTTGCACACGATGGACGTAACCAACGGCAGCGTCCAAAGTGCCGTACCGGGGGCCGACGTATCGGGAGGGGCGAACGTCGGAGCACTGGGACCCGACACGGTCGTGTTCACCCAGCGGTACGGTTTGAGCCACACGACGTTCGATCCCGCCACCGGGGCGACCGGCACGTCATCCACGCAACTGACAACCCCCGACTACTTCTTCGACGGTGCCACCCACGTGCCGGAGGCCGGCCGCACGTATTTCACCTATCGACTATCGGGCGGCACCGTCCGTTACGCCACCGACGCCCAATTGGCCGGCGCGGCCGCAAGCGGAGTTCCGATCGACCTTGCCACCCTGCCACTCGTTTTCCAGGGCACCGATGCAAACACCACTCGCGATCTGGCGGTGACAACCCCGCCGCCGCTGCAGTCACCGGTCGGCTGGGGCGACCTGTTCCTCGTCGACAATAACCTCCGGGCCTTGCACCAGTACCGAGGCCCCGATCGCGTGGGTACGTTGGACTTTGGCGCGAATAGCCTGGTCGGTGGGGTGTATGCCGACCATCGCGGCAACATATACATTGCCGGCAACGGCATCGGCGTCTACCGCGTCGGCTCCGGCGAGGCTGAAGGGCAGTGGCTCGTCACACCCGACCAGTTGGCCTCCGGCCTGACGGTGCGCGACGTGGCGGCCGCTTCGGACGGCAGCCTGTACGTCAGCTACTTCGGCAGCAACGGGCGGGTCGAGAAGTTCACGCCCGCCGGCGACGGCTACGTGGTCACCACACTGGGCCAATTCGGAATTACCAACGGCGACCTTGGCAATCTGCACACGTGGCTGACAGGCAACGGGAAATACCTGCTCACCTCCGCCCGCAATCCGGGCATGATCGTGGCCATGAATACCGACGACGGCAGCACCACAACGTGGACCGCCGACGGCTTCAACCTTGCTGCCGAGATCGCCCTGGATCCGTTCACCAGCGACTACCTTGTCTTCGGCACAGATACCACGGGCGGCGAACACCGGCTCCGGGGGCTGAGCTTCGACCCGGAAACCGGCACGTTCGGCACCGAGGCCGACCTGCTTTCGAGTTCGCAGCACTGGGCCGACGCGATGGCCTTTGATCCGCGCACGGGCGACCTGTACATGAGCATTCGCAATAATCAACTCCGCACGGCAACCTACCAGCAGTTGCTCGATGCCCGCGGTGGTGATTTTCTCAACATCGGCGAACTGCCGCTGCTGGTCAATAGCAGCCTGGTCCAGATCGCCCGTGACATGGCCATTACCAACATCCCGGAACCGGGGTCGGTGGTGTTGCTTGTTTTGGGAGGGATCGGCCTGCTTACCGTGCGACGGCGCAAGAATCGCTTCTATTGCGAGTCTTAGGGGAGACATTCACATGATTCGTCCCATACCAGCTTTTCCGTTCCGGCACACCGGAAAGCGGTCATCCTTGGTCCTGGCGGTCCTCGCCGGCGTCTTGTCGGTCTTCTCGCCAATCGATGTCCCATCCGCCGTCGTGACAATGCAGGAGGGCGCCGCGATTGGCGGCCTGGGCACTACCCAAGCGTATCGCGGCGCGGAAGACGTGATGCTCATCCAGTGGGCGTCGACGAGCAACTTCGGAGGCCGTCACGATTTCGACGTGGGACAAAATGGCGCCCAAAAGGCTCACAGCCTGCTGCGGTTCGATCTGGCCCCGTTGAAGTACCGCATGGAGTCGATCAACTCGATTACGCTGCAGTTCACGGTAAAGGGCTTGTATGATGCTGGAAATCCGGGTGGTATCGTCGAGGTGTACCGTTTGGCCGACGCCAATGCCGATTGGGTCGAAGGAACCTACGGCACATCACAATCGCCACCGCCCGTCGATGGCTTTTCTACCTGGAGCCATCGCCGGCGCGATACGCAGCCGTGGGCCGGATCGGTCGGCGCCGGCACGCCGGGCGTCGACTACGTCAATGCCTTGCTGGGCAGCACCTCGTATACCGCGGCGACCACCGGCCAGTTCAACCTGCCGCTGAGCGGCGATTTGTCCTTCCTCCGCACCTGGGCCGACGGCGGCCCTCAGCCCGGCTTCTTGCTGAAGGAGGGAACCGGTACCGCCGGCAACCGGATCAATTTCCATTCCAGGGAAGGGAGCAATGCGAATCGGCCCGTCCTGGTCGTGGACTACAACCCGAGGTCGTACTGGGGTATTCAGCAGGGGCTCGTCGGACACTGGCACTTCGACCAGCCGGCCGGCTACTCGGCGGCCTTCGACTCGACGACGAACGTGAACCACGCCGGCTTCACGGGCCTCAGCGCGACCACCTCCTGGACCGACGGACTCATGGGCGGAGCGCTCGACCTGAGCAGCCAGAGCGGCGAGGCATCGTCGTACATCCCGCAGGCAAACGGCCTGGCCGAGTTGACCATGTCCATTTGGGCGAAGCGCGACGCGTCGATGAACGATCATGCGGGCGTTTGGCTTCACCGTACCGGTACCACCGGCGACGTAACTGGCTTCAATGTTGCGCTGAAGGACGACAAGCGCGCGCAGTTCCGCGTGATGGGCACGCCCGTCAGTTCCCCCGTGAACTCGTTTGTCGATGACGGCGATTGGTACCACCTGGTGGGAACCTGGAAGCAAGGCGAGTTGATGGAGCTGTACATTGACGGGACAAAGGTCGCGTGGACCACCGGCGGCGTTCCGAACACTCCGCTGACCGGCAGCGACCTTTGGCGGTTCGGTTTCGACCCATCCCCGGGCGGCCGCTATTTCAGCGGGCAGCTTGACGACGCCGCCATGTGGGGCCGAGTGCTGGGGCCCGACGAGATTCTGGAGTTGTACTCCCACGGGCTGCGAGGCATCAGCGCCGCGATCGTTCCCGAGCCGAGTGCAATCGTGTTGCTCGTTCTCGCCCTGCTTCCTTTGGGGCTGGCGCGCCGGCGCCGCGTCCGATAACCGTCTCGTGAAGGAGTTACGCCACCTGGGGATGGAAAATGCAAAATCAACGGAATGGTTTTACGCTGGTTGAGTTGCTGGTGGTGATCGCCATCATCGGGATTCTGGTTGCGTTGCTGCTGCCGGCGGTGCAGAGCGCACGCGAGGCGGCCCGGCGAATCCAATGCACGAACAACTTGAAGCAGTTGGGGCTGGCGCTACACAACTACCATGCGGCATTCAGGACGTTTCCCGCCGGCACTTCGGTGAGCGTACCCGACCAATGCACCTCCGGTGGTGGTTGTCGGGGAAATCCCATCTACATGTGCATCCTGCCGTACGTGGAACTGAGCAACGTCGAGCGGCAGTACGACTATACAACGGTGTGGGGGACCTTCGGATGGTCGAACCCTGCGCGAAATATGGCCTTCGGCGTGTACCAATGCCCCAGCGAGGGCCGATTTGCCGACTACCCGCAGCGCCGTGTTTACTTTGCCGTCACGGGCGGCCGGTCGGCGGCGGCGCGCGGGTGGCGGGGCGACGTGTACCTCGACGGCCTTTTCGCGGTGAATCATTGGCGGAGAATTGCCGACATTACCGATGGGACCTCGCAGACCCTGGCCATCGGCGAGAGTGTCCACCCGGCCAAGTGGGGCCTAGGGCCCGGATACGGAATCGCCGACCAGGGCGGGCCGGCTGCCTGGTGGCTGGGCGGCGACTGCTCGCCCAACGCCGCGAACAATGACGTGCGCGTGGACAACCAGTCACTCGGCCGATCGATGCGCAGCACGAAGTTTGCCATCAACTCCAGCATCTTGCCTATGGCCGACAACGACGAAAACGACGCCCCTTATGGTAGTTTCCACCCGGGCGGTGCACCATTCGTTTTTGCCGACGGCCACGTCGGCTTCCTGTCCGAGAATATCAATATGGACACTTACCAGTTTCTTTCCACCCGGGCCGGTGGAGAAGTGATTGCGGGTGATGCTTTCTGAGGCGGATTCCGATGAAATCGCAGAATGCCAAATGGGCCCTGGTCGTGGCCGCAGCGGCTTGCGTCCTCTGGGGCGGATGTGGACCGCGCCGTCTGCGCACCGCCCCGGTGCGCGGACGCGTTACGTTCGACGGCGGCCCGGTTTCTGAAGGGCGCATCTTCTTCCACCCGGAAGAAGGGAGGCCCGCTATGGGAAGGCTTGGGCCGGACGGCACGTACGAACTCACGACGTTTAGGGCGGGCGACGGTGCTTTACCCGGCCGTTACCGTGTTGTCATTGAGGCCACGCGCACTACGGGCGGAGCGCAGCCGCAGAGCTTCGAAGACGAGCTGGCCGGCATCGGTGGCGCACCTGGCGAGCTTGTGTGGCTCGTGCCGAAAACATACTCCCAGCGTGAGACCACTCCGCTTTCTGCCGAAGTCAACCTGGGAAGGAACGTCATCGATTTCGATTTGGAGTAGCCCGGCGAGATCGTGAGCGGACGTCGCGTTGCCGTGGCGGCAGCCCCTGGAATGACCGGGCGGGAAAATTTTTGGGGTGCCCCTCTTGTCCTCGCGTTTCTTCTGGCTAAACTGTTATACTAAATTGCGCCGTCGGTAGCGTTTATCTACAAGCTTGTAGGTGACCGTTGGCGTTTGTATCCCTGCCCTATGCCCCCCAAGTATCCCACCTACCCACCCCTTGCCCGTCCCGGGAGACGATGATCATGATGTGTGCCATGATGGCTGGTGCTATGTCCCTTTCGCTTATCGCATCCGAGATGGAGGGGCCGACCGAGACGTACGCGGTGGCCTACAAGGCCATTGTTCAGTCGGGTCGGCCCATGGTGGTTATGGTAGGCACCGAATGGTGCCCCCCGTGCCAGGCCATGAAACGCCACGTGCTGCCGGAGCTTCGGAAGCGACGGTGGTTCGGAAAGATCGCCTTCGCCAGGGTGAATGCCGACGATCAAGCGGATCTGGCCCGGCGGCTCACCGGCGGCGGTCCTGTCCCGCAGCTTGTCATGTTTCGGAAGACCCGGGACGGCTGGGTGCGCCGCAAGCTGATCGGCCGGCAAAGCGTCGAGACGGTCGAGCGGTTCGTCGAGCAAGGCATCGCGTTGGACGAAGCGGCCAAACGCGCCGAATCGGCACATTTGATTGCCCAACGCCAACACCCGCAAGTTGCCCACGCCGAGACCCCTGAACAGGACGCTCCGCCGGATCTGACACCGGAACCGGGTGAAGGCCGGTAGGCTGGTGGTGCAGCAGCGGACGCGTGCTCGAACCTGCGGCCATCTCTTGCGGAGTACCTATTTTCGCGTGCCGGGCATCGCGACTGCTTGGTTCGTACGCCGCAACGCGGACTCCAATAGCGAGCCAGTATAAATGCTGCAAGCCTGCGGCATCAACCGCAAAGGCGTACCCAGTCATCTATCGTTACTCTGCGTTGCTCTTCTGAAGAAGTGCCTGCCAGAAATCGCGTGCGGCGCGGTGGTAGGCGAGGACCTCGCGGCGGTGCTCCGGGTTGGCGATTTCAATTGCCCGGGCACGCTCGTAAACCCAATCGAGGAAGAACTGCACGGCGCTGCGGCTGACGCGCCTTTCCCGGCCGACTTCCACGTACCACGGCGCCGTCATGGCAAACCGAAAGGTCTTGGGCAGATCGGTTACCGCGCGGAGAAGAAACCAGCCGCTGCGGTCGAAGGTGAGCGAGGGGAAACGGCCGCTCTTGGCGTACTCATGAAAGGGAATGCTGTGGCGGACCTCGCCGTTCTGGATGATTTCGAGGTAGCTGATTGGCTCGCGGGTCGATAGCGTCAGTCCGATTTGGAACTCCACGGTTTCGCCTGCTTCAAACTGGAATACGTGCCCAGGCAGTTGGCCGCGTACGCTCGGGCGGAGCAGCGGGCCGTTGGTTACCATGGCGCGGCCTTCCCAGAGGCTCCGCCACCAGGCGTCGTAGCCCGGCTCGCCTTCGATATGCACGTAAACCCGATTGTAGCCAACCGGGTTCGGCGAACTGCCCGACGCGCTGCCTGCCGTCGGGGGGATGCGGAACCCGCATTCCAGCACGCGGAAGTAAATGTCGTGGGACCAACGCCCGCTGCCCCAAGGCGGCCGATAACGCTCACGATCCCGCGGCTTGCCCTCGCCCTCGCTGTCCAGCACGGTATCGCGGCATAATTGGCCATGGGCCACTTGGATCGAATCGACCTGCCCGTGTGCCAAGAGCAAAGGCAAGTCCCAGGCAAACGGCCGCGCTGCGTCGGTCCAGATCGGGAGTTGTCCGGTCGCGCTCGTGTCCCGCCCGTTGCCGCGATGGTCCAGCAGGAAACCCACCGTGGGCGGATATTCGCCGTCGGCCGGGTCGAACGCCGGCAGCCTGTCGAGATGGAAGACCAGCAACTCGGTGCCGGCGCGGTTGATCCGCGCCGTGCCGGCGCTGAAATAGCGGTTGCTGTCGAAGCGTGTGACCAATTCAGTGCTTGGATTCGCCGGTGCACCGGAACCGGTTGCGAAGAGTTGGGCAAAATGCAAGTCGTCGGCGGCCATCAGCAACTCGATCTCGCGCGGGCTGCGCTGGACGTCGAGATCGCCGGAATACCAACCCTCGGCCGCCATGTCGGCGCACCGCTCGAGTTCGACCCGTGTGGAATCGTCAGCGAAGTGTTGGATGGTGAAGTGCCCGTAACGGGTGCGGTACTCGGGGCCGCGTTCCAGCTCGAATTCGTAGTTGCCGGGCGGCAGCCGGAGCAGCGTTTTCCCGGGCAGGCAGAAGTGATCGTGCCAGAACGGCAGCGTCCGGTCCGTGGGACGCCGCGCACGTCCGTTCGCATCGCGCAGATGCATCCGGCAGGCAATCGGCGCACCGGACTGTTTGTCGACAACGGTTATTTCCAACTGGCCGGCGGCCAGGCAAACTGCCGGGAAAACGGGCAGCAGAAGGAGCAGTGCCGGCAACAAACAAAAAAAACGGATGGCATACATGGCTTGGCGCGGGCCGTGCCCGCCGTGGCGAGAGCGGAGAGGCGGCGGACGGGGCGAGGATTGAGGCTGCACTGGTCTCCTTGCTCAAGAGTAGCATTCTTCCTGTGGGGCCTGGCGTCCGCCTTGGACTCCCCGCTTGAAAACACTCTACGAAAGCACGTAAAATCGGAGTTGTATTGTACGGCGGTGCCCGTTTAGGGCGGGGCGTAACCCCTGCTTGTGGCGGGCAATGTCCGCAAGAGACGGATTTCTACGATGGCCGAAGACTATTACAAGACGCTCGGCGTGCGACGCGATGCCTCGCAGGCCGATATCGAAAAGGCGTACCGAGACCTTGCGCGCAAATACCACCCGGACCTTAATCCGGACGACAAGAAGGCCAAGGAGAAGTTTCAGAAGGTTCAGGCCGCGTTCGACGTGCTTTCGAATTCCCAGAAACGCGAAATGTACGACCGTTATGGCAGTTCCTTCGAAACGATGGGGGCTGGTGGCGCTGGCAACCCCTTCACCGGTGCTTGGGGGGGTGGGCCCGGG
>JAVEUP010000188.1:0-15057 GCA_034005525.1 Thermoguttaceae bacterium | reverse complement strand
GTGCTCTTCCGATCTACGACCCAGGGCGTCCGCCGAGGCTGAGGACGAATTGGGTGACGGCTTCGATGAACCGTCGCTCGGCTTTGGATTGGCGTCGGCAGGTCATTTGTTGCTCCTGAGAAGAACGTAGATAGTGAGCCCAACGGCAAGGAAGAAGCCTCCGACGACAGCGACTTCGGTTGAGGTGCCCAGACAGACATAAACCAAGAAGATGCAGCACCCAACCAATTTAATAAACAGCCATGCACCAGCGATGACGGCGATAGTCAACACCACGATCAGTGTCAGGCAACCAAGTTCGTCGTCCATCAGTCTTGCTCCTTTTCGTCCTCGTCTTCCAGGTCTTCGTCGTCCTCGACTTCAAAGACAGGACCGAGGATAGTGATGTCCAGGACGCCAGGCTCGACCTGCTCAATCCGAAACCCCGACCGAACTCGGATACCCTCGTCAAACTCGGTTACGACTTCCTCAACGTTGGGCTTGTTTCCGTCTTCGTTGTCCATGTTGTCCCTTCAGCCTTTGGGTCCGTGTCGCTCGGGCTGGGTCAGCGATTTCACGCTGCCATTGAATCGAAAAATGAATTTGCGTCGGCTGCTGGCAAACTGCATCCATGGTGTCGTAATCGTGTCGGGTGTCGCTTCCACCACCTCAATCTTCTTCCCTTCCTCATCAAACCTGACGGTGAATCTGCGTGTTCCTGGGCAGAGCCAGACGAGTTTGTGGTAAGTCTTGGCAAACTCCGAAGCGAACTCCTCCATTTCGTCAAGCGACTTCAAGCCGCCAGGCATTGACCGATACACGGGGATTCCTGCCATTGCCCGCATTACCAAGTGGGGCTCGATAGGTTGGTTTACCCACTGGAGCCACGCATCGAGGTGCTCACGTCGGTCCCGTTCCAGGTATTCCTCGACCTCGGCGTCGGTGATGTCGAGGGCGGCTTGCAGCTTGCGGAAGAGGGCAGCGTTGATGTCGCCCCGCTCTTCGAAGAGGCAGAGGAGATTTGCCGTCTTGCACTTGCGGTGTCCAGTCCTTTCGGCGACTTGACCGTGGCGCAGGCCAAGAGTCAATCGGCGTTGTCTGAAGAAGCGGGAAAGGTTTGTACTCATGGCCGAATCCTTTTCTTGATGGAGGCACGGATAAAACAGAAACGCAAATGGTTGAGGGTAGGAGTCCCAAAGGGACCCAACTCTAGGGTTTTTTCAGTTCAGTTGTACAATTACTAATTCTGCAACAGGGTCGATTCAGTAGTCTTCGGGCAACATCAGCGTCGTTGCTGCTCGCTGCCCCTTGTCATCGACAGCCTCCGTGATGATCCAGATCTTGATCTCGGTCGGCAGGACGTAAGCCGAAAGTATACGGCTGCCGTCGATCAGGGCAGCCTCGTTTGCTCGTTTGTCGTCTTCGCACACACAGCCCCAGTCGCCGTTGGCGTGGCGGGACAGCAGCGACTGGGGCTGAACGTCAGCCTTGTTTAAGGCATCCAGTGCGCCCAGCGTGGCTAGGATGCGGCCAAGGGGGAACATTGAGTCGGACATGATTGTTTTCCTCTGGCTAATCTGGTGGCCAAGTCGAGTAGGTAATCCTGAAAGTCCCGACTGTTGTCTTCCGCCTGGGTGACGTAGTGCGAAACCTCTTCCAGCGCCACCTTGAGTAGCCGATTCGACAACTGGGACACATCGGCAACTCCAGCGGGAGCCAGGTCGCCATTGAGGTAGACCACGCCGTCACGGTAGTAGCCGTTGAGCATGACCCCTGCATCGAGTATGGAAGTGAAGCACCGAACGGGTGGCTTTGCCTTGCCGTTGTCGAGGTCGTGCCGAAGGACAACCTCCCACACGAAGTCCACGGCGGCTTGCGCCGAAGCGGTCGGAGCGGTTATCAGTCGCCCAGACAACTCGTCTTGCGAAAGGACAGTCAGGGCAGTTTGGACGCCGAAGCGGGATGCTGCACGGACGAGCCCTTCGGGTGCCTTGACTGGCTGGTAGCCCTTTCGTTCAAGTTGATGGGCATTGCCCTCTTCGGTCAGTACGGCGGTATTTCCAGCGACTTGGCGGAATGCCTCCTGCCAATTCGCCCGATTCCGTTCCACTGCTTCCGAATCGCCGCAGTTTTGCAGCGAATAGATGTCAAAGCCGTATTCCCAGGCAGGGTGGTCACTGTGGAGCAGTCGGTCAAAGAGGGTTATCAGGATGTCCTTGTCGGCACCCGCCAGCGCCTGCCCGCAGTGGTGCCGCACATCCCAGTCCGATGCCTTGCGGGCTTCGTCGATGGTCAGGTTGTTGAGGTTGTAGTCGAATAGCGACTCGGTGTCCGACGACTCAAACTCTCGCACACGAACGCCACGGCGGTAGATGACGGCGGCCTTGCGTCCGCCCAGGTTTCGGTTCGCCTTCGGCAAGAGCGCTTTGGTCAGTGCTTCGGGTTCGGAGAAGTGCAGGAACCACTTGTCCAAATTGTTGTAGAATGCCAGCACGTCGGGTGTCAGTGGAACGAACACACGGGTGTACCCCCGCCTAGCTCGGACTTGGCTTTCGTCCACGATGTTGATCTTGACGCTGCGCCAATCGCCATGCTCTCGAAGACTCCGGTCGATGGCGTTGGAGACGAATTCTCGCAAAGCCAGAGCCATTGCGCTCCAGTCCTGCTTTCCGTAGTCCAGGACGAAGCCCAAGTCCTCAGTGCTCGACCGACTGGCCCCGCTAGTGGGGTCGCTGCCGCCGTACTTCACGCATACACGAGCGAAGTTCTTGCTTGCTTTGGAGTCGGCCACGGTCTGCGCTTTGGTGAAGAACTCCAGCTTCAGCGTGCCGCAGAATACGACCGGAGCAACGTCGTGTCGCAGGCAGACGGCCACAGCATGTTTGTTCCCGCTGCCAAACTGACCGATGACTCCCTGCTGGTCGGAGGTATCCGCAAGGCTTACGCCCAGGACGGTAAAGCCTTCAGGTGGGCAGACGCCAGCGTTTTCGATTTTCAGATAGGCGGGCATGGGGTGCTCTCCGATAGAAAGATGTCCGTTTATGGAAATAGACCAGCCAAAACGAACCGAGGACGACGAATCACTCGGCTTTCCGCTTTTTCTTTTCTTCTTCCACAAGCTTCCGCAAGTCGGCAAAAAAAATGTCGAAACACTGGAGCCCCCTGAATTCCAGATGCTCGAAGTTCGGGAACGCCGTAATGGGCGACTGACAGGCAGGCAGCAGGTCGTTGAGTGCGCCCCATTCAGCGGCAATCATCTCGTTCCAGCCAACGACTTCCTTAGCCAACGCTTCCACGTCGTACTTGCCTTCGTGCCACCTGTGGACGGGTTTAGCAGGGTCATCGACGTGGTAGCTGCGACCGTACTTGCCTTCGTCGTTCATCAGCACGGTCATCGTCGGCAGTTTGGCAATCTGGTCAAGCAAATGGATTACGCTCACGTGGCACTTGACGAAGTTGGCGACTCCGCCGTACTTGGGGTTGCTGGCGTACTGCGTCGTACAGGGAGCCGCATACCGCCATCCTGGTCTTTGCCCTGTCTTGACCAGGCGCTTTTCCTGGAACTTGTCGGGGTGCTCCCAACGGTCATAACCGTTGGCTTCCAGCCATTCTTCCCAACGCTGCCAATCGAACTCCCAGCAAGTGAGAACCCCCCCGTCAATCGGCTTGATGAATTGGTCGTCTTCCCTGGGATGGTAGGCAATTTCCATTTCAGCGGGATAACGAGCAAGACCGAAGCTGGCCGACTCGGAACCGAGCCCAGGGTCCGTCCAAAAGGAAAAGACATCCAGCGGTTGCACCTTCACCTTCTGCCATTTCTTGCGATACCACGGAAGCACTCTGTACTGGCATCCGTCCAGTACAGAGTAGTAGAGGTCCTCGTCGCTGCGCAGTTCGTCCAGGGGGCGCTGACAGACATCGGGACCAAGATGCTGGACCTGCTCATCCACCCGCTCGAACGGCAAGTCGAGGGCAAGCTCCCGCATCTGTTCGACCAGGGCCTTGGCTTTTGCTGGTGAGAGTGTGCTACTGCTCAGTCCATAATGGATGGTGAGTGCCATCGGGGAGCCTTTTGTATTGGAGCGTATTTCAGATCAGCGGGAATGGTTGTCTCCCGTTGGCCTCTAAAAGGCACACACCTGGCTGATGAGCGGTCCAACTCGGTTTTCCTGCAACGGAGGCTCAATGGTGATGCCGTTTGCTGATGCTGTTTCGGTCCAGTCGATGGCGTTGTAGGTGGCTCGGAAGCTGAAACGGTGTTCGGAGCCTTCGCCGGCGACAAAACATCGCCGCCCCTTCGGCTTCGACACGACGAAGAACGGGCCACGGCTCCCCTCGTAGCTCCATCCTTTCCGCAGGAAAAGCTTGTCTCCCTGCTTGAGGCGGCTTCGGCAGACATGTCCTGCGACCAAATCCACGAAACTGGCAGCATCGCCTTCCGATGGTTCCACCATTTCGAGAGCCACTCTGCCCACAGCTTGCTCGGGAGGCAGGGCGACCTCTGCCAATAGGTCGAGCAGCTTCCTGGTGAATCCGATGCCGACATGGGCTTGCTGCCGCACAACGTCGGTCCAGCCGTCGAAGGTTCCGCCAGTGACGTTCATGCGAAACGCCTGTCCGTTGATGACTACTGGCACGTAGGAGTAGCCCTTCTCGAAAACAAGGGCGATATTGCTACGGGGGATGGCGAAGTAGAAGTCCCTTCCAGCGTGCGAGAACCATTTCTTGCGACCACTTGGCCAGTAGGCACGAGTATGGAACACCTTGTCCTTCCGTGCGGCAACATTCGGATGGTCGTAGCGAGTTGCGGCCTCTGGAAAGTTCGCACCCGCCACGATGACGAGGCACTCACTATCAGGCAGTTCAACGTAGTAGCCAGGCTCGATTTCCACCTTGCCTGCCAGTTCCGACAGATTCACAGCCTTGGGCTCGCTCATGTCGTGTTCCTTGTTGAGGTCAGGGAAACAGCCGAAACAGGTCGAACAGGCTGTTGTCTTGCCACCCTTCGATTTCTCTGGCCTGCCAGTAGCTGAACTCGTTGCCACGCACGCAAACCACGTATCGGGGGTCACTCAGCCAGCGATACTCCAATTCGTACCTAGCCATCCTGCCATCAGATCGACGGATAGGGGTTTGCAGCCTTCGAAGGATGAGGACGTTGACGCCTTTTTGTTCGGCTTTCAGGCAGCGTTCGATTTGGTCGGTCACGTCGATGACCGGTTCGGCGACGTCGGGCATGATGTGGGTTCCGTGGCGTGTGTCGGGGGGCGATTGGTATTCATCAAGAAAGACAGCCCAGCGTGAGAACGAGGGCGAACAAACGGACTTACTGGTCAGAACCTTAGTTCAAGCCCAAGCCGTCGTGCCGCCCTACGCATATCCACGACATTGACACGCTTGAACCAATCCAGCGCCATCGAAGCGAGCCCGTCGATTTGCCGCCAATCGCCAGTCAGACCAGCCAGGGTGCGGCAGCCGCTCGTCATATTGTGGGCTTCGGTGGCGTAGTATTCGGCGACGTCGGCAAGCGAAATCGTCAGACTGACTTCCTCGCCGAAGACGGTGGCGCAGCGAACGACGAGTTTCGTGCGGTGGGCCTTCTCGACGAAGCGGCCAAGGGCGGAATGGGCTTGGTCGGTGAGAGTCATGGCTGGAGCCCTCGTGGTCGGGTGTCTTTGAGTCCGTTAAATAGACCCCACCTCGCTCATGGGAGGACGAATCACATCACTGGCGATTCCGGGTAGCCACCGAGTATAATGAGCGGCTGGAGACTATCCCTATGAACCTGCACACCGAACCCTACCAGACCCAGGTTGCCCGCTGGCCGTCATCCGGACGTCATATCCTGGCCCAGTTCGACGACGAGTCGGTGGTGATCTATCAGGCGTATCGCCCGAGCATCGGGCGGTACGCTGCCGAGCATGGATACTTCGGTGGCGACTTCAGTCTCAAGCGGATGAGTTGGATCAAGCCCAACTTCCTGTGGATGATGTACCGCTCGGGCTGGGCGACGAAGGAGGGGCAGGAAGTCGTCCTGGCCGTCCGCATCCTGCGAACGGCCTTCGATACCATCCTAACCCAGGCGGTCCATTCCACCTTCCAGCCGACGTTGTACACCGACCCAGACGCCTGGAAGAAGGCCGTTGCCACGTCTGACGTGCGGCTCCAATTCGACCCTGACCACGATCCATACGGTGCGTCGGTTGAACGGCGTGCAATCCAACTTGGACTTCGGGGCGATGTGCTGGCCCGTTATGCCAAGGAGTGGGTCGTGAGCATCGAGGACATTTCAGTCTTCGTCCACGAGCAACATGAGCACGTGATCGCCAAGGACTTGGGCGAGCTTGTGACACCACGGGAGGAAGTGTATCCTGTGGAGGAGGCAGTGCGGGAGAGGTTGGGTTTGGGGGGGCTGGAACCGAGGCATCGAGCATGAGCACTCAACGTCGGATTGTCCTATTCGGCTGCCTGCCTCTGCTGATCCTTTTCATTGGGGTGGTGGTGTGGGTGGCGTGGACCGCCATACCTCAAATGCGCTACAATCAGCGGTCTCGCCGAATCAACCAGAAGATTGCTGACTTGCGAGCCCAGCAGCCTCCCGACGTTCGTGCCGATCTTTGGAACGAGTGCATTGCCTGGGCAAGCATTGCCCACTGCAATATCTGCTTCTCGGAAGGACATACTACTTATGAAGCCATGGTCAGGTACGAGGAAAATTTGGAAGAGAAGCTCGAAGGGGACGTTGATCTGACCACGATAGAATGGATCGGCGAACGGCTGGCTGAAACGGGGCCTCACGGGCAACAGTACATGGAGAAGTGGCGTAAACAGTGGCAGTCCATGATTCAACACGCCGAACAGGGAGGCACGTTCTGACTGGAAGAGCCATGCAATTGCCGAACGGATATGGCAACAGACGACGACAACGGGCGTATCCTGAAGGTGATGACCCACGAAGAATACGACGAGGACAAGTGGAAAGAGGAGTGTGGCTGCTATTCTCCTCCACGTCCCAAGACGAAGCGAAAAGGACGATAACACAATGGCCAACAAGACGAAGTTCAGCCTCAAAGGGAAAGCCCGAGACTCCTACCTGGAGCTTGTGCTCGCTTCTCCCTTGGCCTCGATCAAGTCCGAAGAACATCTTGACGAAGCCCAGGAAGTAATGGACCGGCTTCTCGCCAAAGGCCGACTCGACCATGGTGAGGAAATGTATCTTGATGCCCTGAGCGATTTGGTGGCCGCTTACGAACACGAGCATCACGCTATCGAGCCCGCTTCCGACGCTGACATGCTTCGGCACTTCATGGAAGCAAAAGGCGTGTCCCAAGTGCAACTGCACCGAGACACCAGCGTTGCCAAATCAACCATTTCCGAAGTGCTGGCGGGTAAGAAGCCGTTCAGTCGGCAGATGATCCGCAAACTGGCCGACTACTTCAAGGTCGATGTCAGCGTGTTGGCGGGCAATTTGTGAATGAGGTTGGGCCGATGAACGCCCGCCGAGAAAGGATGCAAGAGCTTCAACGGATGGCGGAACGGGTTTGTACCCTGCTCCTTGACTGTCATTCGGTTGACTCGGAAGGCACGAAGCGATGACGGCTCAATCACTTGAAGCACAGTTGGCGGCAAAACTCTGTTGGGCTTGGAATGATGGTTGTCCTGTTGCCGGGTCAACTCAGGATGAGTGGGCGGAAATGGCTTCCATAGCCCGTCGCCGCTGGTTTTCGTTTGAGCGGCGGCGACCTAAGAAGATGGAAGACAACCGAGCCAATCGGGTTGAAGACCTTGCACGGGGCTTGTGCGAGAAGTGCGAGCGGGGTAGCCTGCGCATGGCAGGGCCGTTGATTACGGATTATCGTTGGCTTGCCGAGCAGCTTGCGGAGGTTTTACTTACCGAGCCCAAGTAGCGATGATTGCAGCCGCTGGTACTCTGCCCGCCTACTGAAGCAGCTAATACGAAAGCCTCTCCGCTGCCTCCCCAAGCCGCTCCTGCGAGTGCTTCGTGTAGCGGGCAGTCGTGTTGAGGTTCTCATGCCCCAGGATTTGCGCCAACCCCACAAGGTCACCTGGGTTGTCGGCAAGGTATTGATGCGCCATCGTATGGCGCAGCAAGTGCGGATGGACGTGGACGCCGATGATGGCACTGTACTTGTCGCACAGTGAGCGGATGCCGCTTTCGGTCAGTGGCCCACGCTCACCAACGAACACCCTCGTGCTTGCCACGGGTGGTCGGGTATCGAGATAAGACTGGAGGGCACGACGAACGGGCAGCGGCAATGGCACCCAGCGTTCCTTTGACCCTTTGCCAAATCGGAAAGTCCCACTGCGTTCGCCAAGGCGAAGGGCATCCAGTTCCAGCGCCACGAGGTCGCCGCACCGACAGCCCGTATAGAGGATCATGGAGAAGATAGCGTTCGCTCGCACATCCTGCCGCAATTCCACCTCACGTAGCAGGCGGCGAACCTCCTTTCTTTCCATCCCCTTGGGCGCAAGCTGCTGCCGCTTCAGTTCTTTGACGGGCTTTGCGGGGTTCGCCGAGACGTGCCCCTGTTCGACCAGCCAGCCGAAGAAGCGGCGCAGGGTGACCAATGCCCTGTTGACGGTGGCGACGGCTTGACCGAGATCACGCCAAAGGTAGGACTTGAAATCGGTGATGTCCCTCGTCGTCACCCTGCCAACCACGAAGGGTTCATGGTTGGCCCCATCAAACCAATGGGCGAACTTCCGCACATCCTGAACCATCGCCTTGCGGCTGTTGTCGGCTAGGTCGTGGGAATCGAGGAACCGCATAAACAGGGTAGGCTCGCCCGCCCCAACAGAAAGCCCCTCGAAAACACTATCTGCTGTAATCTGACGTGCTTCTGGACGGGATTTAGGCATACTTTGCAACCTTTTTGGAAGGGACTGAACGGATATTCTCAGTTATTGAGCCAGATTACCTTGGGAATCCTGACGCTTTAGCGACAGGAACACCTGCCTGATGACCTCCCCAGGTTCGACCCCTTCGACGCCATTGGGAAACAGTTGGGCTACGGCGGCGGCCACCTGGGCGGCAGTCGCCATCGTCAGACCGAGGGCACGCACGCCGTCCAGGACTTCGGCTTGGGGCTTTGCCTGCTTGGTTTTCGGACCTTTCTTTGGTACGGCAACTGGAACGGAACCCCTGGGCGCATAGAACAGAATGGGATTCCCATCGACTCCGCAATTCCGTCGGCGCACCTCCAGGCACACAGCCTGTTGCTCGGCGTCGTAGTAGGGGCGACCAAGTGCGTTCCGCCTCGGCTCGGGGAAGGCGGTGCCGATGAGTTGGTACAGCCTGGATCGGCTCAGGTTCAGCATCCTCGCCATTTCGGCCACCGTGACGGCGGCCCGTAATTCGTCAGACATTGGACAGTCCCCTAACGGTTTATGGATGGATTACGAACGACAATTGGACACGTGCTTGAAGCCTGCGGCGGTCAGTTGCCTTCGGCTTTGGTCGTCTTTGGCAACCAGACCTGCACGGATTAGGAACGGCTCGGTGACCTGGGAGACCGTGCGTGCTGGAAGGCCCAAGGCGCTGGCAATCACGTTCAGTCGCACAGGTCCTTCGGCGAGGAGTCGCAGGTAAGCTTGCTCAGTTGGTCCCAATCCATGGTCGTCAATTTGTTCAAGGTCGCAGGCACGTTGCAGGTGCTCTAAGGTAATCGTCTCGCTGCCTTCACTGCGGCAGACCCTTCGACACGATTGGAGCAGTCGCAACGCCCATCGAGGAGTTCCCCTTGATCGCTTTGCGATCAAGGGGAACAGTTTTTCATCGGCATCCCAGCCGAGGGCTTTCATCCTCTGGTGAAGCAGCGTCGTCAGGTCGGCTTCGGAATAGAATGCGAAACGAAGCACCAGCCGCATTCGATCACGCAATGGTTGCAGCAGGCAGTATTCGTCAGTCGTGGACAGAAGCAGCGTGAAGTCGGCAATTGGGATGCTCTGGACTGCTTTGCCGCCGCTGATAAACACCTTCCGTTTGTCGAGAGCCAGGTAGAGCGCCGTCTGGAGCTTTTTGTCCAGTTCGTGGCACTCGTCGATGTGCAGCACTGCGTTGGCAGTCGCCTGAAGCAGCAAGGCATTGAGGTCGCCGACGTTGGCGATGGACTGCCCAAGCACTTCCAGAAAGTCAGTCGCCATTTCCTGGGCGATCACGTTCGCCACCATGCTTTTGCCCATCCCTGGTGGACCAACCAACATGGCATGATCGAAACGGCGGCTGTCTTGGAAGGCAGCGTCGATGGCCACTTTCACTTGTTCGATTACGCCCTGCTGACCTACGACATGCGACACAGACGATGGCGCAACGTCGTTCACTTCCGTTGGCTTAGTCATCCGCTTCCTCCATCCCACGCAGGTCAAGATGGACCTCGACATCGACACCTTCCATGTCGTGCTGGTCTGGAAGGACCAGCGACACGGTGGACCGATCCAACAGCGATTGAAGCTGTTCGAGAGAGAACCCGTCGTCGTGTTCCACCATGATTCGGACCGATGCGGTGAACACTCTCGGGTCAGGGGAATCCTTCAAGAGAGCAGCCTCGGCGAAGGCGTCCTTTCCACGATAATGCAGGCGAGCGGAACGAGGGTCCTCGGTCCACTGCTTGCCGTCCCAGTAGCGCCCCTGAGTGTCTCGAACCATATAGCGGAGACAATCGGGATTGCCGTTGTCGGCGACGAATATGCGGAGACTTGCCATACGTTGCTCCTAATGATCCACGCAGGGCCACACGCCCAAACCGTGCTTTTCGTTGATGCGGTCGGCCAATTCCTTCGGGTCTTCGCCTCGGTGGAAGGCGTCGTAGAGTTCTTGAAGGACTGTTCCCTTTTCGTCCCAGGGGCGAGTCAACGATCCCCAGAGGTCTTCCCAGTTGTGTTGTCCTAAGCCTTCCAAAACCTGCTGCGCCCAGGGACCGAAGTTCGGCTTGGCTTCTTCCTCAGCTTGTGGCTCGGCAGCCCGCCTCTTGCACTCGTCATGGGCTCGCAGATAGGAACTGTGGTTGGCACACGAACCAGCACCCGACAGCCAAGCGATTTGTTCGGCGTAAAGGCGGCAGACGGGATGGCGGTTGATGGCGTCGGTTCCACCACCACTTGTTCTTCTGACCTCTTCGCAAACAACCCTGATGTCCCTGGAAAACTGATGGACCACGCCTGACAGGTTGCAGGCTTCCTGGGCGTCGATTGCGTTTCTGAAGATGTTCATAGGGGACTTCGGTTGTGGTTGACTGGTTCTGCGTAAAAGGACAATCGTCGCCCTCGCCGAGGGCGACGATTTCACGCAACTTTGGCTGCTGTCTGTCCAACAAAGCCCAGCAGGTAATCGGCTACCTTCGACGCCTGCGTGCTGGCCTTGAAGATGAACGATGAATCCCCCTTCATGCCTTCCAGCCACGACTTGAGATAGCTGGCGTGGTTCTCCAGGCTCTCCCCTTGTGGCACGCCCAACTCCGTCGAAAGGAAGCTGGCTGATATCTCCGCCACCAATTCGTTCATGGCATAGCCAGCTTTCTGATAGTCCCAGTCCAGGCGGACCTCACTCCAATGCCCCAATTCGTGGAGGACCGTCTCGTAATAGCCGCCACTGGAATCAAAGCGGTGCCGTTGCGGGACTTGGATGTAGTCGCCCTGACGGCTGTAAAAGGCTTGTTCGCCGCCGTACCGAATGTCGGCTGCGGTAGCAGCAATCAGGTCCTCGGCTGGCTCGAAGTCGGGAACTGACTTACCCTCGACTTCCTTCGCACGAAATGCATCCGCCCCTTCCACTTGGTCGGCACTGAAGACCGTGTAAGTCCGCATGACGAAGAAGCGGTCTACTTTCTCATCGCCACTCGCCTCGTCCGTTACGGTTTTGGTGATGGGTCGGTAGAAGACAATCTTGGCACCCCAACTCCCAGGCTCAACGTGGTCGGGACGACGCATGACTTGGCAGTGCAGTCTTTCCCATTGCTGGTAGGTCCCGTACCACTTGCTTGACAATCCATGCTCCATTCGGTGGAGTTCCAGGAGCAACGGATTGATTCCCTTGTAGCGTTCTCTGCTGACCAAGTTGATGGGACGTCCAGCATTCGGCGACTTTCGCCAGGGACGTCGCCAGGGCTTCACGCCTTGCTCAATGGCTTTGACAATCTGGTCGGTGAGTTGGCGGCGGATTGCGGCGTTGCTCGACATGGTTTTACTCCCAGATGGATTCGGCGTATTGGTTGCCGTTGTCGTCTTTTCATTCAGAAGGACAGACGTGTCGGGGGTCGAGGACGACAACTCTCTTTGGAAAATGGGTGCAACAGGAAGAGAGAAGTGCTATGCTTCGCTCGGTCGAATCTCGGCACCGAAGACCAAAGCGTAGGGCGGTTGTCCCTGCTTGCAGTGCCATTCTGGCTGCTTGTCCAGCTTGACCCTGACGCCACGATAGCCGTGCTCACCAAAGTAGCTGACGACCGTTCCTGCGCCGAAGTCGTTGAAGGTTATCTCGACTCGCTCACCGATGTTCGGGTCGAAGGTGCCGCTCCAGATGCCCTCTGGACGTTCAGGCAGGTCGTACTTGCAGTCGTCCGTATGATGCTCCCACGCACCGACGTAGACGTAGCCACCAGCACGGCGAACCATCATGGAGAATATCCCCCGTTGGCACACGGGAACGACTTCTTCATAGGGCATATTGGGAAGCCGCAGCCGCAGTTCGGGCAGGGCCACTTTGTCCAGCCACCAGATAAAGGGTAGACCCTGCCACTCGCAGAGTGGCAGGGTCTTGTCCCATTCAGTCCCCTTGTAAGTCACCCGGTCGTGAACGATGTCCAGCGTGCCCTCCTGGTCGATGGCACGGCAACCCCAGTAGCGAACTGGGGCACCCTTGGCTTCGATGACTTCCTGCGGGACTGACAGTCCGAACATGGTGAACGTCCTTTGGGATTGCTGGCTTCAATGAGAAAGACAGGTGTGTCCGCCAACGAGGACGACACTTGCTTCAGTCCGCACCCCAAAGCTCGGCAAGCAGCCGCAGTGCCTCATTTTGGGCGTCGGACTTCTCGGCGAAGATGCCGACGATGGTATCCTCGTCCAGCCCGCCACGAATCTGCTGGGCGAACTGAGTGAGATTGCGACGGAAGCAGATGTCAGCGACCGTAGAGTCTGGTGTCGGCACCGTCACCACCCAGAACCATTCAGGAAGACCTGTAACCTTCATCGAACACCCCTTTGTTGAGGAAGTTGCAAACGCTCAACAAGAAATACAGGGGAAGTGGAAACGGAGGACGAGAAAACTTTTTGGCCCGCATAGATACCTTCATGTGGACCACATTCAACAACTGGCTCAAGGCCGACACCCAAACGCTGCTTCGCCTCCTGGAGGTAAGCAGCGACTTCCCCAGAACAGAAGTCAATGAGTTTTTCTACCAGCAAATCGACCGCCTACGTCGTCAAGTCTCGCCCGATGTTCATCCCGAACTGGAGGCAGCCAAACGGCTCGATTTCGTGGGTTATATTGCACGGACGCTGCGCAATGCGGGGTTCCGAGACGCTGATATCGACCCGTTGACCCAGGACGTCGTTGTGCGCCTGTTGGTCGAGCCAGGCAAACTGGTACTCGGTTGGCAGGGGCACCCAGGCACGTTCCTGCCACGGGTCAAGAAAAGCATCAAGAACGCCGTGTTGAATCTGCTCGACAAGCACCAAAGGCGCAGGCGGAAGTTCCAACCTGCTACACCTGAAGAGGTCGATATCTTCGCTTACTACGCCGCACCAGAACGTGCCGACCACACCATCAAGCAGTTTCGCCAACAAGTTCAGGAACGGCTTGGCACTTTGGCTCTGGCTGTCCTGGACGCCCGTTTGGATGGCGCTGACGTGAAATCGCTCATTGGACTAGCTGAGTTTGGAAGCCCCACGAGCTACAAGATCAAGCAGGTTGTCCAACAGATTAAGGCTTTGGCTGCCACTTTTGGCGACGAGTCTTTCCGAGCGATGGTGTCGAGGGCGTTGGATGCCGAGCAGCAAACATTGGCGAGGCGTTTCGGGTCTCTGGCGACGGCTGTTGGTTAGCGCCACAAGGCGCTGACTGAAGAGAAGGTGCGACTGCCAGGGTAAATAAAGACTGCCCGCTCGCCCCGCAGGGCGAGCGGGCTCCCCCACACTCACGCCGCCGCCAACGCCTCGACGGGGACGATTTCCACATCGAGTTCTTTCAGAAGAAGTTTTCCAGTTCGCTTCATCGGGGGCAGTTCGGCGATCAGGTCCTTGCGAATTGCGTTTGTCGCCGCTTCGATGTCTTTCATCCTCGCCTGGATGTCGGGGTCTTCTTTCGCCCCCTTATCCATCGCCTCCAGCAACGCCTGCTTGAGCATTTGCAGAGCAGGTCCACGGGCGATACCAGCCTTTTCCCAAAAAAGGGCTAGTGCTGGAATCAGCGGGATGCTGACGGTGGGAGCCGCCAGTTCATCAGGGAGTTGCTCGACCGAGCCGCTGATTCGGACTAGGAACTCTTCCTCGACGTAATGCTTGCCAGGTTTCAGGTCGGACTTGGCGTTTTTCCAAGCCTTGCCAAGCAGTGATTTGATTGTGTTCGTGAGCATGGGTTGGCTCCTCCTTTCTGTAGAGAAGAACCGCCTTCGGCTTTTGGAGGGCGAAGGTTTTGGGCGGTTTCTGAAGAACGGTAGAAGACCATTTTGCTGCCTTTTCGTGGTGCAGGGGCGGGAAGGACATTCTGTGGCTTCCAAGGTCCCCGTAATGTGCCCCAGAAGCTCCTGTGATTGAATCTAGTGCGAGTTTATCCCAAAAAGGTCTTGGGATACCTTCAGGATGATCTCGTTTGATTTGATTATGTTTCAATAATGCGAGGGAAGTCCCTGGGGAGAGCGACCTGGAGAGGGTTTTGGGCACAGTTTCTTGGTTTCTCGAAATGCGACAGCGAAAAGGGGTGGTGCCCCTGAAGTCGTGCGATGCTTACCTCCCTGTCCAGACACCGCTGGATGGATGACCGTGGTCGCCGTAATGCCCTCCAGAAGCTCCTGTGATTGAATCTGGTGCGAGTTTATCCCAAAAAGGTCTTGGGACACCTTC
>JAVEUP010000187.1:0-15065 GCA_034005525.1 Thermoguttaceae bacterium | reverse complement strand
CCTCCTGGTCTGGACTTGGGTAAGTGTGATCCCCTAAGTCCTTTACCAGAAAGCCCTTGCGTTCACCTATATCAAGTTACGAAATTTGGAACTACTGAACCTGAGTGCTTCAGCGAGAATGGGCATTAGTCCGCAAGTTGCATGCAATTGAAGACGTGATCCGAGCGTGCCGGAAGACGTTGCCGCGCCCCGGTTGACCTGGCATGGACAAACGCAGACAATAAGGCGTTTCCGGAACGTGAAATACGCACCTGCACCATGACCACCATCCTCGACGAAATTGTTGCCACGAAGCGGGAGGAGATAGCGCGTGCGAAGGCCGCGGCGCCGGAGGCCGCGCTGCGCGAGCAACTGGCGGCGGCCCCGCCGCCGCGCGACTTCCTGGCCGCGCTGCAAAGGCCGGCCGGCGGAGCGGAAACCGCCGCGGTGCCCGGCCCGGTGCGGCTCATTGCCGAGGTGAAGCGGGCCAGCCCCAGCCGCGGGCTGATTCGCGAAGACTTTCAGCCGGTCGAGATTGCCCTGGCGTACGAGCGGCATGGGGCAAGCTGCATTAGCGTGCTTACCGATCAACCGTATTTCCAGGGGAGCCTCGATATTCTCCGCCAGGTGCGCAAGGCGGTTGCGCTGCCGGTGCTGCGGAAGGACTTCATCGTCGATCCGTACCAGGTGGTCGAAGCCCGGGCTGCCGGCGCCGATGCCGTGCTGCTGATCGCCGAGTGCCTTGACGATGCGCAGCTTGGTGCCCTGTACGGCGCCATTTGCAGGCTTGGCATGACGCCGCTGGTGGAATTGCACGACGCCGCGAATCTGCCGCGCGTCCTGGCTGCCGGCGCAAGGCTGATCGGCATCAACAATCGCGACCTGCACACCTTCCAGACCGACCTTGGGCACACGCTACGGCTGCGCGCCGAGGTGCCGGCCGACCGGACACTGGTCAGCGAAAGCGGCATTCGCACTCCCGCCGATGTCGCACAGCTTGCCGCGGCCGGCGTTGACGCCATGCTCGTGGGCGAATCGCTCATGGCCCAGCCGGACGTCGGGGCCGCCGTTGACGCGCTGCTGGGCGTTAAGAACACAGCGTGCAAACCGCCGTGAACCCCAGCGATTCGCTCACCTCCACCCGCACGCGTGCCGGCGGTTGGGCGGCCAGTTCGGCCAGCTTCCGGCACAGCCCTGCCGCCAGGTAACCGGCAAGCGACTCCGCCGTGGTGTTCTCGACGGGCAGCAGAACGCAATCTTCGCGCGGCAGGACCCAGCGACGGGCGCCGAGCGTTACTTCAACTTCCGCCGCTCGCACGTCCACGTGGAACTCCGGGTGCCGTTCGGGAAGCAACGTGCGATGATCCAATGCACTGACCAGTTCCTTCAATATCCGTTCGATGGTCAGAAAGTTGACCACGTAGCCACGCGGGCCGAGCGCGCCCGCGATTTCCGCGGCCACGCGATAGTCGTGCCCGTGCAAAGGCTCGACCTTCCCGCCGGCAAAGGTAATGAAATGGGCGGCCGAGAAGCGGAGCGCCTCGCCTGCGACGCGCACGTGATAGTGTTCGGTGAAGTCGGATTCGGGCATAGTTGGCTATTGGTTCAGGAACTCGCGCAGGCTTGACAGTATCTGATCGGCAGCTTCCTCGACGACGTAATGACCTGCGTCTTCGATCTGCACCACGCGGGCCGCCGGGAAGTACTCGCGGAATCTGTCGAGGAAGTGGGGCGTGAAGCACCAATCGCGCATCCCCCAGATCAGCAGCGCCGGCAGACCGGCCAGGCTTTGCAGGCGGGCTTCGATGCCGGCAAGCGTGGCGTAGCTCGGATGGCTGGCCTTCAGGGGGATGTCGTGAACGAACTGGTACACGGCCGTGCGGTGCCGCCACGAATCGTAGGGCGCCAGCAGCCCGGCGCGTGCGGCGCGGCTCAGCCGCTGCGGCCGATGGAGCGCCATGCGCACCGCACTGCGCGCGAACAGGTTCAATCCCTGCACGGCCAACCGCCCCAGCACCGGAGTGCGGCACACGCGAATGCGCCACGGACATCGGCGCGAAGGGAATGCGGCCGTGTTCAGCAACACGAGGCGTGCGAACCGTTCCGGCATGGCTACGGCGGCGCCGAGCCCAATCGCCCCGCCCCAGTCGTGCGCCACGAGGGTAATCGCGCGCAGATCGAGCGACTCGATCAGGGCTGTGAGATCATCAATGCGCCGCTGCAAGGTGAACGGATACTCGCCCGCCACCGGCTTCTCGGACAGGCCGCATCCGATATGGTCCGGCGCCACAACCCGGCACTGGCCGCTGAGCCCCTTGATCAATTCGCGCCAATAGAACGACCACGTCGGATTGCCGTGGACCATCAGCACCGGCGCTCCTTCGCCCTCATCGACATAATGGCAGCGCAGCCCGCCAACGTCCAACTCGTGCGGGCGGAACGGATAGAGTGCCTGCCAATCGTCTCGTTGCGGCATGGAATGATATTTGATGCTCGGGGTTAAACCAGTACCCAGTACCCAGTACCCAGTACCCAGTACTCAGTACTCAATACTCAGTAGCCAGTATTGGACACTCAGTACTCGGTACCCAGTACTCGACCTACGCCGCTTGCGTTTCTTCATCGCCGGTCAGCGCTCTCTGGCTGATTTCGCCGTCTTCGCTGACGTCTTCAAATCGGACGGACACCTGCTTCGACACGCCCGATTCCTGCATGGTGACGCCGTAGAGCGTGTTGGCGCTGGTCATCGTCTTTTTCGAGTGGGTGACGATGATGAACTGCGTCCAGGCCAGGAAGTCTTTCAGTACCTTGGTGAAGCGGTCGATGTTGGCCTCGTCGAGTGCGGCGTCGACTTCGTCGAGCACGCAGAAGGGGCTCGGGCGGCTCCGGAAGATGGCCAGCAGCATGGCCACGCAAGTGAGCGTCTTTTCGCCGCCGCTTAAGAGCGAAATGCTGCGAGGCTCCTTGCCGGGCGGGCGGGCAACGATTTCAATGCCGCTGTCGAGAATGTCGACACCCTCGTCGAGCACGATATCGGCCCGGCCGCCGCCGAACAAATCGCGAAATAGCGTCTGGAAGTGCCCGCGAACCGTCTCAAGCGTCTCGGAAAACAGCCGCCGGCTGTCGGTATCGATCCGGTCGATGATGCGCACCAGCGAGTCTTTGGCCTTAACCAGGTCCTGGTGCTGCTGGAAGAGGCCCTGGTGCCGGCCTTCGAGCTGCTGAAGCTCCTCGAGGGCTTCGAGGTTCACATTGCCCAGGTTCCCGATCTTCCGGCGCAGTTCGTCGATCTCTTCCTGGACCTGGTCGCGCTCGTGCTGCTCCTCGCCGGTGGGTTGATGCTCGAGTTCCCCCAGTTCGATTCCGTAGTCCTCGCGCAGGCGGTCGGCCAGGGCCGATCGGCGGTGACGCACTTCGCTGGCGGCCAAATCGCGCTCGTGCAGTTGCTCGTCGAGACGGCGGATTGCCGCGCGGGCCTTCTGCAACCGCTCCGCCAGGCTGGACCGCTCACCGTGGAGTGTCTCCCGCTGATTCAGTTGCGAGACGATTTCGGCATGAAACGATTCCTTGCGGAGGTACAGTTCGGCCACCTCCGACTCGGCCCGCAGGATGGCCCAGCGCGCGGCGTCGGCCCGCTTAAGCGATTGGGCCAGCCGTTCGCGACTGTCGGCAATGGCGCGGCGGCGCTCCTGGTGGTGTTCCTCGAATTGACGCCGGCGAGTATGCAAGTTTCGGAGCCGCTCCTCGCTCTTGGCCAGTTCGACCTTCACCTGCGTGGTCTCGCGCTCCTGGCTCTGCCGTTGGCTTTCGATGCGTCCGATTTGCTCGTCCAGACCGGCCAGCCGGGCCTCCAGATCGGCCAGTTCCGATTCGAGCCCGCTGCGCCGCTGCGCCGCTTCGGCAAGTTGGGCCGAGGCGGTTTGATGCTGCGTTTCCGCCGCGCGCAGCTCGGCGTCCAGTGCCGCGTGCTGTTCGGCAAGCTGTTCCTGCTGCTGCCGGACGCCGCTAATGCGGAACCGGTGGGTGGCCAGGGCATCGGCGGCTTCCTGCTCAGCCCGGCGGGATTGGTCCAGGTCGTGCTCGGCTTCGATGCGCGAGGCGTCCAGCCGGGCCAGCTCGGCGTCGCAGTTCTCGACTTCCGTCTGAAGCTCGACAAGCTGCTGGGCAAGTGCACGAAGCTGGCTGCGCCGCGAAATGAGGCCCGTAGCCTCGTGCCGCGGCCCGACGGTCAGCACTCCATCAGCCTGCAACCATTCGCCGGTGACGGTGACGAAGTTCACACCGCGGGTTTGCCGTGCCAATTGCAACGCCGTACCGAGGTTCTCGACAATCCACGTGCCGGCCAGCAGCCGGCCTACAAGCGGCTGAAAGCGGGGATCGGCTTCGACGAAGCGGTCGGCCCGGCCCATCACTCCCGGCTGGCCGTCCAGGTTCGCGGTTCCGGGGTGCTGCGCGGCAGTTGCGTCGCCGCCCAGCCAGAAGAAACCGACACGGCCGGCGAATCGCGGGTTCTCTTCCTGTAGAAAGTCGATCAGCGGCTGGCGGTTCTCAACGACGACATACTGCGCCGTATGGCCCAGGGCCACTTCAATGAGCGGCGCCACTTCGACGCTTACCTGAAGCAGGTCGGCCAGGACCCCGCATACGGCCCGGTACGGGCCGGGATCGGGGCGGCCGGCGGCGGCCAGCACCTCTTTCACGCCGGCGCCGAGTCCCTCCTGGCGCTGCTCGAGTTCCTCCAAAAGCGCGGCACGCTCGGCAGCCGCACTGTGCTGCTGGGCCAGCGACTGCCGGTGCGATTGGCCGCGGGCCAGCCCGGCGTTCACCTCGGCAAGCCGCGACGCGGCAGCCTTGGATGCTTCATGCCGGGATTGCGATTCTTCGGCCAGGAGCAACTCCTGCTGCTTCAGATCGGCCAGTTCAGCGGCCAGCCGGTCGAGCCGCTGGTCCACGTCGGCCAACCGGCTCGTACAGCGCCCGCGTGCGGCCTCGGCCGCGTCCACTTGGCTTTGCAGCGAACTGGCCTCGTTGCCCAGTGTGGCAGCGCTGCGCATCAGTTCGACGTAGGCGCCTCGGCGCTGCTCAGTTTCGCCGCGCACCCGGTCCAGGTGTCGCGTGGTTTCGGTCAGGCTTCTTTCGCCCTCGGTCACGGAGCGGGCGATTGCCTGATACTGCCGTTCCGCCTCCTGGACCTCGTCGTCGGTAACGGAAAGCTGCTGGCGCAGTTCGCCGGCCCGGACATTCATGCCCGCCAGTTGCCGGCGGCACCGGGCGACCTCGGCCTCATGGTCGCGCAGCCGGTTGCGTTCGTGCTCGATGGTCGACTCGCGGTTGGCGATCCGTTCGCGTCCCTCGGCGATCAAGGCATCGCGGCGGCGCAGCGCCTCGGTCAATTCGCCAATTTGCGAGTCGACTTCCAGCGC
This sequence comes from Thermoguttaceae bacterium, assembly GCA_034005525.1. Taxonomy (GTDB): domain Bacteria; phylum Planctomycetota; class Planctomycetia; order Pirellulales; family Thermoguttaceae; genus PWXP01. Next base: position 9,663 of record JAVEUP010000187.1, on the reverse strand, counting down.
GGCGGCCTCGGCGAGTTCCGCCTCGGCGGCCGCCGAATCGCGATTCTGCCGGCATTGGTCAATGGCCTTCTCGAACCCGGCCAATTCGTCGCTCAGCCGGCGCCAGTCGACCAGGCCCACCTGCGTGCGCAACTCCTGAAGCCGCTCGGTGTACTCGCGATATCGGCGGGCCTTGCCGGCCTGCATGCGCACGCCGCGAAGGCGGGTTTCCACTTCATCGACGATGTCGCCCAGGCGCAGCAGGTTCTGATCGACGCGGTCCAGGCGGCGCAGGGCCTCGATCTTCCGCGCCTTGAACCGGCTGATGCCGGCAGCCTCCTCAAAGATCATCCGCCGGTCGCGCGGCGACGACTGCAACAGCACGTCGACCTTGCCCTGCTCAATCACGCTGTACGCCTGCGTGCCCATTCCCGTGCCGGCCAGCAGGTCGCGGATGTCGCGCAGCCGGCCGGGCTGGCGGTTGATCAGGTACTCGCTTTCGCCGCTGCGATAGACGCGGCGGGTGATGTGAACCTCGGGCGAATCGACGGCCAGCAGACCGCCGGCGTTGTTGAACGTGAGTGTGATTTCCGCCGAGTTCATCGGACGGCGCGTTCCCGAGCCGTTGAAGATAACGTCGGCCATCTCCCGTCCGCGGAGACTCTTGATGCTCTGCTCGCCGAGGACCCACTTGATCGCGTCGACAATGTTTGACTTGCCCGATCCGTTCGGGCCCACCACCACGGTGATCCCGGGCGGGAACTCGAACCGAGTCCTGTCGGCAAAGCTCTTGAAGCCGGCGATTTCCAGGGCCTTAAGCATACGAAGGCGGGTGGCAGGTGGTAGGCGTTAAGTGGTAGATGTCATCTCCAACTAAACATTCTACCAAGGAATCCCTTCCGAGGCTCCCCGTCGTCGTCGGTTTCTTCCTCTTGCAGCACGGCGCCGTCGTCTGACGCTGCATCGGGGTCGCTTCTTGCCCGGATACTTGCGTCCCTGGCGTCGATTTCCGCGAACAGGTCGTCGCCGGACACCGCGTCCTGGGGGGCTTGGTCTACCACTTCATCGCCCGACCCGCGTTGATAGCGCCGACCCGCCTCAGGCAGGGCTTCGATGGCAAACCGTCCCTGCAGCGTCCCGCTTTGCTTGGCCTCTTGCAGGGCCTGGACGACGTCGGGATAGGTTCCACCCAACTCGACGATGGCGCGGATGACGTCGTCGATCTTCGCGGAGACAATCCGCTTCTGGTCGGACTCGCCCACGCTGAACCTCGCCACGGACACTTCGCCGGTGGGCAGGCTCGTTATCAGAATCCTGTTGCCGGCATTGAGCACCAGCGGCGTGTTCAGCCGTTGATCGGAACCGAATACAACCAGTTCGGGGCGGCGATTTCGGGTGACGTGGATCATCGGCGGGCCGCCTACGTCGAGTACATGGTAGCTGAATTCGCTGAGTTGCTCTCCGCAAACCAGCGGGTCGTTGCGGTTCATGACCCACAGCGATCGAAACGCTCCGTAGCGGGTTTCGGCGCTCTGCGAAGCGAGCATGTCGCGCAGGGCGTCGTAGGCCGCGAAATCTTCAATAACACTCAAGGCGCTGAGCGCGAACACGCGGAACGCCGGCTCGTTGCGGGCGGCTTCGGCCAGCGGTTGCGCGGCCTCGCGGCGGTCGAGGTAGGCGAGCGACTCGGCCGCGTGGAAACGCACCTCCCGGTCGCCCGATTCGATACCCGCCATCAACGCATCGACGCCTTCCACGCCGATCGCTTCCAGTTGGATGGCCGCCTCGGCGGCCGTCGCCGGATCGAGAAGCTGTCCCTTGAGTTGTGCAATTCTCTCCGCTCGCTCCCTTGCCGTCTCGCGCACGACCACCGCGCGCACCACGCGCACGTACCGGTCGATGTGGTCCTTGTACCTGGGATGGACATGAAGGCGAATGATCTTGTCGGTTTGCGCGTCAGCCACGCCCACTTTCACGCCCCGATCGAACGTGTGAAACCGCCGGTTGATGGCCGTGGCGATCCGGGAGCTGTTGAACACGCTCTGGTGCTCCGGCTTCAGCGCCAGTCCCAGCGGGCGCGACTTCAACGCCACGCCGCCACCGAGCACGCGGCCGCGCGCAGCAATGACCTTGTCCACGCCGGCTTCTGCCGAAGGATCGACCAGAATTGGACCTTGCGCCAACCCGAGAACGTGTCCTTCGTGAATCCGGCCGCCTAGTACCGCCAGTTCACGCATCCGGCATTCCATCAGCCGCCCACCCCGCAGACTCGTGGTTTCGCTTGCGGCAGGTATACGCAGCTCGATGTCGAACCGATCGCCTTTCTGAATGCCCGGCCGGAGGACGCCTCGGACCAGTACGAGCGACGTGCTTGGCGACTGCAAGACGTAGTTTGGGTCCTTGACGCCCCGGCCTTGCATATCGTTCAACAAGACGGCTCGTTGCGGCGACGGGGCCGGGTCGCTGCCCGTGCCGCGAAGTCCGGTCACCAGCCCGATTGCCTCGATGCGCACGGGAGTCATGTTGTAGGGAACGGCCATGTCGCGGACTAGGCGCGCGGAGTACGCCTGCGGCTCGTTCTGGTCCGGACTCTGGGAGCGAAACGAAAGCTTGTCCCAACTGCAGCAACCAGCCGCCAACACAACGGCCCCGAAGGCAATGCATTGCACACGAGAACTCATGTCTATCCTGCGCTCCTGTTGGATTCCGCCGGCATGCCGAACCTGTGTTCCGCACCCATGTCGACTTCGATACCCTGGTGAAACGACCCGCCAAAATCCCGCCGGCGAGAGGAAAAGGCAAAGACTGCGGCGGCGGAACCATAGTGATTCGGCCCGATCAGGTCAAGACGAATGGCGAGATTCGCATGTCTCAGAAAAGAGCAGGATGGCCCAAGCTTGTTAGTATAGGCAAGGTGTTATTTTGCCTATTTGCACACTTGGCCCTGTCCCGCGTCGTCTGGGTGAGCCAATGGGCTGCGTCCGTTGGCCCGGATTACCCTTCTACGAAGGGTGGAACGAGGTCGCGTACTTCCTTGGTGGGCCCGTACAAGCCTCAGTCAAGCCGGTTTTGCAGCCCGTTTGCATGGAACCACGCCGGTCTGGAGCGACCGATAGTCCGGATCATTCATTAGCCGCTGGGTGCTAGCCCAATGCCCTTTACTTTGTAGCGGCACGGCGCGAGCCGTCCGGTATTACAGTGGGAAAACCGGGCGGCTCGCGCCGCTCCGCTAAGAAAACGCCCCCAAATGGTCCCAAAGCAAGCGGCAGCTCGCGTGATGAATAATCCGGGATGGCCCGCCAAAGAAGCGGCTTGTTTGACCCACTCTACCTATCGTGAATAATCCGGGTTTGGGGCGTGTTGGCTGCGATGAGTTACGGCCGCCCGAACAGGCTGATCGACTGGACGGTCCGCTGGCGCTCCTCCCGCTCGTCGGGAAGGTGGCCCTTGAACCAGGCCTTCGCCCGATATCGGAAATGGTCGTCGCCGGTCGGCAGCGCGGCCGGGGGCCGGTCGAGAATCGCTAGTGGGAACTGGCGGTTCAGGTCTGAGGCGGTGTCGGGCTGTTCGTGGCAGCCGACGCAGCCCTTGCTCTCGCCGGGGCGGACGTACATCCACAGCAGTTGATTGCCCACCACGTATCGGTCGCTGTCGAGCACCTGAAGGTGAATGAAGCGGTTGGCGGGGACCTCGATGGCGAATGACCCGTCGGCGGCCAGGGGCACCGTGCCGAGCACGCGGCCGGTCGCCCCGCCGTGGTTCTTCCAGGGCAACCCGTGATTGGTGTGTGTTTGATGCCGCGCCACCTGGGGCAACCCCTCGATCACGCGCACCAGCTTCCCTCGCTGGCGGACCGGCTCGAGTTGCGTGATCCGCGCCGACCCGCAGTAGAGCACCCCGCTGAAGTGGCGCCGGTGGACGCCGTCCGACTCGGGGATGATCGGCGGAACCGGCCGCGGCTGAAGCGGGCGGGCGCCGAAGTCGGCTGTCTGCGGGTCGTTGTACACAAGCGAAAGCTCGCCGGTTGGGATGTGCATTAAGTAGATGCCCAGGTCGACGGTATCGGTCGGACGGCCGCCGCGGGTGATTTCTTCCGGCTTCAGCGCCGCCGCGACCAACAGTGTATTCTCATCGAGCGGATACGGCGACGTGATGGCCCACTCCTGGTCCTCGCGCAGAATTCGCTCGGCAAACCGGCCTTCGGTGACGATGGGCCCGGCGGGCGTGTTGAGTATGTAGCTGGCCGGCCCAAATGATTGCGGCTGCGAAAGCCGCAGCCCGCGATGCCGCAAACCCGTGGTGCCCCAGTCGCGGTAACCTCCGTGGATGCCCCGCCACAACTCGCGCCGTTCCGGACCGTAGAGCGTGACCGCCCGCGTGCCGTCGGGAAAAGCGCTCAACAGATTCCACTCCACCTTCAGCCGGGCGTAGAAGATTTCCAAACGGGCAAAGATCAGGTTGCCGTAAGGACCGACCACGGTATCGGCGTCGCGGCCGAGGTTGAAGCCGATGAACTGCATGTCGCTCCCGTCGACTTGCATCACCGCCAGGCCGGTGCAGGGGTAGCCGTGGTACTCGTCGCGGGTGCCCAGCCGGGTTGTGGAGAACACGATCCGGCCGTCCGGCAGATAGGCGGGGCTGACGTGATGATATGGGCCGCGGGTAAGCTGTCGCACGTTGCCGCCGTCAACCTGTATTTCGCAAATGTGCCACCAGGGGTCGTCCTGCTCGCGGCGGGCGAACAGGACCCGGCTGCCGTCGAACGAGACGGTTGCGTCGGCCACGTAGCCGTCGGCGAACGTCGTTAGCGGCGTCGTCTCCGGCCGGCCTCCGCCAAGATCGAGAATGTACAGGTTGTTCCCTGGACGACAGACGGGGCCGGAATCGGTGGTATTGTGGGTCTGCCGCCAGTTGTCAGTCCGGAATGTATTGTACGGGTTATGATCGCCCTTAACGAATACGAACCGGGTGGGAGCGCCAACGGCGGCAGGAGTTGAGATGGATGGCGGCAGCGCCGTCGCAACTGGCGGCGTCACGAAATCGATATTCGGAGCAATACCGCGCTTCCAGAGGGCCTCGCGGGCGACGGTCCGCACCGTGTGGAAATCGTGGCCCGCCTCGGCTTGCCGCAAGGCTTCGACGGCAGCCGGCGTGCCAAGTCTATCGAGCGAGCGCGCCGCGGCGTACCGGCATTCCAGCGCGTTTCGCTCGTCGAACATGATTTCCACCAGCATCGGTACGCAATCGGTTGCGCCCAGCTTGCCCAAGGCCATGATGTAGGCCTCCCGGTCGCGCGGCGTCGGGTCGTTGAACTCGTCCTGTCCGACCTGCGGGGTGTCGTGCAGTCGCCCCGCAAAGAAGCCGTATTCGGCTTCCGGCGGCGACTGGGCCAGCTTGCGGGCCAACGGTTCGATGGCCTCCTTGGCATCCATGAAGATCAGCGCCTTCGTGGCGTTGATCCGCACCCACCGGTTGGGATACTCGAGGAGGTTGACCAGCAGGGGCACGTCGGTCTTCTCCCGGCACAGTGCGGCCAGGAAATTGCCGGCGTAAGGCGGCGAATCGGCATGGGCCGGAAACTCAGTGTTAAGTTGGCCGTGGGCCAGATCTTTGAGGACCTCCCTTTCTTCAATGTCGGAGACCTGGCGGTCTTGTCCGAGCGCCTCCAGCGCCGCGTCGACCACCGCCTGGCGCAGCCCGGCACGCTCCAGAAGCCACGCGGTCATCTTCTGGTGCGGCTCCTCTTCGTACACCATCAGCGCGTCGGCGTCGTTGGGGATGTTGGCGGCCAGAAGCGGCCCGATGGCCCGGAGCTTTTCGAGGTTGTCGGCCCGCTCGAACGGAATGCGGCAAAGCGACATGGCGATGGCATAGGACGTTGCCGGGATACGGTCGCGCGGGTCGAAGCCGTCGGAGTCGGTGTTATGGATGCGGGCTGGAGACCGCCGATTCAGCCCTCGCGCATAGTCGGGATATGCATCGAGCAGGGCGGCGGCGGCGTCCTCGCCGCCCAGATCGCCCAGCGCGTCGGCGGCGTATCGCGCCCACTGGCTGTTTTCCAGGAGGGCGACGAGGGTTTCGAACGCATCGGCGCCGCCGAGGCGTCCCAGGGCGCGAATACCCGCCTGCATGCGCCGCTTGACGGAAAAACGCGTTTCGTCCTCGCGCCGAATCCAGGGCCGGAGGGCGCGAGTGACTTCGCCGGCGGCCCCGTTTCCGCCCAACGCGCCCATTGCGCGCAGAGCCCGCTCAATCTCGTATTCCCGCTCCGGCGATTCGTCCAACTCGCGATGTTGGCGGACCTCGATTTGCACGATGCCGGTCGGATAGGTGGGATTCCGCGAAGCCAGCGAGTTGACGCGAACGTACCGGGCCGGGCGCGCCTCGAACACGACCACCTGCGTTGCCTCGGTCGCGTTCTTCCTTCGGGCTGCTTCGACGAACTCGCCGTCTTCAGGCCGGACCTCGACCGAGAACTCCGTCATGGCAAACGACGCGTGCTGCTGAATGATGACGCAACCTACCTGGCAATCCTTGCCAAGATCGATCGTGCAGGACTGCGGAAAGGGTTCATTCTTGGTCATCCAGATGGTGCGGAGACTTCCATCGGTAATCGATTGGGCGTCCGACGTTTGGCCCAGGGCCCCGCCTCCGATGTAGCGAGATGAAATCTCCACCGGCCGGTTGGCCGCGTAGTTCTCGCCCTCGTCGTCGGACAACTCGCCCAATAGTGTCAGCACGTCCGGCGGAATCTGCCCCGGAGGCATCGACTCCACCCATAGTCGCCACACCGAAGCCTCCTTGCCTCGAACGTCGGGATCGGCCAGGGCGTCGAACGGGAACTCCATGCCGGTCAGGTTCGTCAGTGCCACCCAAGCCGCCTGCCGTACGGTCCATTCGGCGTCGTCCAGTGCTGCGCAAAGAGGCCCGAGTGCCTTGCGCCCGCCGCACCAGCCAAGCGCCAACGCGACCTCGCGGCGCACGGCGGGCGAGGGATCGTCGAGGCGCCGCGCGAGCGGTTCGGCCGCAGGCGCATAACGCAAGAAGCCGAGCGCCTCCGCTCCTCGTGCGCGGATTGCCTCGTCGGCATGCTCCAGGCGTCCGATGGAATCGGCAACCTGCCGATGGAACGGGTCCAACTTCCTCGTCGTCGAATCGCTCGTCGCATGTGGAACCGGTTCGGTTGCACCGGCCGGTCGGTGGGCTGTACTGATCAGCGGAACGCAACATGCAAGAACGAACGTCGGCAGGATGCGGCGGGCGGAATACGCGAATTCGTACGGCATGCCAGGCTCACGTTTCGGTTGGGAGGTTCTTGGCGGGAGGTCACGGCGTCGGGGTATCACATCCCGGCTCGTCGCGGGTTCTAACCGGGGTGCAAAAACGAGCACACAGTCTCACTCGCGAACGTGGCTGTTGCGGCCCGTTCATGCACCCGTTTCAACCGGCCGGCAGCCGCAACGGCGCACTCGCGGCCCGCCGTCCGGATGCGTCGACCGTGGCTATAGTATACTCCAATTGTGGCTCTTTGTTAAGTGGCTCCTCAAACGTAAAGGGCTCCTTGGTGGTCTGCGGGCGGTGTTCGACAACGGCCACACGGCGGCCATTGCGGGCAATCTCGTAATGCCGGATCGGATGGTCGGCCGCGATGGCCGTCTGCCACGAAAGCCGGGCGACCGGCGTGCCGTTGCGCATCGCGCTGACCGCCGTCGCCTCGCGGGGCGGGCTCAGCGGCTCCTGCGGAAGCTGGAACCAGTTGGTTTCGCCTTCCTTGACCTTCGCCGCCAGTCCCTCGATTTCCGCCCGATCGCCCTCGCTGAGCGACTCCGGCCGGACCTGGGCAGCCGACATGTTCTGCTCGATCTGGCACCGCCGCGCGTCGTTGTCGATATGCCCGATGCCGATGATCGCCGTCGCCACGCCGGGGGTCGCCAACGCGTACTCGACCAGGGCCCGGCTGGGCAACTCCGGACTGCCTACCGTCCGGACAATGTCGTCCGGCGACCGAGGCCACTCGGCTTTGCCGTGGTACATCGCCCCATTGGCGAACACCTTCATGCCGACGATGCCCACGCCCTTGGCCGCCGCAACCGGGATGGAGTTGAACTGGTGGTTCAGGTAGCGGCGGTCGTTGGGGTTGATGGAAACGAGCATCGCATCGATCAGGTTTTCCTCATCGCGCTCGAGGCACTCCATCAAAACCGGCGAAGATGAATGGCCGGAAATGCCGATGTGGCGGATCAGCCGCTCCTCCCGCGGGTTCAGTCCCGTCAGGTTTGTGCCGTCGCGGTAATCGCGCAGCGTGGCCAAGGCGCCGATCCGTTCGGCTTTCGGGTCCGGAGCGTCGAGGCCCTCGTAAATGGCGTCGACTTCCAACGGGGTGTCGAGCGTGTGAATGAAGAAGAAGTCGATGTAGGCGCCACGCGGATAGCCTCCATTGCCGTCGCCGAACAGTTGCGACAGCGCCCGCCGGACGTCATCGGCCGTATGCGAGCCTTCCGGGCCGTCGGTGCGGCAGTTCACCTCCGGGTGCGACCCCTTGCCGTAGCGGATGACCGACTTGCTGGTGATGAACAACTCGCGCCGGCGGCGCTCGTCGTAGCCGGGCAGGGCGGGCGATAGACGCATCGCCCGAAACGCTTCGCCGAACCGGAGTTGGCTGGGGCCGTACCGGTTCGACGTATCGAGGTAATTGATGCCCTTGGCGAGCGCCTTCTCGATAATGGCAGTCGGGCTGAGGTCGTCGGGCGTCCGCTGGATCGACGCCTGCCCGCCGAGTCCCAGCGTGGTCACCTCGATACCGGTCCGCCCCAGCACCCGCTTCATCGGGCGCTCGACGCCGATTTTGCCGAGACACAATGACGGCGCGAGGAACGCGCCGGATGCCGCGGCGGCACATTGGTGCAGAAACCGTCTTCGTGAACGCGAGTAAGCCATGGATTCACCTCCTGTAGGCCGAAACCGCCGCAACTGGATTCCGGCACGTTGTTTCTTGCTAAATTGCGGGCAGCGAAGACAGGTTGCTGCCAGGGTATTCTATTGTACCAGGAACAGCCCCGCGTGTCACTTGCCATGCTGGCGTCAGGCTAACACCTTTGGGCATGCATGTCAACTGATGGCCGATCGCTTGGGAGTGACCGTCCGTGACGAATGTGTGTCCGGTTGGTTGTCTTGTGTGCGGGGTACCCTAGAATTCTTCTTGGGCAGGGATGCACTGCCGGATCAACCCGTGCCAAGGTAACAGTCCATGCGAGAAATCGACTCCAATCTTCTCTTTCTGGGCAACGCGGCCGATGCTCGCGATCTTCGGCTCCTGTACGATCATCGTATTGCCGCGGTTGTCGATTTGGCCCTGAATGAACCACCCGCACGGCTCACTCACGACATGATCTATTTCCGCATTCCTCTGTGCGATGGTGGCGGGAATGGTGACACTATCCTCGAAGTGGCCATTCGCTGCGTCGCAGCGCTCGTTGCACGAGAGGTGCGAACACTCGTGGCTTGCCGGGCAGGCATGAGCCGGGCGCCGGCCATCGCGGCGGCAGCCCTGGCCCTGGTCCGGCAATCGCCACCGGACGAATGCCTCACTTCCATCATTGCCGACGGGCCGCACGATGTGTCACCCGCGCTCTGGACGGCTGTGCAGGGGGTGTACGATGAGCTTGAATGCACTCCTACCTGAGG
>JAVEUP010000186.1:0-15067 GCA_034005525.1 Thermoguttaceae bacterium | reverse complement strand
GGGCACCAGCTTCAGCACCTCAATTTGCAGCAAGTCGGGCGGCTCCACCCGGTAGGCCGGCAGCGACATCATGTTCTTCTCGCGCGGCGGGATCAGCGGCGCGGGTACCGGCGCCTCGGCCGCGGGATCGTAGAAATCGAGCGACCGGCAACCAGCCAGCGCCAGCAGCAGGGCTGCAACGCGGCAGGCTCGGCCGAAGTTCTTCTGGTAACGCATGATCCGAAGCCTCGGAGGCCCAGGCGGGCGGGGTAAAGAGAAGCTCTTGGGGGCCTTGGGGCATCTGGGTTCCTGCAATCCATCCCCGGCAACCCAGGGCTGTATGGACGCAGAGAGCCCGCAAAGTCTCCCTATTCAACGCTGTCAACATAATCGGAACAATTTGCCGGGCACTTTAGGCCGGATTGGGACAGCAACCGTTCACGTGAACGATTACCCCCTTCGCGTTTCTGCCAGATACCGCACGGCGGCGGCGGCGAGGAAGAGCCAGTTGGCGGCGACAAAGGTCAGCACCTCGTATTGGCCGCCTGCACCGCCGCCGTAGCTGTGGAGTCCGCTGCCAAAGACGTAGTTCACGCCGTACCAGGTCATCAGGATGGTAGTCAGCCCCAGCACGGCGCCGGCGGCGAGTCCGAAGTCGCCGAACCAGCCGATGTAGCGTCCGTGGAGGATGATCATGTAGGCGAGAATGCAGATGAGCGACCACACTTCCTTGGCGTCCCAGCTCCAGAATCTCCCCCAGGCCACGTCGGCCCACAGGGCGCCCAGGATCGTGCCGACGGTCAGCAGCAGCACGGCCACCTGCACGGCGCGGTAGATAAACCCGGCAAGCCAAGAGCACACCTCCGGCGGCTTTCTGCGCATACCGCCTGCGGTGTCCGGCGAGGGATCGCGGTAGCGGCCGAAGAGGTAGTAACCCAGCGCGATGTTGGCCTGGCCCCAGGCCAGCGCTCCGGCCCCGTAGCTTGCCGTGATGGACAGCACGTGCATGGTGAGCCAGAAGTTATCGCGAAGGATCGGCTGCAACGCTTGGATGTCGCGGTTGAAGATTGGCGCCTGGTATGCAATGACACCGGCCACGAAACCAACGGCTGCGCCCACGAGGACAAACACCCTCCGCGAGAAGGCTTCTGCGATTGCAGCCGACGCCCCGTCGCAAGCCCACTGGTAGGGAATCGTTCCCAGGGAAAGGACCGTCGCGAACAGGATGCGCGGCGTAAGCCACACGGTGGGCACCAGGACCGCCAACCCGGCGATCCAAGCCAACAGGTCGCTGGTGGTAGGCAGGGTCTGGCCGGAATCGACGTTGGGCAGGAGGCGGAAGATGGCTCGCCCCCCGGAGCCGTAGGGGAGCATCGTTAGCGCAATGACCAGGCCCGCCATCAATCCTATTTGCGGCAGGAGCAACAACCATTGCACGATCGGAACAGCAGCAGACGCCGGTGGGTGTTCTTCCGGCGGCAACGATGGTTCAGCCGGCCCCTGAAGAGCCTGCGGGTTGTCCTCACGGGCGGCAGCCTGTTGGCGCTCCGATTCATGCTGCCGTGCTGACCCGACCTCCCGCCGAGTGCCTGTGAACACCGCACGGATGGCTGCTGGTATTGCCGTCAGCCGCCATGCGGCGACAATGCCCGGCCACAGCAGGGGCACGAGCGTGAACCATACGCCCAGCAGGGCTACCGTGTAGGCGAGAAACACCACGGTCTCGAACATGTTCGTGACCGCGGTGTATCCGGTAATGTAGGTGCGCAGCGCTAATCCGTACGCTATGATGCCCTGTGCCAAAATGAGCACGGCGACGCTTGCCCAGAACATGAGCCTCCGAAAGACCGCGAAGCTCAAGGCGGCACAGACCGTCGCCATCAGACACACCACCCACGACCAGAGAAACGGCTTGATCCGGTTGTAATGCAGTTCCGCCCGGTTGAAGCCGGCCGCCGGGTAGGCTGTCTCGGCCAGAATGCGTTGGCGATCATCCTCGTCGCCGGCAATGTCCAACTCGTGTCGGAGCGGCTCGACGGCCTCGCCAAGCTCGCGCACGGCGGCGGCAAAGCGGCGCATGGCGCCGGCGAACTCCTCGGCGCGTTGAGGGTTGCGGCGGTCGAGGTAGGCCGTTCGCATTCGTTCGTACGTCTCGCGCACCGCCTCAAGCTTCGGCCTCGGCATGCCGGCCAACAGGGCGTCGGTTCCGAAGAGAAGAGTCTGGATCGAGAGCCACGGCGGGCGTTGGTCGCCCAAATCGCGGTCGGCCCGCAGGGCCTCCGGATCGAGCCCGGGCGCCAGTCGCACGGCCCGGCCCACGTCGTACAGGGCCCGGTGCAACTGCCCGGCCGTCTCGGCCATCTGGCGCGCCGTGGCTGCGCGGCGTTGGACCATGGTGCGCAAGGATTCGTCGGCCTTGGGGTCGGCGAAGACCGCGTGCTGGTGGTCTTCCGAAAGCCGCGCGAAGCGGTCGCATGCCTTCCCGAACTCGACGATCAGCGGATCGGCCTGCTCTGCCGTGAAGGTCGAGGCGCGAACGAGGCCGGCCAACTGCTCAAAGGCTTGCCGGACTTCCTGGTGCGACTGCTCCAGCTCCGGGGCAGACTGGGGCCCATGGGGGCCCGCCCGGGGCGAGGCTTCGACCCAGAGGTTGTGCGATTCCAGGAGCTTGTCACCGAAGGCGCGATTGCTGTCGATGTCGATTTCCGCCGATGGGTCGTACGTCAGCAGCCGGTAGAGCGCATAGGCCTGGTAGAGCTGGGTCACATAGCGGTCGACTCCGATCGGCGCAAATTCCCGCCCCTCCTGCCGTGCCCGGCCTTGCTCTTCGCTTATCTCGCCGAGGCGTCGGCGGAATGCCTCGGCCTCGATGAGTTGTGCCGGGCTGACGTGCTTCAGCCGGCTTCCATCCCTGCTGCGCAGCGGCACGTGGAGCAGGTCCTTTCTCAAGTCCTCGTGGCGCGCCGCCAGGAATGGCACGTATTCCCAAACTTCCGGTTCGATGAGCCAGGAGTAGAGCAACTCCGGCGCCGTGAATCGTCGCGGCTTGCCGTCCGGAAAGACCAACTCGCATGCCGCCCTCGCCGCCGTGCCTTCCGCCGTCCGGTGCAGGACGTCGCCCGGATCGAGCGTTGGGCTGGATCGGCCGCATATCTCGCGCACAACCACGTTCGCGAAGCTCTCCAGGGGCATGCGCCGGCCGCGGTCGAACACGGGCATGGTCCGCCATGCCGAGAAGTCGAGGCCATCCGATTGCGCCGCGGCGGTGGCCGCGAACGCCACGCCCGCTGCAAGGTGCGCGACTGCCGCCGCGAAGGTTGAAAGCAGCCTGTTACGTTTGTCGGTCATATTCCCACATCTTGGTGTTATCAAAGGAAAGCTCTCGAAGCCGTGGCGCCTCCGGAAATACGGGTAGTCATCAGCCTCCGGAGCGTCGGGCCGTCTTCCGCATGTAGAAGATGAGCACAAACCCGATCGAAATCAGTACGGAACCGAAGTACTTCAGACCACGGCCGGGATCGTAGTTGACCGACAGCACGGAAAGAAACACCTGGCCGTACTGCTCGCGATCGGCCACACTCCGTTCGTACTGCGGATCGCCCGGCCTGAAAGGGCCGTCGAAACTCGATTGGTAGAACCGGTACGAGCGGCCCGTGGCCGGATCGGTGAAGTCGACCGGCGCGTTGAGGGTAACCAGCACGTCTTTCAGGAGCGGCTCCGGTGGCGACCCGCGATCGAGGAAGTCGACTAGGCTCGCATAGTGCGAAACCGTGTCGGCGCCCGGGTCCAGCTTCCGGTCGAACCGGTGCAGAAACACGCTAAACCCCAGCGGCACGTCGCCGCGGGGCATCGTGACCGCAACGCGCCGCCCCTCGCCGGCCACCTGGCCTCGGAACTCGCGCGGCAGCGGCGCAGGCCGCCCGTCTTCGTCGGTATCGGGCATGCCATACGGCAGCCCGGCCAGCCAGAACTCGTCGCTCTGGCCGTCGACGGTCAACCGGACGAATGCCTGCGGCTGCCTCCGACCCGGGCTCAGCTTGCGGTTGAACGGTTGCGGCACCAGCTTCGTTCCGGGACGCTCTGCGGGTTCGAAGTCGAGAACGCGGATCGTCAGGGCCTCGGGCGTCGGACCCAGCAGAACCGTCGGCTCGCCGCCGGAGGGCAGGGCGCCTGCGGCGAATGCATCGGGCGGGCGCCATGCGCGGTAGTACAATTTCCGGTCGGCGCCTTGCACCAGGTCGATGCGCCCGCGGCGGGCATTGTCGAGCACCCGCGGATCGAGCCGGGCCTGATCTCCTTCCGGACGTCCGGCGTCCGGGTCGAAGTAGAAGGCGCCGTACACGCGGTGGTGTGCATCGTGGCGGCTTAGCTCGGGGAAATCGGCCAACAGGAGCAACCGCTGCGGCGACTCCCCGGCATGATGGATCTCCAACTGCACGGCAAGCAACTGGGGAATGAACTGGACCAATTCGACCTCCAGACCGGTGTCGCCCAGCGGCTGCCGTCGCTGCTCCTGCAGTTCGTGGACGGGCAGGCAGAACTTCCGGCCGGCGGCATGCAGGACCAATTGGCCGCTCGGGCCCAGATCGCCTTCCGGTTTCGAATCGAGCATCGCGTCGGTCTCCTCCCGGCTCGCGGCCATCCAGAAGACCATCCGCTGGCCGCCGGCCAGTTCGCGACGCCCCGGTCCGTGCGGGTCGCGCGTCGGGCGGACAACCAATTCGACCGTCTCGCCGGCGGCGTCGTCGCCGAGCGACCGCCCGGTCCGCGTACCGGGAATGGCCGCTACCCGGACCCGCGGCACCTCGATCTCGTGCGAGTGGGCATAGTAGTCGAGGACTTCCAAGTGGATTCCGTCGTGGTGATAGATCGTGCCCCGGTCGCGGCGGGCAAGATGCCAGGGCAAATAGGGCAACTGGTCGTAATCCTCCCAATTGAACGGCCCGCCGCGGAAGGGAATCTCCACCACGCTGCGCGGCTCCGACTCGGCGACGCCGCCGTGCGGGGCGGATTCGCCCGGCAAGACGGTGAGTTTCAGATAGAGATTGTCGTTCAGAGCGCGGTGTTCGGCGTTGCCTTCGTACAGGTGCAGTCGCGATTCGATACCCCAGAAATGCCCCACGACAAACCCGGCCATGAGTACAAGGATTCCCGCGTGAGTAAGGAGGAACCCCAAATGACGGCGCTTCCAAGGCAAGCGGACCAGCGCCGACATAAGCACATTGACGGCCAGCAGCACGTTGAGCACGGCGAACCACCACGCTTCGTACACGCCGAAGAACACCGCGCGCGACTCGTAGCCGTAGTTCCGCTCGATGATCGTCGTGGCCCAGACCAGCGCCATCGCATAGATGGCAATGAGCACCACGGCCAACTGCAGGGAGGCGAGGAAGCGGATGGGCCAGGGCAGGCGTCGTCGCGGCGGGCCTTCCTGTGAAGACGTCTTGTTGGGCGAAGCAATCAAGGCAATTCACGCCGGTGCAAGGGTTTATGACGGAGAGTCAGTCCTTTCTTCCAGGCCGGCTCTCACTCGCGACGGCCCCGCGGGTAGCTCAAAAGGGGCCGCCGACAGAAAGTCCAAACACTGCATTATACTCCCCGCGAGGGAGCCCGGCTAGGCGCAGCCCCGGTTTCCTTGCCCGCACTATCTTTCGCCAGAAGACCCTGCACATCGCCCGGTTTATACGACACGTCGCAAACCTACTGGCCGAAGCCACCCTGCGTGTGCACCGCAGATCATCGCCCCGGGAGCATGTTCAGCGAGGTGATGCCACCGGAAAGGTTGTATACGTTTTGGAAACCGTGTTGCGTGAGGACGCGCGTGGCGTAGTAGGAACTCTGGCCGATAGCGCAGTGGACCCAGATTTCGCGGTCGCGGGGCAGCTCGCCCAGACGGGAGCGAAGCTCGCCCAGGGGGATGTT
The DNA here is from genome assembly GCA_034005525.1 of Thermoguttaceae bacterium. Taxonomy (GTDB): domain Bacteria; phylum Planctomycetota; class Planctomycetia; order Pirellulales; family Thermoguttaceae; genus PWXP01. The sequence continues at coordinate 9,166 of JAVEUP010000186.1, read as the reverse complement.
CAATGCACCGGGTACTGAAGGAACTGCTTCGGCACTCAAAGGACGCACGTCGAGGACGAGGGGCACCGACTCGCCGCCTTGTTGCCTGGCAAGCCAGTCTTCCCAGAAAACTGTCTTCACGTCGCCGCGCAGCGCGTTGCCGGCCACGAATCCGGCCAGGTTCACCGGATCCTTGGCGCTGCCGTACTGGGGTGCGTAGCACAGTTCAGCCTCTTCCAGTTCGAAGACGGTGCCGCCCTTCTGAATGGCCAAGGCAATCACGTCGATGCGCTTGTCGACGCCCTCCTTGCCCACTGCCTGGGCGCCGAGCAACCGGCCGTCTTCCGGGGCGTATAACAGCTTCAGTGCGATTTCTTCAGCGCCGGGATAGTAACCAGCATGATGGGCCGCGTGATTGTAGCTCTTCCTGTAGGGGATGCCGCAGCAGCGTAACGCCTTCTCGCTCGCGCCGGTCATGGCAAGTGTCAGATCGAACGCGCCGACCACGGCCGTTCCCTGGGTTCCGCGGAACCGGGAATCGCGCCCGGCGATCACGTCGGCGGCCACGCGGCCCTGCCGACTCGCCGGGCCGGCCAGGGGGATCAGCGCCGGCTGACCCGTCACAAAATCGCGCACCTCGACGGCGTCGCCTACGGCAAAGATATCCGGGTCGCTCGTGCGCATCTGGTCGTCGACCCGAATGCCGCCGGTCACCCCGAGTTCGATACCGGCGGCACGCGCCAGTTCGACGTCGGGCCGGACGCCGGCGGCCACGACAACCAGATCGGCGGAGAACCGCTCGCTGCCGTGGGTGAGCACGTTGAGCGTGTCGCCCGGGCCGGGTTCAAACCTTGCGGCCGGCTTGTTCAGGTACAGCTCAACACCGTGGTCCCGCAGGCACTTGTTCAGCGGGGTGACCATTTCCGGGTCGAACGGCGCCATGAGCTGGCCGAACGCCTCGAGCAGGGTCACCTCGAGCCCGGATTGCGACAGGTTCTCGGTCACCTCCAGGCCGATATAGCCCCCGCCCACCACGACCGCCCGCTCCGCCTCCTGCCGGCTGATCCAATGGTGGATGGCATCCATGTCTTCCAGATTGCGAAGCGTGAAGATGCCGGGCATGTCGATGCCGGGCAGCGCCGGCCGAATGGGGGTGGCACCGGGCGCCAGCACGAGGGTGTCGTAAGGTTCAACCGAGATTTGCCCCGTCTCGACTTGGGTCACTTCGATGGTCTTGGCTTCCCGGTGGATGGCGGTGACTTCGTGGCGGGTGCGGACCTCGATGTTCAGGATGTCGCGGAACCGCTCCGGCGTTGCCACAAGCAGCTTGCCCCGCTCGGCAATGACCCCGCCGAGGAAGTACGGCAGGCCGCAGTTGGCAAACGAGACATGCCCGCTGCGCTCGAACATGAATATCTCGGCATACTCGTCCATTCGACGCAGTCGGGCGGCGCACGAGGCTCCGCCGGCCACCCCGCCTACGATCAACACTCGCCGTGTCGGCATCATTAGCTCCTGTGTTGGCATGTTAGCCCGGATTATTCATACACGTAGGGTGGGTCAAGGTCGCGTGGGTCATTGGTGGGTCTGCACAAGCCGCAACCAAGCTAATTCACAGCCCGCGACCTGGAAGAACACCGGAAGCAGCGACCGATGACCCACCGAAGAAGCGGCTTGTTTGACCCACCCTACCTATCGTGAATAATCCGGGTTAGGGAAGTGATCCAATTGTGGCGTCGGATCGGCAAGAAGTCCACCGGGCCGGTGTGCGAGTAGTTCCCTTCGGCCAAAGCGTTCCGTCAACGCAACTTCGTCATGTAGGTCCGCCAGACTGCTTCAAACTCGGAAATCGGCATCCCCACAAGCGTTTCAAAGCGGTCGATAGGCGAGGTGTCTTCCGAGGGAGTTACGAAGGCGTTGAAGGCAGGGGTGTCGAGCAGCCTTTGCTCGAACGCCAGGTAATACGCTAACCCCCATGCGTATACGTAGTTCCGCTGCGCCGGGGCGGTTACGTTGTCGACCAGAAGAAACGCACCCGAGTCCGACGCGAGCAGCCTCGCCAACGGCAGCGGTGAATCGCCCCGCAAGTCGGTCTGAAGCCGTTTGAGCGCCTCGCGGTTCGGGGCGTCAACCCGCAGGGTGTCGGACTCGAGCAGGCCGCCGGAGAAGAGCACGGCCAAACCCTCGTTCAGCCAATGGGGCACGTCGTATTGTCCGGAAGGATAGACGTAGTTTTCAAGGTAGGCGTGGAATGCCTCATGGTACAAGCGAGCGAACATTCGCTGCCCGATCTGCCGAAAAGTCTGGGCGTTCTCGCGTTCACAGCGATCCAACTCGCGCTGCTTTTCCGCGATCTGGTCCTCGATCTTCCGTCGCTCGATCAACAGGAGCTTCGATACGTGGTTACGCAAATGGCCCTGCTGCCGCAGATGGTCGCCCAGGGTGGCCAGCCGCTCGGGCAAGGCCTGCTCGAGTTGCTCCAGTTCTTTGCAGATCGACTCGTGGCGAGCCCCGATTTGCGAGAGCGTCGCCGCGTGCGTGGCCAGATCGCTGCCCACCACCACCAGATTGGGCTCTCGCAAATAACAGGCCGGATTCTCAAATTGCAGCCCCATTCGAGCGAGAAGACCGCGGTATTCTTCCATGGACTGCAAAACGACCAGGCGAAGCGGGCGAGGCGGCTCAACCCGCGGGGGCAGCAGTTGACGGTATGCGGTGAACACCTGATCGGCCCGCACGATGATCCGTCGCGTGGTCGACTCGGCGGCAGTGCTTTCCAGGTCGAACCATCGCCCGCGGTAACGGTGGAAGTGCAACCCGTCCCGCTGACTGAGCGATAGCCGGACGGCATCCATGCGGCCCCCTTCAATAACCGCACGGTGCCGAAATTCGTGGATTCGCTTGATCAGGACCTCGCGCTGGTCGGGCTGAAGCCGTTCCACGCGTGCGATATGGGCGGTCTCCACCGGCTGGATCACCAGGTACATCGGCCGACCCGCTGGCCGGAAGATGCGGATCATCCGCAGCCAGTAGTCGTCCTGCGATTCAATGAGGCCCTGAAACCGGCGGCCATCGTGGGTTTCCACTTGCTCCATGGGCCAGTCGGCGTTGCCGAGGGGGGCGGGACTACGCACCGGGGCAACTTGCCCCGCCACGAATGCACTGCTGAGCCACCCAGTGGCCAGGAGAATCGGAAGTGTAAGACTCCGAAACGGCATGGTGTTCCCGGGGCAGACTCCAAACAGACACGGCTCTCAGCGGAAAGAAGGTTCCGCTGGACGCCCTATTCTACCACGGATTGCGGCTGCCGGGAAGCTGTGGAAGCTGTCAGACGCTCGACGAATGTACATCCCACAAGGACCATGCGTCGTGCCGACCTCGCTTTCGAATCGTCCGGAACACTGCCATTGCCACATCGTTCGATCAGCCCCGAATCGTACACGAGCACCTGCTCGGTGTGCGTGACGCGAGTGGATACGTAAATCACGTTCGGCGGGGCGCCCAGCGCCACCACGAGAAATCGCATACTCGGTTCGCCGGGAAGGAAGAAAGAGAAGCCGTTGCGAGTCAGGTCATGGCATTGGACCTCGATGAATTCAGCCTCGTCGGGGAGTCCAGGCGCTCGCCGGAGCGCAACTCGCTGGGTCGCCACGAATCGCGACCGCCGCTCCTGCCGGCGCTCGCCCAACGGGCCGCCTGCCGCCACCGACAACTGGTGGACCAGATTGTAGAAACTGGCGTCGATCTCGGCGTCGAGTGAACCCATCGCCATGAAACTCCTGAACATCGGCTCTCCGTCTAATCTAAATTATGACACATGGATTACCCATTTATGCGGGGGGACCCATTCCCATCTCGGGAAAGGTCTCTTGACGATCCGCACAACCCGGCCGAAAATGGGCTGTTTGCAGGAGTTGGCCCGTTTCCGCCGCGTACCGTCCGACAATGGCTCAGCCTGAGCGATATCCAACCATGCCCACCGTTCCAGACGCTTCCGGCCGTTTCGGCCCCTACGGCGGGCGATATGTGCCCGAAACGCTCGTTCGCGCTTTGGACGAGTTGGCCATTCAGTACGAAGAAGCCCGCAACGACCCTGCTTTCGGGGAGGAACTCGCCGGTCTTCTGCGCCATTACGTCGGCCGCCCCTCGCCGCTGTATCTGGCCGAGCGGCTCTCGGACCAGTGCGGCGGTGCAAGAATCTTCCTCAAACGCGAGGACCTCAACCACACCGGCGCCCATAAGATCAACAACACCCTCGGCCAGGCACTTCTTACCCGGCGCATGGGCAAGCACCGGGTAATTGCCGAGACCGGCGCGGGACAGCACGGGGTGGCCACGGCGACCGCGTGCGCCCGGTTCGGGCTGGAGTGCATTGTGTACATGGGCGCGGAAGACATCCGCCGCCAGCGGCCCAATGTGTTCAGTATGAGACTGCTCGGCGCCGAGGTGCGGCCGGTCACCAGCGGCTCGCGCACCTTGCGAGACGCCATCAACGAGGCCATGCGCGACTGGATGGCCTCGGTCGCAACGACCCATTACTGCCTCGGGTCGGTGGTCGGGCCGCATCCGTTCCCGCAAATCGTGCGCGATTTTCAGGCGGTCATCGGGCGCGAGGCCCGGCAGCAGTGTCTCGACCAGCTTGGCCGCCTTCCGGACGCGGTGGTTGCCTGCGTGGGCGGGGGCAGCAACGCGGCCGGCATCTTCTACCCGTTCATCGACGACGCCGAGGTGAAGCTTATCGGCGTCGAAGCCGGCGGCCGGTCGGCCGCCATGGGCGACCATGCCGCGCCGTTGTGCTTCGGCTCGCCCGGCGTACTGCACGGAAGCTACAGTTACGTCATGCAGGACGAGGACGGGCAGACGGCCGACGTGCACAGCATCTCGGCCGGTCTCGACTACCCCGGCACCGGCCCGGAACATAGCTACTGGAAGGATATCGGCCGGGTCGAGTACACCCAGGCCACCGACGCCGAGGTGCTGGCGGCATTCGACCGGCTTGCCCGCAGCGAGGGCATCCTGCCGGCCCTGGAGAGTTCGCACGCGGTCGCGCGGGCAATCGACCTGGCCGCGCGAATGGCGCCGGACCAGGTGATCGTGGTCAACCTGTCGGGCCGGGGCGACAAGGACGCCGCGGAAATCGCCCGGCTGCGCGGCGAGGAGGGTCAGTAAGCCCATGTCTGCCATCGACCAGCTATTCACCGATCTTCGCACCGCGGGCCGCAAGGCGTTCATGCCGTTTGTAACCGCTGGCGATCCCGACCTTGCCTTCACGGCCGACGTGCTAAGCGCGCTGGTCGCACGCGGCAGCAGTATGTGCGAATTGGGCATCCCCTACAGCGACCCCATTGCCGACGGCCCGGTCATCCAGGCTTCTTATACGCGGGCACTGGAACAGGGTGTCAAGCTGTGCGACATCCTGGCCATGCTCGAGCGGCTCACACCGCAGTTGCCGGCGCCCGTGGTGACGATGGTCAGCTACGCGATCGTGTACCGCCACGGGCCGGAGAGGTACGTTGCCGCGGCGCGGGCGGCCGGGGTAGCCGGCGCGATTGTGCCCGACCTGCCCGCCGACGAGTCGCAAGCCCTCGCCGCCGCATGCCGCCGCGAGGACCTCAGTCTGATCCAGCTCATTACGCCCACGACGCCGCGCGACCGCGCGCTGCGAATTGCCGAGCAGACCACAGGGTTCATCTACTACGTATCGATCGCGGGCATTACGGGCGAGCGGAACGAGTTACCGCCAGAAATCGCCGACAACGTCGCCTGGCTCCGCGAGCAGACGCCGCTGCCGGTCTGCATCGGCTTCGGCATCAGCCGGCCGGAACACGTACGGCAGCTTGCCCCCGTAGCCGACGGCCTGATCGTCGGTTCGGCCATCGTCCGCCGCATTGCCGAAGCGAACCAGAAGCCGCGCGAAGCCGTCCTGCGCGACATCGCCGCCTATGCCGACCAACTGCTGGCGGCGTTGCGGTAGCGTTTCGAGCCCACTCAGAAATGACCTTCTGGGGCTTGCGGTGGACGATTGTGACTCAAAGCAGAGCTTCCTCACGTCGCTTTCTCGAGAGCCTTGATGCTGAACCACCCCGGGTATCGGGCAGTGCAAGACCAGAAGCTACCGGGAGCTACAAACGTGGTACCCGAACAGCTCGTCACCGATACACGCTGGGGATGGACTCGGTCCATCCGACAACCGGTACATGGGGTGCGAGCACGAAGAGTTCCACACGCCGGTTCTTGCGGCGGTCCTCGGGAGTTCCGTTGGGCGCAATGGGTTGATGGGGGCCGAAGCCGGCAATGCCGATCCGCTGGTCTTCCATGCCTCTTTTGCGCAAGAACTCGGCGACGGCATGGGCGCGGGCGGTGCTCAGGTGGAAGTTTGTCGCATACTTCTCGCGAGTCGGACCGCCCGCGATGCGCTGGTTGTCGGTGTGTCCGGCAACGAAGATGCGCAGGTCGCGCCCTTCCGCCGAATTCAGAATGCGGGCCAACTCGGCCAGCACTTCTTCCGCCACGGGCTTCAATTCGGCTTCGCCGGAGTCGAACAGGATGTCGGTATCGAACTTGCTCAAGCCCGTCTTCGCGTCGAACTGCAAGGCGGGAAACCGCGAGGAAAGCTCCGTCAACTGCCGGCTCACCTCGGGCGGCATGCGGCCGAAATGGCCGGCCAGGCCGTCAAACTGCTCGTGCAAGTGCTCGCGCTCGCGCCGGAAGTTGGCAAGCTGGTGGCGGTTGATTCCCAGTTCTTCCTCCAGTTGCGCCACCGCCCGTTCCGCCTGGAGGAGTTGGTCCTCGGTCGTTCGCGTGTGGGTCCGCAGGGTCTCTAGCTCAACCGCCTGCGCTCGCGTCAACTCCGTGAGGTTCCGGTTCTTGGTCTCACTGGCCCGATGCGTCGTGATCGGAACGAACAGACATCCGGTCAGCGCCGGTAGCACGCCAAGGAGACAGACGGCCAAACGCTTGCGCAACCGTTCTGGGAAACCGGCAAGGAGAGTCTTTTTTGCCACACGGAGAGAGGGCAATCGCATTTCTGCGAAGGCACAGCAGGCCGACTCGGCAACTCGCCCGCTACGGCGCGAAATCCGGGAAGGTCTCCCGTAAACGGTAACAGACCCGCGAACCACAGTCATGGATTCGACTCCTTTCGAATCGCTGCTCGGCACCGGCGGACGGGCCGGCGCTAGGACGCCCTTGATGGGAGCGCCAGCTACTACTTCTCGAACATGCTGAGGATGGACTCCATCATGGAGCTATTCACGTCATAAGCGCCTTCCCAACTCCACATATTCCGCATCAGGTCGTAGGTGAACATGCCGCAAAACACCAGGACGATCACACACACGGCGAGCGTGACCACGCTCCAAACCGACCAGGGCGCCTCGGGCAGTGCGGCGGCCGGCTGCATAAGCTGGGCGCCTGCGGCCAGGCCCTCCGGCTGTACGCCGAGGGGTGCGCCCAGGGCTTCGTCGTCGATGCCAAGCCCGCCACCGGCGCTGAGGTCCTCGTCCAACATGGCCGCCATCGACGCGTTCGACGTGCTGGCGACCATCGTGGCCGATTCGTCGCCCTCGGTGTCGAGTGCGATCACCTGCGAGCCGCTCTCCGACTCATCGTCGCCGTCCTCGTCCAGCGGCGTCAGCAGGAAGTCGTCTTCGGCCCTCGGTTCGGCCACGGCTTCGTCGTCGTCGAGGACGATCATGTCGTCCTCGCCCAACTCGAGCGACTCGTCGCCGGTGCCCAAGTCGAGCGGCTCTTCGAGCGACAGGCCGCTGTCTGCGGGATCGACCAGGGAGATGCCGCTGTCGCCGCCCAGGGTAATGTCGCTGCCGCTGCCGCTGCCGCCGAGCACCAGGTCGTCGTCGTCGAGGTCGATGCCCGAGCCGCCCGCCTTGGCGTCGTCGGACGAACCGATCGCGCTGTCCTCCAAGGTCAGGTCCTCGTCGAGCGTCAGGTCCAACTCCTCGAACTGCGACACTTTCGAACCGACGTCGTCGCCCTTGGCCGCGGGCTTTCCGGGCTTATGCAAATCGCTCCCGCCCGGCGAGTCGTCCTGCTTGCCCATGCCGATAACGGTACCCGAGGCGCCGGCGTCGGACTGGCCAAGCTCGACTTCGCTGAGCAGCACGTCGCCTTCGTCCTCTTCGTCGTCGGGCTTCGCGGCTCTCGATTTCGACGCCATCTTCTCGACGTCCTCGACCTTAAACTTCCAGTCGGCGCCGTCGCGATAGCCGTACAGCTCCCGGCTCTCGCGCATCTTGGCAATCTCGGCCTCCGAAACGCCGAGTTTCTCGGCCGCCTGGCTCGTGTTCAAATACTTCTGGGCCATGTTCTACTCCGGGTCCCCCCACTCGGGACGGTTGCCTCCGCGCGGCCGTTGCGGGTTGGGCCGCCGCGAAGTCGTGCTTTCTGTTCCGTCAAACTATCTCTGTTCCAGCAGGCGTCGAATCTCCTGGGGCAACGGGTGCTCGCCGTTGAACTCCGTAAGCTGCAAATCCCATTGAATGCTCCGAACGCTCAAGAGCGTGATCTTGCCCGTTGAGCCTTCGATCCGATACACACTCATGACGCGCTGACGCGTGTCAATCACCGTAAGCATTTGGCCGTCGGCGGTTTCGGCGGGCACGGCGATCAGATCGCTACCCGCGGCCGCGTACACGGTGGTCGGCCGTTCGGCAAAGGCCTCCTGGCCCGAATCCCACGAACCGACTAACGCCACCACAACGACGGCGCCCAACAGGGTTCCCAGCATGGCACTTCGCATGGCAAAAACAAGAGCCTTTTCACTTTGGGCAAGCTGGGTCCCATACCTCTATTGTAAAAGCCCCAGCCGGTATTTCAAGACAAAGACCCGACAAGGCGGGAAAATCCGCGCAGAACGAGTTGGGCCGCGAGTTTAGCGAGCCTGGCAGGATAGGGCAAGAGCAGCTCGGGAGTAGGCCCGTTAGGGGTATGCTTTCCAGCCCGTTCAGGGAGGTATGGCCCGACGTCAAGATACTGCCTTCGGTTGGGCCGACTGAATAGCCCCTGTATCGGCTATATATGTTTACATAGCAAGTGGGGTATCGCCTGGGGTAGATTCGGCTGAATGCGGCCTGCCTTCCACGTTCTTCCAGGCAAGCAGCCCAATGGTGCCTTCTTGCCGCCCGACCGCGTATCGCTACAATGCGATTGTCTCGAAAGAGTGTAGATC
>JAVEUP010000378.1:0-3625 GCA_034005525.1 Thermoguttaceae bacterium | reverse complement strand
CGACGCTCTTCCGATCTATACGACATGGTGTTTGCGGCGAACTGCTTGTTTGTCAGTCGATGAGGGTTGACGCGATGATCACTGCTTACCGTACCTATCGCGAGGACTGCGGATTCGTGGGCCATTCACAACCAGGCGACGGCACCCGTTGCCAAACCTGCGGCAACGTGGTTCCTCCGGGCTTTGCCGTCTGCTACGGATGCGACCTGGAATTGGGGATCGGCGAGTGGCACAACCGCCCCCGACGGCATGGTTTCGATCTTGGCACCCACTGTGGGCTGAAACGGGGACGTCGGAAGAAGAAGAAGTAGGAGAAAGCGGATGACAGGTGATCGACGCCCGACGAGCGACCACGCCGCCGCCTGTCGGCAGCGCGTCCATAATGGCCTTGAGGCCAAATACACGTAGGTTCTGTGTTTCGCGTCTCATTTCTTCGCGCCGGCTCCTCCGCGACCCATCCTGGCGGAGGAGCCGGCCATGGTACAAGGCAGCAGGATGGACATTTCAGAAGTGAGAGGAGGTAGGGAAGATGGTTACCTCACTGGTTCCCTGGGAAGCCCGGCCCCTCCCCATGTTCGACACTCTCCGCCGAGAAATGGACCGGCTGATGGACAATTTCTTCGGCGAAGGGGACGGGGGCCGGCTGGAGTCTTTCAGTCCTCGGATGAACCTCGCCGAGACCGAGGACCACTACGAAGTGACGGTGGATCTGCCCGGAATGAAGCCGGAGGAGTTCGACATCCAGCTTCAGGACAATGAGTTGTGGATCACCGGCGAGCGGAAGCAGGAGGCCGAGCAGCAGGGCAGAACGTTCCACCGCGTGGAGCGGTACTACGGGAGGTTCCGGCGGGTGATCCCGTTGGGCGCCGGCGTGGATTCGGAGCACGTCCAGGCCGAGTACAAGGACGGCGTGCTGCGGATTACTGTGGCCAAGGAGGCGTCGGCCCAACGGAAGCGGATCGAGGTGAAGACCTGATCCGCAGTCCGGGGGAGAGGCACGTCCGGGCGGGAGCATCGGCGCTACTTGCGCGCGACCCCGCCCGGGCGGCGCTGTTCCGAAAGCAGACCGAAGAAAAGAGGAGGACTGAGCTGCCATGAACAGGATTGCCGTTGTGGGGAACTACCTGCCGCGACAGTGCGGCATCGCCACATTTACTACCGACCTCTGCGAGGCCATGGCATCCGGCTTTCCCGACCTGTCCGTGCTGGCCATACCGGTCAACGACACGGAGGATGGATATTCGTACCCGCCCCGCGTTCGATTCGAGCTTTCTCAGGCCGATCTGCACTCTTATCGCCAGGCCGCGGACTTCCTCAACATCAACAAGATCGACGCCGTTTGCGTTCAGCACGAGTTTGGCATCTACGGCGGGCCAGACGGGAGCCACGTGCTTTCGTTGCTCCGCGAGCTGCGGACCTCCATCGTAACGACCTTGCACACCATCCCGATCAAGCCTTCTCCCACACAGCGCAAGATCCTTGTGGAGATCGCGGACCGCTCAGACCGGCTGGTGGTAATGAGCAGGAAGGGACTCGGATTTCTCCAAGACATCTACAACGTTCCTGCAGACAAGGTGGACCTGATCCCTCACGGAATCCACGACGTGCCTTTCACCGACCCGAACTTCTACAAGGACAACTTCGGGGTCGAAGGTAAGTTCGTCATTCTGACTTTTGGGTTGCTCAGCCAGAACAAGGGCATCGAGTACGTCATTCAAGCCCTGCCGGAGGTGTTGGAAACGTATCCCAATGTCGTGTTCCTCGTTGTGGGGGCGACGCATCCCAACGTGCAAAAGGCCGAGGGGGAGATATATCGGTTATCGCTTCAGCGGCTCGCCCGGAGGCTGGGCGTGGAGAACAACGTCGTCTTCCACAACCGCTTCGTCACTCTGGAGGAGCTGATGGAGTACATCGGGTCGGCGGATGTCTACGTGACCCCCTATCTGAACCAGGACCAGATTACCTCAGGGACGCTTGCTTACGCCCTTGGCGCCGGCAAGGCCGTGATCTCGACCCCCTACTGGTATGCGGAGGAACTCCTGGGCGACGGGGCGGGCGTCCTAGTGCCGTTCAAGGCGGCCGACGCGCTGGCGCACGCCATCCAGCACGTGCTGGAGGAGGAGGCGGAGCGCCACGCGATGCGCAAGCAGGCTTATCTGCTCGGACGAAAAATGATCTGGCCCGAAGTCGCCAAGGAGTACGTCGCCTGCCTCCATCGCGCTACCGAGGATCGTTGCGCCAGGCGAGGGCCGCGTTTCGCGATCAAGACGCTTGCCGAAAAGGAAACGGAACTGCCGGTCCTGAAGCTGGATCACCTCAGGCAACTCACGGACGACGTGGGGCTGCTGCAGCACGCGGTTGGATCGGTGCCCAATTATTGGGAGGGCTACTCGACCGACGACAATGCCCGGGGACTCGTGCTCGGCGTCCTCTTGGAAGAATTGGGAAGCGAGTGGCTTGCGCCGGCCGCAGCACTGCCGAACCGTTACATGGCGTTTCTCTGGTACGCCTTCAATCCCCAGCCCGGCCGCTTCCGCAACTTCATGGGATACGATCGGAGATGGAAGGAAGAGATCGGTTCCGTAGACTCCCATGGGCGGGCCCTCTGGGCTCTTGCCGTGGTGCTGGGCCGTTCACGCCAGGAAGGGTTGCGGCGGGCGGCAAATCGACTCTTCGAGGCCGCCCTGCCCGCTGCCGCCGACTTTGCCGACCTCCGGCCGGCCGCGTACACCCTCGTGGGGCTGCACGACTACCTGCGGCGATACCCCGGCGACCGGGCGGCGCAGCAGGCCCGCGCTCTCCTCGCCGAAAGGCTCTTGGACGCCTACCGGCGGAACGCGTCGGACGACTGGCCGTGGTTCGAGCAGAAGCTGAGCTACGTCAATGCCAAGCTGCCGCACGGGCTGCTCGTTGCCGGCCACTGGATGAAGCGGCCGAAAATGGTCGAGGCCGCCCTAAGCGCCCTTACCTGGCTTGCCAAGCTCCAGACGGCTCCGGACGGTCATTTTGCCCCGATCGGCAACGAGGGCTTTTACCATCGCAAGGCGGAGCGCGCTCGCTTCGATCAGCAACCGATCGAGGCGCACGCGATGCTCTCCGCCTGCCTGGCCGCGCATGACGTAACGTCGGACACGCACTGGAAGCAGGAAGCACGCCGGTCATTCGAGTGGTTTCTCGGGCGCAACGACATTGGCGTTGCCCTTTACGAGCCGGCCGGGGGTGGCTGCTACGATGGGCTCCAGCGCGAGGGAGTCAACACGAACCAGGGAGCGGAGTCGACGCTTTCTTTCTTGATGTCGCTGGCCGAGCTGCGTCTGCATCAACAAATCCTTCCGACCGTCGTCGGCGACCCGGAGGGTGACGGAGAAGGCGCCTCGGTCGGTACCACTTCATCCCGCAGGCGATTGGAGGCAGCCAAACCGTGAGCACCACTTGGTTTCAGGACCGCGAGACCATCTTTGCGCGACACGCGAAGAATCCCATTCTTACCGCCGAAGACTGGCCCTATTCGATCAACACGGTCTTCAACGCGGGGGCTACGTCGCTCGAGGACGGCAGCACGCTGCTCCTCTGCCGGGTCGAGGATCGGAGCGGGCTTTCGCACTTGTGTGCCGCCCGAGATCGG
>JAVEUP010000377.1:0-3629 GCA_034005525.1 Thermoguttaceae bacterium | reverse complement strand
CCGTTTCCAGATCGGACGCCCCGACGATGGCAGGGGAATTGCCTCCCGAGCGGCCGGCAAACCTTGGCAATGAGGCGCCCTCGCCACCCGATGCCCAGCCGCCCGAACCGGAACGACCGAAGCAGCCGGAGCGCAAGCCACCCGTTCAGGGGGGTGGCAATCTGTTTTGGTACCTGCTGGGGATCGGCGTCGTCGTGATGCTCGTGGTGAATCTATGGCAGGATTCGGGGCAGGTTGAAATACCGTACGGCAAGCTGTTCACGCTCATCGAGCAGGGCGCCCCTGCGGAGAATCCCGACGCCGCGGTCGAAGTGCAGGAGGGGCCGGAGTCGGCGCCGCTGAGCGTCCGCTACTCGGGTCTCTCGAGACTCAAATTCGGCCCGCACGAAATTCGCGGGAAGGTCGTCCGGGAGGTCATCGCCCCGGAAGAGAAGCAAACCGAGCCGAAAAAGGTGGCTTTCCGGACGGGCCGCCTGGGGCTTCACGACGACAACAACGAGTTGTTCCGGTTCGCGCGCGAGCAGGGTTTTGCCGACATCGAACCCGAGACCCCGCCCCCGGGCTGGCGCATGTGGATGCCCATGATCATCTTCACCGGCGTCTTTCTGCTGCTGCTTCTGTTCATGATGCGCCGCATGGGCGGAGCGGGTTCCGCGATGGCCTTTGGCCGCAGCCGCGGTCGGCTCATTGCACAGGAAGACGTGGGAGTCGACTTTGGCGACGTCGCCGGCGTCGAAGAGGCTGTCGACGAACTGCGCAGGGATAGGAAAAATGACTCTTCTCACAGAACTCAAGGATAGTCGGGGGAAACTGGCAGGTCAAGGGGGCGCAGGCGGGAAAGCACTTCGTTCAAGAGACTTTTCGCATCGGCTGCGCGATGCGAAAAGTCTTGTCTCTTTCGCGGCGAAGTTGATACCCGAGGATGCCATTAGACGGCTGCTGTATCTACCCCAAATAGGGCATCGCATTGCCGCGCAAACGGACCTTCCGCGGGCCGACTCGCCGAGAAGGCAAAATCAGAAGGTCGCCAGGAACTCGTCGATATCGACGAAGGTCAGTTCCCCGGACTGCTCGGATGAAATCGGCTGGCTCTCCCAGTCGGCGTCCGGCTCATAGACCCAGCCGTCTTCGGGCGGCGGGGCGCGAGGCGTCGACGGGTGCCATAGGCCGCAGTGGCGCAGAATCTTCTCGATGACGGCCCCCTGCGGCGGTTCGATCAGCGCGACCACCTTCATCTGGCCCTGGCACTTCGGGCAGTAGAGTGGGTCGATTTCGTAGACGCGCTTGATGAGCATCGCCCAAGTCTGGCTACATCGGCTGGGGGCCGGAGGCTCTGAGGGCTCGCTGCTCGACGTCGCGCCCGCCTGCTCCGCTGCCTCGGCCTCCGCCGCCTTGCGACGCATTCCGCGGGCCTTGTTCGAGTAGAAACCGTAGTAGCGGATCAGGTGCGAGCCCTTCGGCGGGATGTGCTGCGTGAACTCGGCCAGGAAATCCAGCGGATCGAGCACCTGGAAGTTCCGTTTGGGGCCGGGCCGCAGCCCGTCGCCGTCGGCTTCGGGAAACGCCCGGCAGCGGTCCTTCTCGGCCTTGTAGATCACTTGCCGGGCGTCGGTCACCTTGACCAACCGCGACAGGCTGAACGGGCAGCGCGTCATGTAGCCAACCAGACGCTCGATGCCAGCGCGGTCGCCGGCAGGCAGGAACACCGACTGATCCACGCTGAACCCGCTATGCGGCCAGCCCCGCATGTTCTCGACTACCTCGGGCTCGATCTTCTCCTCGGCCAGGTAGAGCGCAAACACGGCCTCGCGCCAGGCTTCCCGCAGCCGATCGAGGTCCAACTCGGGCACTTCCAGGAACTCGCCCTCGGTGGTGAACGCCCCGCAGGTAAGCAGCGTGTGGATGTGCGGGTGCCAGTGCAGAAGTTCGCCGTGGGTCTGGATGACGGCGATCATGCCGGGCACGAACATTTGACTCTCAACAGATCGGCCTACGTCAAGAGTTGCCCCCGTGTGGCAGCCAAATTGACGTCCCTCCGCCTCTCGCAGGGACTGGGAGTTAAGGCAAATTGAACTCCCAGTTGTGCCCACAGTTTTTGCAGTGAAACCGTCCCCTTCCAGCGACCTTAATACCTATCTGCATTCCTTTTGCGGCGAAGAACCCGCTTTTTGCTCGCTCCTCTTCTATGAAATCGCCAGTATTGCGACTCCCGCAAGCTGGACATGCACCAACTGAACCTGCCGGAATGTACTCGGCTCGAGTCCTGACCGTGGGTACCGCTTCTGTCGCTTCCTCATCGCGATCGTCTCCGATATGGAGATGCTGATGTGGGCACTTTTTCGCGTAGCTTGATATATTCCTCCCGCACGTGCAGGGAACCAACGGTTTGGGTGGTCCGACCGGTTCGATAAACCTAAGTGGTCGTCCACACGTTCCGCAGAGTGGCTCGCTTAACAAACCGGGAAGCGCGACTACTGCAAAGCACTCGGCACACGTAACAAATTGATGGCCCGCATCCAGATAGATTTCTATGACCTCCGCTTCACTCGTGGCGGCCTTCACCTTTGCTTCAAACTCTTCGGTAGTCATCGCAGCGGGATCGTTCGGGTTAGGGAATCCACAATGAGGACACGACTCAGCTTTATCTGACACCTGTCCGTTACACTCGGGGCATTTCTTAAGAGCCATAGTGAGTTTCCATAGCGATAACAAGGTGTGGGACGAACTACGCGACGCCAATGTAGGCTTTCGCTGATTCGGAAATACCGTGAATGTCGCCGTCAAGTGTGGCCTCAAGATACCCGCGTTTTTCGCATTCGGCTACGACATTCCGAAGGCTTCGCTTTGCCACAACGGGGTCGTCGCCGAACATGTCGATATCGCCTGCATTCACAGGCCAGCCATTTTGACTTGCCTTGTCCCATACCGCTTCAAGAACACGCTTCACTGCACTTTCATGGACCATACGATCCTCCTTGCGTTCATTGGTAAATGTTGCGGGGGTTTAATAACCTAGGGATAGGAAAAGCAAGGGATAGGAAAAAGGATTCTTCTCACAGAACTCAAGGATAGTCAGGGGAAACTGGCAGGTCAAGGGGGCATGTCTAATGCTTATTCAACATTTCCGAATAACGTATGCACGTTATATCGGAATCAGAATCCCCTCTCTCACGCGCAGCCGCAACGCTTCGAGCAACCGCAGGCCCGAACCATACAACATCAGCACGATCGGCCGCAGGGCTTCCGACATCTCGCTCAAAACTCGCCGCGCCTCGCCCCGCGTGAGCACGACGGCGAGGCGTCTTGCCCGATCGGCGCTGCTGGGGCGCTGACTCATGGCCGAACTCCGGACAGCATGATCCAGGCTACCCCGTTAGTTTACCGGTTTGCGGGCCACGAAACAAGCACCATGCGCCGTGAAGGGCGGGGGGCTGGCGGGATGCGTCTCCTTGCGTTATGTTGGAAGGAGTGCCGTTCGGCGCGCCGCATTTCGGGGATTTTTCGTCCGGATTCCATCCTTAAGAGGGAGGCAGGATCGTGCAAGTAGCCGTCCGATGTCCGGAATGTCGGCAGTCGTATCGAGTGCCCGAAGAGCGGCTGAACCATTCCGTTCGCTGCCAGCGGTGCGG
>JAVEUP010000185.1:0-15212 GCA_034005525.1 Thermoguttaceae bacterium | reverse complement strand
ATGGCGAAACCGGCCGTCGCCCGCAAAGTGCCGCCGTTGAGGGTCAGCGCGGCAGGATTGAACGCCCCCGGCACGAAATCCCCACCGGATGTGTAGTATCCGCCCGGATCGCGGCCCAGACGGTTTTCGGCGTCAATACTGATCGTGCCCTGGTTGATCGTCGTGGTGCCGGCGGAGGCTCCGGTAGTGGTTGCATTGCCGGGACTTGAATTGGCTCCGGTGATTGTCAGTGTTGCCGGGCCGTTCTTCACGACGTGCACGTTGGTTGTCTCGTTCGCCCATCGCCGATCTAATCGCGAGACGCGAACATCGCCGCTTCCGTCGAATACGAGTGTCGCGTTGCAGTTGGGGTTCGAGGTGATGTGTCCGGCGAACGTAAGCAGTCCCGTTCCATCGTTGACGATGTTGAAGTTGTGCGTGCCGCCTATGTTGGGCCGGAAGTTGACGTTGAAGGTCTGGCCGGGACTGCCCGACTGAACGTGGACCGCATCGGAGGAGCGCACCCAGAGCACCCCACCGGCATTGATCGTGAAACTGCTCGACCCGGCGAAGGTAATGCTCTTCACCGTGCGGTCGGACGTCCCGGTTGGGTTGTTAAGCGTCAGAGTCGTGACGGAAGAATAGACGAACACCACGTCGGCATCGGCGGTATTCGGCACCCCAACCGGATCCCAGTTTCCGGGCGTACCCCAGTACATATCCGCAGGCGCGGCCACCCACGTGGAGACAGCCCCCTCGACCTGCGCTGCGAGAAGGGCGCATACAGCGCAAACGACGATGGTTGCCAGTACGGCCCGGCCGGACCATCGGCGATGACGCCGAATTCTCTCGAACGATTGTTCGCAGCCAATCATAACGCTTCTCCTCGACTGTGGAAGGTATCCATCAGGGGCTTAGGACTTCCGACAAGAGACTGAAGGGCATAGCGTAATCGCTTTCGAGAAAAATTCTGTTGACCTGTCACCGCTGGCGGCACGCGCTTTTCCCTGCCGGCGCGGCAATGGTGCCGTGCAGGGCACAATCATTCGCCCAGCAAGACCTTGGATGCTACCCTTATTCTGGTCAGATTCTTCATCGCCGTCAAATGCCTTGACAAGATTTATTCCCATCGTGCCCGTCGAAATAATCGCTGTGCCACCATGATGAGGGGTTCGTTCACTGATGCAAAGCGTGACGAACCGCCCGATACGCAGATGGGACACTCCGTTTATGTCCGTGCCTCATCTGACTAAAGGTTTCAACCGCGGCCGCGCTTCGGAACTCGCTGAGCCAGAAAACCGACCGCGCCAAGCAGTAGCAAGACGAACGTCGTAGGCTCAGGAATCGCACTCAGCCGGAGTACCTGGCCTCCGCCGGGCAGGTCGTGCACGGCGTGCTCCCAGTAGTATTCCGAAGGGCTGTCCCCGGCCAACGTCAACTCGCCGCTGATCGTGCCGCCTACGGTGAGGATGTCGAACGAATGCCCCAGCCGCGGGTCGTAGCCGCCGAGCAGGTCGATCAGGAGTTGCCCGCCCAGAACCGCATCCCCATGCACAATGACCTGGTCGTAGTCGACGCCGGGCGAGCCGCGGCCGGCAATTTCGATGGCGAGCACGTTCAGATTCAGCGGGTTGTTGTCCTCCATCGTGTAGTTGCCGAAGATTTCCGTGGTGCCGATCGAGGTACCCGGGGCCAGGATGCTCGTCGCGTCGTCGTTGCTCTGGACGAGGTCGAAGTCGTAATCGGAATTGCCGAACTCGGCAACTTGCAAGGTGCCGCCGGTCCAATTGAAGTCATAGCTGCCCGGGCCGTGGGCAATCGAGCCGGCGGTGAGCGTGCCGCCGGAGAAGTTGATCGTGCCCTCGCTGCGAGTAGTGCCGATGCCGAGGCGGATCTGCTCGGCGCTGAACGCCGCCGTGCCGCCGACGTTGAGTGTGCCGCTGCCTTTGCCTTCAGCGTCATTGGATGACTTGATTCCGGCGTTGCCGAGGGTGACCGTAACGGCGTCGATTGTTCCTTGATCGACGTTTAGCGTTCCCCTGCCTTCGCCGCCTGTAGTGTACGGCTCACGGTGGTAGCCGATTTCCACATTCTGGAGCAGGGCGTTGAAGGTGCTGCCCGAGGCGTTGAATGTGCCTATGGTGGTGGCGCCGGTTCCGGCGTTGTTGTAGCCGATGCGCAGGTTAGCGCGGGCGGTGCCGTTCCCGCCCAATTCCAGAGTGCTGCCGGCGCTTCGGAACGTCATATTCACAAGGCTCTTCGAATCGGCGACGGTCAACGTGCCGACGTGAAAGACGTTCGTATCACCCAGTTCGACAAGCTGGGTGGGGCCGGTATTACCGTCCGACGGCGCGGCCCCGATGAGCAGCCGGTCCGCATGGACTTCGTTGTCGGCCGCGAGCTTGACCGTTCCGCGCATGCCCGCGGACGATCCGCTGGTACGCACGCCCACGTCGAAATTCGTGAGGTAGGCGGTGAAGGTATCCGACTGCGACATGTCGAGCACACCCACCGGGGCCATTCCGCCGCTGTAGTCGCGAACGCCGACGTACAGCAGCATGGGCGAGGTTGCGCTGCCGATGGCAACGTGGCTTCCGGAACCGGTGGTGACGGTGCCGCTGCCTTCCCGGCCCACGCGGAGAGTATCCACCATCAGGTCGCCGATCACGGTGAGGCTGCCGGCCAGCACGTTCACGGTGCTCTCCGAGATGTCGCCGCCGGCCCCTTCGACCAAATTGCCCTGCACTTCGAGGCTGCCGCCGGTGATGTTGATCGTCCCAGTGGCCAGCGCAGTCCCGGTGCTGGTGTGGTGGGCCAGCGTGACGTTGCCCACGATGGTTGCCGTGCCGCCGTAGAGGTTGAACGTTCCGTGGGCCTGGGTGGAGCGGTCGAGGGGAGCGTCTTCATACGCGGGTGTGTTGTTTCCCTGCGTTTCGCCGAGTGTCATGGAGCCGGCCAGCAGCGTGCCGCCGCCCATGTTCAGGGTGCCGAGGGTTTGGCCCTGGGTGGGATTAGTATAGTTGCTCAAATTCGAACTGCTCGGCAAAGGACTGAGCCCGACGATGATGTTCGTGGCGTCGAGCGTTCCGGCGTCGAAGCTGAACGTTGCGGTAGCGCCGCCGGGCTGGCTGGTGGCAACGTAGCCGTTGCGACCGACGATGAGGGTGCTGAATCGGGCATCGAGCGTGCCGCCGGTCAAGTCGACCCTGCCGACGGCTCGGCTGGAGCCGCCCGAGCCATAGCCACCGTTCCCCGCCTGGTCGGCCACCCACATTGCCGCTCGCGAGTCGCCGCCCGCCTTGCCGCGGATGGTCGTGGCGAGCGTGCCGCTAAGCGAAGGATCGTACTGCAAATCGGCGGTGCTGCGGGCGCCGGCAACGATGATCTTGTCGGCATGGATGGTATTAGCCGTGCCAAGCCGCATGAAGTGGCTGGTGGTCGTGTAGGTATTCGCCCCGACCACGACCGCGTCGGCAACGATCGTATTCGTTGCGGCCAGGGTTGCCTGCGCGGCGTAACGGTTGGCACCTGTTCCGGCGCGGAACTCGTTGATCGTGGCCTCGAACTCGGCCAGGCCCGACATGTCGAGCGCGGCCGTCGAGGTCCCCGAAGCCTGACTGCCGCCGGTCAGCAGGATGTCTTTGGTCGGGACATTGACGACGAGCTTGCCCGCGCCGACGACAATCGTGCGGGTGGTCACACTGTTGGTCAAGCCGTTCAGGACCAGAGCGTTCGCGGTCGAATCGCCGGTGAGTTGCAGGACGATGCCAGAATCGATCTGCATGGTGTGGGCGTTACTCGTGTGATGGTAGTTGAGCGAACCGATGGTGAAGTTCACGTCGACCACGTTGGTCACCGTGCCTGCGGGGGCCGTGGCCGTGTCGTCGAACGTGGCCGACGTGGACGGCTGGCCGTCGGGGTCCCAATTCGCGGTATGGCTCCAGTTCGTATTGGCCCCGCCGTCGCCGTCCCAGACAAGCGCGGCGAGCGACGGCGAATATGAAGCAGCCAGGACGATTACTGCACCGATCAGTGCTGAAGTCGCGGAGCGTTTCATTTCACTTTCTCCGTTGCCAGTTGTGCAGTTGTTGGTTCGAGGCGATGAGGATCATATGAGGTACCAATAAGCGAGAGGGATGACCGCCCCCTTACACCTCTGATTATGCTGTGGAGGCCGGTGCTTGTCAAACATCCTGTCAGGACCTGGGTTAAGCTGCTTGGAGGTTCATGCAGAGTCCGTGCATGGTACGGTCAATCTGAGGGGGCCATACCAACCATCAGTGCCGGGCGCGAAATCAAGGAAGGCACTGGGGTCAGAAGGCACTGGGGTCAGAGCGCACTTTGTCATTAGTGCGATGCCAATGCCCCAACACGAGTTCAAGGCTGGCGAGGCTGGTGTCAAAGCGACATGTCTGCGTTTCAGGGCGTTGCGGCACCACGTCTCTGCCAGTCCACAGAGCGACCAGAGAGGACAAACGCATTGCCGATCCACAGGACAGGCATCGTAGGATGCGAGGGGCAGCAAGGACGGAGGCGGTAGCGCTCATATCCAAAGCGGCAACAGGTTGCCGTACGAAGCCAATGATAAAGCGGCACCGTCAATCGAGTACTCTCAAGTCGAGTTGCCCCACGTGAAGGCTGGCGCCGTCACGGCCCTGGCCGTTCCTGCACGGAACATGAGGGCCGACGAACGGGAACCAAGATGTGTGTGGGGCGAGTCGCAGATGGGACAGATGGCAGAAAGATGACGGGCAGCAACATGCGGGTGTCGGAATGGCCCGGGCGAGTAGCACATCGGAAGCAGCGACCGACGGCCCCCTGAAGACGCGGCTTGCGACCCGCCCTACCTGTCGTGGATAATCCGGGCTACGATAAGGAGAGTGATTCCTGCCTGAAATCCTCCCGCACTGTTGAGGTCCCCATGCCGGCACGCCTGCTCCGCTGCCTTCCATGTGCCGTTGCGGCTGCGGCTGTTGCGGTACTGCTTTCGGTGAGCCACAGTCCGGCCGCGGCGACTCAGACCGACTACGATGACGTCATCTTCGCCGTGCGGCCGTTCGGGCCCGATGGGCACTACTATGCCAATTTCGGCTACTTCTGCTTCGATCCGGAGCAGAAGGTCTATCCGCAAGGGGGCGGGGCGTTGCGACGGCTGAACCTGCGCACGTCGGAGGTGACGACCCTGTTGGACGATCCGGACGGCGGCGTCCGCGATCCGCAAGTTCACTACGACGGCCGGAAAGTGCTCTTCTCCTATCGCAGGGGCGGAAGCGACTACTACCATCTGTACGAAATCAACATCGACGGCACCGGGTTGCGCCAGTTGACCGACGGGCCGTTCGACGACATCGAGCCGACCTATATGCCCGACGGCTCGATCGTCTTCTGTTCTTCCCGCTGCAACCGCTGGGTCCTGTGCTGGAAGGTGCCGGTCGCCATCCTCTACCGCTGCGACGCCGACGGCGGCAACATTGAGATGCTTAGCAGCAACGCGGTCACAGAGAACACGCCGGCGGTGTTGCCCGACGGGCGGATCCTCTACACGCGTTGGGAATACGTCGAGCGGAGCCAACTCGCC
This sequence comes from Thermoguttaceae bacterium, assembly GCA_034005525.1. Taxonomy (GTDB): domain Bacteria; phylum Planctomycetota; class Planctomycetia; order Pirellulales; family Thermoguttaceae; genus PWXP01. Next base: position 9,655 of record JAVEUP010000185.1, on the reverse strand, counting down.
TACCACCACCTGTGGACGGTCAACCCGGACGGGACCGGCCAAATGACCTTCTTCGGCAACATGCACCCGGCCGGCATGGCGCATAACGTGCGGGAGCACGTGGGCCGGGAGGTGCGGTACGACAACGTGCCCGGCGACGTGGCCATGCTGGACGCGAAACCGATCCCCGGCACCGGCGAGGTGGTGGCCATCTTCTCGCCGGGCCACGGCCGGCGCGAGCACATGGGGTTTGTCACGGTGGTCGATCCGCAAAGGGGGCCCGACCACCAGCCCTCGGCCCGCCGCATCCATCCCGGCGGCGATTGGCGCGATCCGTATCCGGTCGCGGCGGACCGGTTTCTCGTCGCCCGGGCGAATGAACTCCACCTGATGGATATCGACGGCAGCCACAACGACGTGGTTGTTTCGCAGGCAGAGGCTGCGCTCATTCGCCTCTGGCTCGACTCGGGCGCCGCGGCCAACGGCACCTATGCCATTATGGACGGCGGCACGCCCGAGAGCCCCAGCCCGTTGTACATCCGCGAAATGCAGCGTTACGGCATCCTGCCCTCCGACTTCGATCCGGCCACCGGGCAGTTCGACCCCTACGCCGCCGACGAAACCTACTGGCGGTCCTTCTGGCACCAACCGGCTCACCCGGGACAGAATTGAACCTTCACCAATGACGGACCCACGCACTTCCACGTAGGGTGGGTGGTTCTGGCCGCGCCGCGACCAGGGTTATCTACGCGATGGCGGGAGACCCTTGCCATACCGGTTTTGAAAAGAAGGCGACATCACTGATGATCAATCAGTGATGTCCTTTTTTCCTTCCCTTTTTCCTTCCCGATTGCGCAGCAGGCCGTCGACGGCAGCGCGGTGCCGCAGCTCGAAACGCTTGATCTTGCCGGTGGCCGTTTTTGGCAAGGTATCCACGAAGACAACCGCGCGAGGATACTTGTGCGGCAAGGCGTTCTTCTTGACAAACTCCTGGAGTTCATGGGCCAATTCTGCGGATGCGTCATGCCCATCCTTGAGCACAACGAAGGCCACGGGCTTCAACAGTCCCTCGTCATCGGCGGCCCCGGTTACACCGCTTTCCAGCACCGCCGGATGCTCGTGGAGCACACCCTCGACCTCGGTGGGCCAGACAGCCTGGCCGCTGACCTTGAGCATGTCGTCACTGCGGCCGGAGTACCAGAAATAGCCGTCCTGATCGACCATGAACTTGTCGTGCGTATTGATCCACTCGCCGCAGAAAGTGCGTTTCGTGGCCTCGTGCTGGTTCCAGTAGCCCTGGGCGATGCTGTCGCCCTTCATCAGCAGCGTGCCCACTTGGCCCGGGGGCAGCTCCAAGCCGGCGTCATCGACGATTTTGGCCTCGAAACCGGGGACAACTTGCCCCGTGCTGCCTGCCTTTGCCTGGCCTGGCCGATTGGAAATGAAGATGTGCAAGATTTCCGTCGAGCCGATGCCGTCGAGGATTTCCACCCCGAAGCGATCCCGCCATCGTTCGAAGAGGTATCGCGGCAAGGTCTCGCCCGCCGAAACGCACATTCGCACCCGTCCCAGGTCCGTTCGCCCCGCTTTCTCTGCCGTGTGCAGCAGCGCCGCGTAACTCGTGGGCACCCCGTAAAAGACCGTCGGCTGGTAACGGTCGATGGTCGCAAAAACCGTTTCGGGCACGGGGCGATCGGGCAAAAGGACCGTCGTGCCGCCGGTCCGCAGCGGGAAATACAGCCCGTTGCCCAACCCATAGGCGAAGAACAGCTTCGCCACCGAGAACGACACGTCCGATTCCAGCAGGCCGATCGTTTCCTTCGCATACGCGTCGGCGGCCATCAGCATGTCGTGCTGCAGATGGATCGCGCCCTTGGGGCTGCCGGTCGTCCCCGAGCTGTAGAGCCAGAAGGCGGTGTCGTCCTTGACCGTGTCGGCAGGGTCCAACCGGGGCAGGGCGCGTTCCATCAGGGCGTCGAAGCCAAGCTCCCACGCCGGCTTTCCGCCAACCGTGACGACGTGTTCCAGGTATCGCAGCCGGTCGCGAATCGGACCGATCCGATCCACCAGATCCGCGTGCAGAATTAACGCGCGGGCACGACTGTCGTTGAGCAGATACTCATACTCCTTAGCGCCAAGCAAGGTGTTCATGGGGATAGCCACAGCCCCCATTTTGATCGCGCCGAAGAATGCATAGACCCATTCGGGGCTGTCGGGCAGCAAGATGGCCACCCGCTCTTCCCTCCGCACTCCCAATTCGAACATTGCGTTGCCGAAGCGGTTGACCGACTCGTGCAACTGGCGGTAACTGATCGCGCGATCACCGCTGAGGATTGCGGTCTTTTCGGATCGGCCACCGGCGAGGTGGGAATCGACGAGCGCCTCGGCCGCGTTGAGCCGTTCCGGAAGCTGCATGCCCGACATCAAGAACTCCTTAAGCAACGGTATGGGTATTCAGAATCATCATGCGACGTTTGATCGACGTTCACTCCCGCGAAACCCGCCGCCCGTCGACCAACGCTCTGGGCCGGTGCCCGGGCCTCCGTTGCACCGCTCATCTGACCTTTCCCAGCCGCGGCGCGGGCACGATCCCCATGGTTCTACGCCTCCTCGAGATGGTCATAGAGAGTGACGGGGCTGACCGGGTTGATTTCAGCGCGCGCCAGGGCGAGAATGGCGGCGTCCAGATCGTTGAAGCTGAACACCATGACGGCACTGTCGCCAAGCCGAGCCGTGAAAGCGTACATGTGCGCCACGCTGATCCCTGCTTTCGCAAAGATTTCCAACAATCCGACGAGTCCGCCGGGCTGATCGCGGACCTCGATGGCCAGCACGTCGGTTACCGCGACGTCCACTCCGGCCGCCTCGAGCACTTCACGAGCGTGCTGCCAGTCGCGGACGATCAGTCGCAAAATACCAAACTCCGGGAAATCCGCCAGAGAAAGGGTGACGATGTTGATCCCTGCATCGGCCAGCAGCTTACAGGGTGCAATTAACTGGCCAACCTTGTTTTCAATACGGATGGAAAGCTGCGGGATTCTCATTGGAGCGCTCCTATGCGGCCTTGGACCTCACGCCAAACTCGCCGCCGTTGCGGCAATGGGGTGATCGACAAGCAGTCTATACAAACCCAACGCGCACTGCAACAGTCCACTCGCTTTGGGTGCGGCAAGAAGTGGAAGAGGGGTGCAGCAGCGGGCTTGCGGCGCGTGCATGATAATTAGCTCTTCCGTTTCTGGGTGCAGACAGCCTTTGTTTCAGGGACGGCACAGCGGCGTGTGCCTACTACATTGCCGCGGCCTGCACCTAGAAACGGAAGAGCCTGATAATGACTGACATCCCATCCGCCAGAACGGGCTATTTCATTGCACCCATAAAGGTGCCAGCCTTGCTGTATCCGCCATCATCCTGTTACACTTTTCACTTTGTTTGACCAATGGTTGGTAATCGCTCACGGGGGACTGTCCCAGTTTTCGCGGTGCATGGAGAAGGTGCCTGATGGATGAACCGCCACGACTGCGACGATAAGACCGTCCTCTTCAGGCGCACAACTTCATGTGGAGGAGGAATTGACAATGCGGAATGTCCAGATGTTCCCCAAGGCCCGGGTGCCGTACGGAACCTGGGGGAGCAGCTTCTTCCCGGCGTGGCAGACGTCGGCACTGGCCGAGGTGAATATCGGCCAATTCGCCGGCGAGGCGATGAACCGGATCCTCGGAATCCGAAAGGTTCCGGCCAGCGAGCTGCAATACTTGGTCATCGGCTCGACCGTGCCGTGGCACTGGAAGTTCTGGAATGCGCCGCTGGTGGCGAGTTGCCTGGGGTGCCGGATACCGGGATTTCACGTGGAAGAGGCATGTGCCACCGGGTTGCAGGCGGTCTTGCTCGCCGCGGCGGAAGTCGAGAGTGGAGCGAACGACGTTGTGGGCGTTCTGACCTTCGATCGGACCAGCGATTCACCCGTGGGTGTATTCCCGGAGCGGAGGGCCCACAGGAGAACCATGGCGATAAGCAACGTGTGGGATAATTTCGGATTCGACCCGGCGACAAGCCAGGCGATGCTTACCACGGCCGGCAACGCCGCCCGGAAGTACCGCCTCGATCGGAAAGAGGTGGAGGACATCGCCTACTGCCGCTATCAGCAATACTTCGACGCCAAGGCCTCCGGCTTTCTCGATCGCCTCCTCGTGCCGCTGGAGGTATTGAATGTGCAAGGCCGCTCCCTTGGCAGAATCGACGATGATCTTGGAGTTCGCAAACTTACGTTGGACGGTCTGCGACGCATGCGCGAGTTGGATGCCTGCGTGACGACGGGAACACAAACACACGCGTCGGACGGCATGGCGACGCTGCTGGTTACGACCCCGGAGAAAGCCAAAGAACTCAGCCTGCGGCCTGAAATTGTCATCCAGTTCGTCGCCAAGGCCGAGATACGGACGCATCCGTCGCTTATGCCGGAGGCCCCTACGCTTGCCGTGCAGAGACTGCTGGCAAAGACCGGCGCTACCATGGCCGACATTGCTGTGGTGAAGTGCCACAACCCGTTTGCCATCAACGACGCCATCTTTTCAAAAGTGATGGAATACGACTGGCGCAAGATCAACAATTCGGGCTGCTCGTTGGTCTGGGGGCATCCGCAAGGGCCAACGCTTACCCGCTTGCTGATCGAAGGCCTTGAGGAAGCAGTGGATTTGGGGGGCGGCCTTGTGCTGCTGTTCGGCTGTGCCGCGGGTGACGTGGGCATTGCTGCCCTGCTGAAGGTGACGGAAGGAGGTGCATCGTAATGACGAAATCCATCAGACAATCCACGCTTCAGACACTGGGACTTGGTACGGTTACCGACATATTCCGCGGCGGCAGGCTGCCCGCCGATGCCGGTGACCTGGTGGACCAGGTATTCGGCGGCCCCAACGAACGCGGCTCGCTGGTAATCTCCGGCGCTAATGGGATCGTGGGCGCCGGGAAGATGATGCAGCTCACTTCACGGCTGGAGCCCTTCGGCGTCAGGTCGATTGGTCTCAGCCGTCCCAGAACGGCCGACGGGATCGGCCCGCACTACGCCGGACTGGTAGCGGCGGTCGGTCAGGAGCGAGCCGACAGGATCATGGGAAACATTGTCCGGATGACCTACGACGGGACCAGCCTGCCGGCGGATCTTGGCAAGTACCGCCCCCGTTTTCTCCTGGAGGCGATTCCGGAGATCCTTGAAATCAAGAAGGCCCACTACCGGCTGTTCCGGGAATCGTTTCCAGAAGTCGAAATCCGGTCGGTGACGTCCGGCTTTCCGAGTTCGGAGCTTGGAGTGGGCGTGGCACATCCTGCGTTTCCTCACGAAACCAACAAGGTCTGGGAGGTTGTCGACGAGGAGAATTCCAGCGTTACCCGGCTTCTGTGGGCATTGGGGATGATCCCGATTCCGGTCAGCGACCACTGGTCCTTTGTCTTGGACGTGCTGTTTTGCGGCACGACGCTGGCAGGTTTGAGGTACCATCGCGCGACCAACATGCCTTTCTGGAAGATCGACAAGTATGTCAGGAAGCTTGCGGGGCCGAATCCGTTCAGGGCCCACGACGTGATCGGCGCCAAGGGGGCCGATTTCCTGACGTGGTCCTGCCTGCATCATCTTGCCCAGAAGTACGGGGCGTTGTTCGCGCCGACGCCGGAGCTGTGCGAGCGGAAGGAGACCGGCCAGAACTGGTATCCGCCCGATCATTTCCGGCCCCTGGTCGACTGGCCCTTGGACGGTGCGGCCGAGGAAGCATTCGCCACCTGGATCCAGGGAGCGCTGGTGCAAATGACGAGCCTGCTGCTTCACGAGCAGCGGGCGCACCTGTCCCATATCAACGCGATCGGCGAATTGTGCGCGCAATTCCGCCGTGGCGTGCTCGCGATGATCCGGAGCATGGGCGCCAAGAACGCCGTCGAAACGGTTCAGGAGTATCACCGGCTCTACCCGCAAGCGGCTGAAAGCGCCTGGTATCCCGCCGTGTTCGAGCAGATCGACAGCCCCGAGTGGCAGCAGTTGTACGTCAACGCCGAGCACGACGGGAACGTAGGAGTTATCACGATCAGCCGGGAAGCCTACAACGCCGACGTCGACGACGAATTGAACCGGGCGATCGACTGGCTCAAGGCCGAGGGTATCGACAGGGTGATTGTCACCGGCGATTTCCACCTCGCCACGCAAATGCTGGGTGCCGATACCAGCGAGTTCTTTCCCGCGCTGCACGATGCGCAGCAGGGACGCCGGCTGGCCGCTGCGTGGTCGGCGACCGCCAGGCGGCTTGCCAGCGAGTTCCGAGTGTCGGTGGGTTTCGTCGTCGGCAAACGCTGCCTGGGCGGTTTCCTGGAACTGCTCGTGCACTGCCACTACCTGGTGGCGGTCGAAAATGCGGTTCTGGGAATGCCGGAGGTTACGCTGCCCGTGCTGCCGGGCATGGAGGGCTGCCACTGGCCGTTCAGAAAGGCCCCGCGGAATCAGTGGCCGAAGCTGGTCAGAATGTTGCTGACCGGAGAGCCGGTAGCCGCCGGAAACGCCGTGGGCTGGCTGATCGATTACGCGGGTCCGATGCAGAAGTCGCTCGAGACGGTCTGGCGTCTTGCGTCGTCCGGAGCGGCCGGCGTGGAGATGCGGGAGCTGGAAGAAGGCGCGCTGAAAGCCGTGCCTGCCGACGTCGGCGTGCCGGCCTCCGACAGCCCGGCCGTGGAAGCGGCCCGCAAGGCCATGATGCAGTCCATCTGCGACTCCTGCGGCACTCCGTTGTCCGAAGCACTCGAGATTCAGGCCAGCCACTCCGCCGATTTCTTCGTTACCCCGTTTTGCAGGAAAGGAAGCATCGGAGTCGAGTGCAGCCGGACGATGATGGAGTAACGGCCGGTGCGGCGTCTCGCATTCGGTGCTGCGGCTCATGCCTGCCCTGTTCGCCGATTGAAGCGTTTACCGGGCAGCGGCATGCCAGCAAGCTCTTGCATAGACCCACTCTACTGGGTTGCTTGGCTTGGCCACGAGGATCCTTCCTTCCAAGGGAAGCCACCAGAATGCCCCTCGGAGATGCGGAGAAATCGCGGTTCCTTGTCCAAACGCGCCGGAAACCCGGATGGCCATTCTCACAATCAAGGAAGCGCGGGCCACGGGCGAACTGCCCATGTCTATGGGGTTGTGAGTAGGTTTGCCTTGCACGGTTTGGCGGAAATGGAATATCGGTCGCAAAGCTCCAGGTACGGTCCGACGACCCGCTCCCTGGCCACGTTCTCCGAAAAACGCCACGAACCGCCGCGAAACACCAATGGCTGCTTGGCGGAAAGATGCTGGTACACTCGCTTCATCTGCTCCATCACCGGCGACAGGCCGCCCTGCCGCAGTCGGGTGATTTTGGCGACGGAATAGATGATGCCATGTATGCCGACTTCATGGCCAAAAGCAACCAACCCCTCCAAATCGCTCATCGACTGAACATCCGGCAGGCCGAAATCGGCCATCTTCTTACCACCACCCAGCGGATCGCGTGGGAACAACGGGTCGATTCGCAAGAAGACGGGCAAATCCTGTTGTCGCAACTGCCGGATTGCCGCCATCCGGTCTTCGACGCTCGGGGCAGCCGGATCGAGCAGCCGGCGATGCTCATCGTTGACGAATGCCAGCGAAATCTCCAGCCGGAGCGGCGGAAAGCCCTTCTCCTCGAACCATCCGCGCCGTGGATGATCTGTCGGAAACCAGTTGAGACGGCGCAACACCTGAATATATCCATCCTCCACGAGCGCCGCCGGATTCTTCGTCAACAGCGTGACCGTTGTGAACCGATTCCGATGCTCGGCCAGTTTTTCCAATGTGAAAAGCGTGTGGCGATGCGATTGTTCCAACGGTTGGAGTGCATCGGTGCTGTTCGACAGATGCACCGGCGCGGGCGGAACGTCAAAAGCCTCCAACGCCTCCAAGTCCTTGCACAAGTCCTGCCGAAAGCGGTGTTTGCAGTCGGGTTGCCGGGCACTGTAGCCGTTGACATAGCAGTATTGGCACCGGTGCTCGCAGCCCGTGTAGACGTTGATCGAATAACGATGGCCAGAGGGAAACGTCCGCTGGTCGGCGAATGGGCAGTACCACTTCACCGCTCGCGGCCGCGTGACCTCCAGCACGTCCTTCTTCGAGCCATGCGGCAGGAAATACAGGGCCACCGCCGCGCGGTCTTCTTCGCTCATTTCATCGAACACCGGCCGATATTGTGGATGAACCCGTCCGGCGAGCGAGAGACCTTTTTCCACGTCACGCTCGGAAAGGCCCTCGGCGGCGAACAAGAGTCCGTGTGTCTTCATGACTGTGTACATGGCTCGACCTATCCCACTCGAATCACCTTGATCCCGCCATCCCTATAATCATCTTATTCCCAGAACGTGGCCTTGATTCCAGAGGGCGAAGTGACTTCAGTTGGATACATTTGGAAGTCCCGCCCCTCCTGTGGGAGAAAGGGTTTGGTTTTTGCCCAGTGACAAAGATCTCTCAATGATGTGTGTTGCGTAATCTCTTTCATAAGCAAACTGTCGGGAACAAGAAAATGCCGTTCATTGCCGATACGAGGCGATCCAACGAATCCACGAACGACCATGCCACATGACCAGCCACTGATTGTTGGTGAAGCCTTCAACTTAAACGCTCTCGCTACGATGTCACCCGCTTTAGCCGACAGCACATACTCGTACTTCGGCAACTGGTTACACATCTTCTTTCGACATGTCTCCTCGCCATGAAGCACCTCCATGACATCACCGGTTGCGATCTTCCAATACAATTCGACAGCCATCAGGTAGGATTCTTTCCGTGACCATGCGAGCACGTCGATGTCTCCGTTGACGTCACCGAGGTTGAATTCGAGCGAGTGGATGGCCTCAAACCCGGCCTTCTTCAACATATCTACCATTTCGCCGGCAAGGTGCGCCGCCAAGTCGCGGCCAGTTGGACCATAGAGTTGTGGATATGCGCTTGCCACATGGGCACAGAAGTTTCTTTCCCATGAAGAGCTTGCCAACATCCAAGGACTTGCGGCAAGCCGTCCGTTGCCCAATGGTAGGAATGGCGCAGTTGCAATGTCGGGCGTCTTTAATGAACGCTCGTATGTGTGAAGGGCTATCAGACGGTCAACGATCGCCTTCTCGATACCCGCACAGCCGGCGATCCAGTCAACCATTGCGTCTCGCGGCTTGCTCAAGATCTGGATCATTCCCACATGTTGTTGTCCTGCCAAGTGAGAGGCAACTCCCTGGTGAAGAAACGCCAGTGTGAGGATGGCCTTCCAGAAAGCCCGCAATTTGAGAATTGAGATGTTGTCACAACTCCAGGATTGTGGCAACAACGATGCTTCTCTCAACAATATGCCGACGTGCGACAACAGATCACGGCACACTCCAAAATCAGGAAACCAATCCGTCATCTCCCTTGGTGTGAGTTCTCTAAATCCGTTCGCGAGTTGTCTGGCCGCATTTCGGAATGCCGCAATGGAGGAGGAATACCGGGAACGGTTGTCTGACCATGAAAGTTGACTGTCGAGTATATCGTATGCTTTCCACGACGGATTTGCGGTGAACTCGGGTGCGCGTATAATATGATGTTTCTGTTTTATGCAGTCAGTGACGTGTACCCGTACTGGGAAATACGTTTCCAGAATGCACTCCATCGTCCGACGGT
>JAVEUP010000027.1:0-57066 GCA_034005525.1 Thermoguttaceae bacterium | reverse complement strand
GATGGATTCCTCCGTGACCGACCCCAACATCAACAGGGTCAGTAATCTGACCGTGACGGACACTCTCACGGTCAAACGCGGCGCGGTGGGCGTCAACAGCGGCTTTTCCGCGACTGCAGGAACGCTCGATATGAGCGGCGGCAGCATCATCGGATTGGCCGGGAACACGGCGAATACCACCGTTCATATTGGCAACGGCGGGTTGATCATGTCGGACGCCACGCTTCGATTCGGCTGGATTTGGTCCGGCATCCTCGACTCACCCTACACGATCCGGGTGAACCTTGCCGGCGATTTCACCGGCAGCGGCACGAACAGCCTCGATTACATTACTACCTTAGGCCCCCGATTGCTCGACCTCCAAGTCGCCACCCGCACCTTCAACATCACCGGCGGTACCACGACCATTAGCCCGACCATTCAGAACGGCGGGCTGACGAAGACCGGGGCCGGCGCGCTGGTGCTCTCCGGTGCCAACACCTACACCGGTCCGACCACGGTGGACGCCGGCCTGCTGCTGGTCAACGGCACGCATACCGGCGGCGGTGCGTATAGCGTGCACGGCAGCGGCACGCTCGGCGGTACGGGCAGCATCGGCTCGGTGGTCGGCGTGGGCGCCGGCGGCAAGCTGGCGCCGGGGGCGTCCATCGGCACCCTGGCCATCGGCGACCATCTCACCCTGGCTGGCGGCTCGACCTTCGAGTGGGAGTTTAACTCGGACAGCCTAACGGCCGACCTGCTCAACGTGGACGGCGACCTGGCCCTCCTTGGCAACGTGTCGCTCGACCTGGTGGACCTGGCCGCGCCGGCCGGCGCCTTGCCCGTGGACACGAAGTTTACGCTGATCAGCTACTCGGGCGATTGGAACGGCGGCGTCTTCGAGGATTACGCAAACTACAGTACTTTCACCTCCGGCCTGAATGAGTGGCGGATACGCTACAACGACGTCGCGCCGGACCTCAACGGCGCTTTCGGTTCGTTCGTTACCCTCCGGGTGATTCCCGAGCCGTCCAGCATCGTGCTGCTGCTCGCCGCGGTGTTTGGCCTGTTGCTGCGCCGGCGCGCGAGGTTCAGTCGCAACCGTGCACCCGCATATCCCTGAGATCCCATGAAACGCCGTCAGGCGCTGCAAACACTCGGGACGACCTTGCTCGGCTGGCCCTTGGCTGCCCGCGTAGGCGGCACTGCAGAGCCGCGAGCCCGGAGGATTCTGTTCTTCAGCCGGAGCGTGCTGTTCGAGCACCCCGTCGTCCGGCGTGAAGGCGAGGAACTGTCGCTGGCCGAGAAGACCTTCGTGAACCTGGCCCGGCAAATCGATTGCGAGGTGGAATGCACGAAGGACGGCCGGGTGTTCGACGGCGACCTCGACCGGTATGCAGCGGTCGTGTCGTACACGTGCGGCAGGCCGGCCGACCTGATGAAGCCGGACAGCCCGGACGGCAGCCTGCCCCTTTCGGAAGAGGGTTGGAAGCGGCTTGACGCGGCCGTGCGCAGCGGGATGCCGCTGGTGGGCATTCATCCCGGAATCTGGCTGCTGCCCGAGGCCTTCGGGGCCGACTGCCTGGGGCACGGCAGCCAGCAAGAGGCCCGGATTGACGTCGTTTCGCCGCGGTTCCCCGGCGTCGAGAGACTGGGCAAGTCGTTCTCGCTGCTCGAAGAGTGGTTCTCCCTGATTCAATTCGCGCCCGACTTGCACGTGGTCTTGGTGCAGGATTGCTCAGGCATGAACAAGGACGCGCCGGCGGACCGCCGCTGCTACGATCGGCCGCCGTTTCCGGCCACGTGGGCGCGAATGCACGGAAACGGCCGCGTGTTCTACACGTCGCTGGGGCACCGCGAGGATGTCTGGTCCGGCGCGGTTTTCGGGCAAATCCTGCTGGGCGGGTTGTCGTGGGCGCTCGGCCGGTTGCCGGCCGACATCACGCCGAACATCGACCGGGTCGCTCCCGAGGCCAACCAGTTCCCCAAGGGGTGAGATCACCCCGACCGACCGCCTGGTCCGTCAGCTTCCCCGTGCCTGCCGCCGCGTCCTGCGCCGAGCGAGGCCGGCCGCCGCCGCGGCGCCAAGCAGCAGGTGCGCGAAGGAGGCCGGCTCGGGAACCATCAGTTCCGGGCCAAACGTGAGGTACGTGCCGGAATCGTTAATCAGCCGGTAGTTGGCCAGGATCCAGTCGGCGCTGCGGGCGACGTTCGAGATGCGGACCTCGTCGATCAGGCCGTCGAAACGCAGACCGGACGCCGTGGAATAGAACTCGCCAATCAGGGTGAGAGGACGCGACGGATCGTAGGCCAGCGCTCTCGTGCTTGTCGCTTCGAGTTCGCCGTCAACGTAGAGCCTCGCCAAGGTGCCGTCGTGCGTGGCGACGATGTAATACCACTCGCCGGTCTCCGGCGGCGGGCTCCAACTCGTTCGCACATAGGTATACCCCGTTCCATCGCCTACCAGCGATGCGATCTGCTGCGTGTTGCCGATCTGAAGATTGATTCCGTCGCTGGCGCCTTTCTTATTGGTGACGATCCCGTTCCAGCTACCGAAGACGTCGGACTTGACCCAGGCTTCCAGGGTGATTTCGCTCGGATAGAGGCTGGGGTCGTTCCCCAAGCTGACGTAGTCGTTGGCGCCGTCGAAGTCCAGCGCGCCGCCCACCTTGCCGGGCACCTGCTGCATGGCGGTCATGGCGCCAACGGTCGTGCCATGGTTCCCGCGCCAGGTGGAATCCCGCATTTGCGGCGCGGGGCCGGACGGGTCTTGGTTGAGATGATGCACGGCCACGAAGTGGTCGTCCCAGGTGTCTACCGAACTGGGCTCGCCCGAGGATCGGGCGCCGTAGTACATGTAAATCAACGTGTCCTCGGCCGAGGCGACCGGCGTCTTGACCCAGGCGCTAAGCTCTTCCGAACCCGGGGCCTTGCGGAACAGCTCCACCTCGTGGTCCAGCCGCGTGATGCCGTCGGCCGCCGTGAAGACAATGTCGTGCCCCTGGGCGGACCACGTATGGCCGAACAGCGGGTTGGCCGGGTCGGTGAGCTTTACCAGCACCGGCACGTCGTTCAGGTCGCTATTGGCCACACTCCGGGAAATGACGACCGGCTGCCGGTAGAACCAGCCCTCCAGAACATCCTGACCCTGCTGCTGCACCGGACTAAGCGACTGGTAGGCGGCCGGATCGGCCTGGTTGTTGAACGAGGCATTGATCCACGCGGGGCTGCGGGCAATGTTCGAGACGCGCACCTCGTCAATTACGCCGTCGAACCTCAGGCTTCCCGTCGTATAAAAGGCCCCGATCAGGGTGTTGCCGGGTGAGGCGGCGTAACCTAGCGACCGGGTCATCGTGGCGACCTGATCGCCGTTGACGTAAAGCCGATTCATGTTCGTCGCATCGTCGTGGGTGACGGCGATGTGATACCAATCTCCCGCGGTGGCCGGCAGGCTTTCGGGCGACCGAAGATAGGATCCACCCGTGCCTGTACCGATCAAGGAGGCGATCCGTTGCACGGTTCCCATCTGCAGATTGATGCCGCTTTTAGCGTCCGGCATGGTGGTGAAGATCCCGTTCCAGTCCGACAACGTATCGGCCTTCGCCCAGGCGGAGACGGTCACACTTGCGGGGCGGAGGCTGGCGCTGCTACCGACGTTAACGGTCTGGGTGGTGCCATTGAAATCCAGCGCCGGCCCGATTCGCCCTTCCACCTGCACCATCCCGGTGGTGGCCGTGCCGTGGTTGCCGTAGGCGGTTGAATCTTTGATCTCGCCCGCCGCGCCCGCGGGGACCTCCTGCAAGTGCTGCACCAGCGTGTAGTTGCTGTCCCAGGTGGCCGTCGAGTTGGCCGCGTCGGCGCCGCGGTAATACATGTACAGTCGCGTGGGGCTGGCTGCGCGAAGCTGCGTGTTCACCCACGCCGTCAGCGCCGGCGTGGCGCCCGCCGAGTAGTGCTCGATCTCGCGCGGTAAGACGGTCGTACCGTCGGAGGCGGTGAACACGACGTCCAACCCGGCCGGCGAGTTCGCCTGCGCGAACAGCGGGTGTGCCGGGTCGTTGATGCTGACCAGCAGCGGGAAGTTGCTCAACTGGGCCGGAGTGATCGATGGATCGATCACAATCTCCTGGCGGTAGTCCCAGCCGTCAAGCCAGGTCGCCCCGGCCGCCGACCCAAGCCCGAGAATCAACCCGACAACGAACACACCGACCCGCATGCGTTTCATGATCGCTGGCCCTCGACTGCAAGCCTCGGATTCGGAGTATCGACAAGACCAAAGACACAGGAAAACTTCCACCGCGAACGGGTGTCGATCCCCACGCAGTCTTGATTCTTACATGAATCAGGACCATTGTCAAACGTCCGCACACCAAAACGACGAGTCCCGGCCGGCACACCGCGGAACGGGCGAGTCAATGTGCCAGGGGGGGGCGATTCGGCTGAAGTCCGCCGTCGATTCGGGTTGCCGGAATGAGAGTTCGGTGGACAGACACAGCGACCGGCCACCTAGCCTCGATTTACGAGTACATTGCCCGTGATTCGGCCGCCGGGAGGGCCGGCAGAAGCCCAACGCCCGCCGCGCCCATCTTCAAAGTGTCTCGCCGCCCACGGCCACGGCGGGTTCAGGGGGTTCGGGAGTGGGTTCGGTCGGGTATTCCGGCTCGATCACGCGCATGGTCTTCCAGCGGCCCTGGAGGAACCGGGCAAGGTAGATGATCCCCAATGCGGTCATCCACCCCGTCACCACCGTCCAGCTCCAGAGCAGCCCCAGGCCGAAATAACTTATCCCCAGCCACACTGCAAGTACAGGCATGGGTGAGACAACCATGGTGCTCAGCAGTACGAACCGCATATCGCCGGCCCCCTTCAGCGCGCTGACGAATATCATGTTCATCGCGTCGAACACGCAGTACACGGCTACAAAACGCAGCAGCAGCACGGTCAGGTCGCGCAGGGCATCGAACTGGTCCGGCGTGGTGCCCGCCCGGTGGCCCAAGAGCAGCAGATCGGGGACAAGAACGTACACCAGGGCCATCGCACCCATGTAGATCGTGCCCATCCAGTAGGCAGTCCAGGTAGCGCGGGCGGCCAGGTCGGGCCGGTTGCGGCCAAGCTGCTGGCCCACGAGCGTCGCCACGGCAATTCCCGTGCCGATCATGGGCACCCAGGCCACGCTATTGACGTTGAACGCCAGGGTGGTCGCCGCCATGGCCATCGGTCCCAAGGCGCCGACCAGCAGGTTCAGCGCCGTGAATGCCGTCACTTCGACAAGCATGTGCAGCCCGTTCGGCGAGCCGAACCGAATGAGCCGCCACATCAGCCCCGCGTCAAACCGCGTGCCCGCCCTAAGTCCGTACCGCTCGACGTGTACCGGGCGCATCATGAGCCACCAGTAGACGAGCATCTTGAACCATTGCGACGCGGCGGTGGCCCAGCCGGCCCCTTCGATCCCCATCGCCGGGAATCCGAAGTGGCCGAAGATCCAAAGGTAATCGAGCACGATGTTCAGCAGCGACGCGCACACGTCGACGACCATGACCACTCGCGTTTGCCCTCGCCCGGTGAAGAAGGAGGCAAGCGCGGCCGACATGACGGCCGCGCCGGCGCCGAAACACAGCGTCTGGAAGTACATGGCTTCCAGAGCTGCCAGTTTCGGATGATGCCCGGCGGCGGCGAACAGGTGCGGCGCTAGGGGCACCAGCAGGATGAATAGGGGCGTTACCCACAGGCCGATGCGCACGCCTTGCCACACGGCCAGGCCGATCCGTTCCGGCCGCCCGGCGCCTTTGTACTGGGCGACGAAGGTATTCACGTAGGTGGCCAGACCCAGGGGGAAACAGAGCAGCGTGAAGTGCGCCAGCCCGGCTGGCATGGACGCGGCCATGGCTTCGGTATTGTGCCACAGCAGGAACATGCGGTCGACGAAGTGCATCAGGCTCCACGAGCCGGTGGAGATGACCAGCGGCAGCGCCAGCGCGAACACCTCGCGCCCGCCGCACGGGCGGCTCCACCAGGTCGAGTTGGGGTGAACTCCGTCGTTCATTGGCATAACCAGTCGTGACTAGGAAGCCGGGGCAGGCGGGCACGTTTGATCCGACAGGTCCGACCGACCGGGCGGATCAGACCGATCGTGTCACCGTACAGCCGAGAAGACCTGCTCCCTTGGCATGCATCCCACGGCCATCATCCCACCAGGAGCACCACCAGCCGTTTCGGCCCGTGGACGCCCAGGATGAGAATCTTCTCGATGTCGGCCGTGCGGCTCGGGCCGGTCACAAGGACCAACTCGCCGCGGAAATCCGGATCGGCGAGTCTTCTGGAAAATTCCGGCCAGGCGGCCGGCAGGTGCTCGCGCAGCATGTCGAGGGTGGCGACGACGATGCACGTTTCGGGCAGGTAGCACATCAGACGCTCGGTAGCCGTCCGATTCACGACAAGGCAACTGCCCGTGTCGGCCAGCAGGCACTGGGCTTCGATCACTCCGGCGGGCAACTCGGCCAGGGCCGCCGGCTGCATGTCGTCGCCGGCCCAAGCGATCCGCGCCCGGTCGAGTTTCGCCAGCACTTGGTTGCACAGCGGCCCGTCCACGGCGGCGATGCTCGGCCACTGGGAGCCGTCAATCAGTTCGACGAGTTTCTGGGCCGCCTCGTCCATGGAATGGTACCGGATCAACTCGCCCTGCACGGCCGCTAGTTCGTTTTCAAACCGAAGCGCCAGGGCGGCGGAGTCGCTCGTGGCGGCAGGCCACACCTCGGGCGCGGGCGGGCACTCGACGGCCGGGGCCGCGGCCAGGCGGCTTTGGATATTGTGCAAAACTGAGTCGCGACTGCTCATGTTTGATGTGTTGAACGGTTGTCGTGGAAGACTTCAGCCCATGAGCATACCTGCCGCCTGCCCGTTTCGCTACCAGCCCCGGCCGTTCCCTTGTTGCTGCACGGAAGTCATGGCCGCCAGAGCCCCCTTCAGGGCCGAAGCGTACGACTCAAGGATGGGCCGTTGCTCCAAATGAACTTCGGGCCACTTGACGGTTTCATGCCAACCGACTATAATCGCGAATGAGGTGCTCCGATGATCGTTGTCGTGTCGGTCACAGTAGCACACCGTTCCGATGCGACACTGGAGCCTGCAGCAGCTTTGGTAAACGGCTGCCCCAACCTGCTGGAGTGAAGTCATGGAGACTGCCTTCGACACGGTTGCCTTCGACCGAGGCACAGACCCAATTCTGGGTTTCTTCAGTGAGGAACAGGCCCGGGCGCTGGCGGCGTATCGCGGCGACCCGTCGCTTCATGCGAGAATCGAGGAATTGGCATGTAAGAGCACGGAAGGTGAATTGACCGACCAGGAACGAGCGGAGTACGAGGGCTACGTTCAGGCCAACAAATTCATCGCCATTTTGCAGGCAAAGGCTCGAAAGCTCTTGAAGACGGGCTGAGTGTCGCATTTGACTGTCCGGAGTGGCCACCTGACGGGCTTGACGAACGGGGTTTCGCGGTATGGACTCAACGACTTGATGAGTTCGTACGATTTCGCTTCCACCACTTCCGGAACGACGGCCCGGGGACTTTCGGCAGTGCGCGGGCGCGGGTCCAGGCGCCGAGCTTGCCGGGGTGCCAGGGCAGGTAGGGTGCCAGGCGCACGCCCAGCCGGACGGCCGTCATGGCCAGCCGATAGCGCAGCGGGCCCCGCATGGCCCATGCCCATAGCGTCCAGGTAAGCCGCTCGGTCCACGAACGCATGGGCGACGGCTCGTTGACCGCCCGATGCCGCAGGTGGACCAGTTGGTGGGGAATGTCGATGCGCACCGGGCATACCTCGCCGCATGCCCCGCACAATGACGAGGCGAACGGCAGCGTGCCTGCCTTCTCCATGCCTACCAGGTGCGGTACGAGCACGGCGCCGATGGGCCCCGGGTAGACCCAGCCGTAGGCCCAGCCGCCGGTGCGGCGGTACACGGGGCAGGCGTTCAGGCACGCGCCGCAACGGATGCAGTACAGCGACATCCAGGCGGCCGGGTCGTTAAGCACCTCGCTGCGCCCGTTGTCGATGATAACCACGTACAGCTTCCGCCCGGGCGTGGCCCCCTGGATGAAGTGCGTGTAGGTGGTCAGCTTCTGCCCCGTGCCGCTTCGGCCCAGCAAGTTCAGGAATACCGGCAAATACTCGGCGCTTGGCAGCAGCTTCTCGATGCCCATCAGGACCACGTGGACCGGCGGGGTGGAGCAGCTCAGGCCGCTGTTGCCCTCGTTCTCGACGATCACCAGCGTGCCCGTATCGGCCAGGCCGAAGTTCACGCCCGACATGCCCATCTCGGCCTTGAGGTATTCGTTGCGCAGGCGCCGGCGGGCGATGCTCGTCAGGTGCTGATGCTCGGCGCTGAAGGGCTCGCCCAGTTTCTCGGAAAAAATGCGGCCCACGTCTTCCGCCGAAAGGTGCAAGGCCGGCGTGACGATGTGCGTGGGCCGCTGGCCGGCAAGCTGGACGATGTACTCGCCCAGGTCCGTCTCGACCGCGCGGATTCCCTGCGATTCGAAGTGATGGTTTAGCTCCATCTCCTCGCTGACCATCGACTTGCCCTTCACGACGTTTTTCACACCGTGCCGCCGGGCAATGTCGATCACGTGCCGGTTGGCCTCCTCGGCGTTGGCGGCCCAGAGGACCTCGGCGCCCCGGGCAGTGATGTTTCGCTCGAACTCGACCAGCAGCCTGTCGAGGTTCCGGATCGTATAGCCTTTGATGGCGTTGGCAGCTTGACGCCACTGCTGGAACTGCAGGATTTCGTCCGTTACCGCACGGTTGTGCTTGCTCGATCGCTCGGTCGACTCGCCCAGCGACCGCGAACCTTCCGGCTCGTAGAGGCCCTTGTTGAGCGATTTCAGAAACGGCGCTCCGTGAAAGACGTGTTCGTCAGGCATGATGGTTTAATAGTTCGGCGATGTGCATGGTGCGAATGTGTTTCATGGCCGGGTTGCGCTCCATGATGCCGCCGAAGTGCATCAGGCAGCTTACGTCGGGCGAGGTGACCACTTCGGCCCCGGTCTTCAGCACGTTTTCCGCCTTCGTCTGGCCCATGGCAATCGACGTGCCGGGCATCTTCACGCTGAAAGTGCCGCCAAACCCGCAGCACTCCTCCATGTTTGGAAGCTCCACGTACTCCAGGTCGCGCACCTCCTGCAAGAGCCGCAACGGCTGCTCCACCAACCCCAGTTCGCGGCGGCCATGGCACCCAACGTGCAAGGTGACCTTGTGCGGGAAGCGGGCGCCCAGTTCGGTCACACCCAGAATGTCGACCAGAAACTCGGTTAGCTCGAACACGCGTCGCCCCACATCGACCACCTGCTCGTCGGGGTCGACGTGCCCGAAGAACACGCGGCACATGGCCGTGCAGGAACCCGACGGGCAAACGATCCACCGATGTTTGGCGAACGTGCGCGCGAAATGCCGGATTACTCCGCGCGCCTCGTCCCAGTAGCCCGAGTTGAACGCCGGCTGCCCGCAGCATGTTTGCTCCTCGGGAAACACCACCGGACAGCCTTGCCGCCGGAGCAAGTCGGCCGTGGCCTGCCCGATTTGCGGGTAGAACTGGTCGATATAGCAGGGGATGAACAGGGCAACCGGCTCGCCCGGGCGGTACGGGGTATCGTCGCGGCGCGGCGCCATCTGTCCGGGTGTGCTCATTCAATTGCCTCTGCCAGGAGCGTTTTCAACCTGTTATTCATGGAAACAGCTCTGGTCGCTGTACGCCCAGAACCATGCGAGCCCGTCTTATACCCTATGGCTTCCGCAACGGGAAGGTGCGGAGTGGCCGGATGAGTTCACGACAAGAAGCGGACCAGCTTTCCGGATGGAGAGTATATCCCTTGCTGGAAGTAGTATTCGGGGCTGTTAATCAGATACATTGTGCCAGCACCTGGCATCCAACAGAGGGGAAGCGTTGCCAATTTCACGCGGAAGCATGATAATGCAATAGGGTACACTTGTTCGCACGAACAGCAGCGCGACCCGTTGTGTTCGCAGCACCGGGTCCGGCCATTGCCCCGACCGTTGGAAGAGGCCTTCCACTCGCTGCGACCGCCGCCAGGCCGAGTGGAGCCGCCAGCGTCCTTGCATTCCCTGTTTTTTGCCGTTGCTGAAGATACCGCCCTATGGCAAGCTTCGATCCGTATCGAAAATGGTTGGGTATTCCTGCCGAGGAGCAGCCCCCCCATCATTACCGCCTGCTGGGCATTGGCCTGTTCGAGTCGGACACCGACGTGATTGCCAACGCCGCCGACCGGCAGATGGTGCACGTTCGCTCGTTTCAGTCCGGCAAGTACGCGGCGCTGTCGCAGAAGATTCTCAACGAGTTGGCCACAGCCCGGGTATGCCTGCTCGATCCGCAGAAACGCATGGCGTATGACGCGGCGTTGAAGTTGAAGTTTTCCACGAAGCCTGCGGCAACGCCGCCTTCGGCCCCGCCTCCCAGTCCGGGGCCGCCGCCCGGCCCTCCGCCGGCTCCGGTGGCAACTGCGGTTGCCGTTCCCGCCCCAGTTGTGCCGGTTAGCAGGGGGCCGTCTCCCTCCCGGTCGTATTCCGGCCGCCGCCGCCGCAACAACTGGCAAGTGCCGGTCATCGTGGCAGGCGTGCTTGCGGTGATCGCACTGGGTATTGCCCTGATGTTGGCCACCGGGCAGGGCGAATTGGATGCTCCTGCCACGCCGGGTTTGGGCCATCCGCGCGGGCAGAGGACTCCCGAGCGGTTGCCGGAGATCGGCCGCGACCGGTCGCCTTCGCGTCCCGAGCGCAGCCGACCGCCGGTAGCCCCGACCGACCGCCCTCCCAGGGTTCCAGGCAGCCGGCCGACGGGGATTCCGCCACGGTCCTTGTGGGCAGGAGAGATTCGACTGGGCGAAATGGCGGCAATGCATGGCCATTCCGGTCCGGTTGCCAGCATGGCTTTCTCGCCCGACGCCCTGTTTGTGCTTACCGGCGGGGACGACAAGACCGTACGACTGTGGGACACCGCCGGCTCGCGCGAGCTGCGACAGTTCCGGGGGTCGGCCGATAAGGTTCTTGCGGTCGCATTCTCGCCCGACGGGCAAACCGTGTTCGCCTTGACCGGACAAGACAGCGTGCCGGCCGACGGCGCTGTTCGATTCTGGGACGCCGGTATCGGCGGCGATCCGACTTCCGTGTCGGTGGCCGACGGACAGCAAGTTCACAGCCTTGCCGTCGCGCCGGACGGCGAGCACGTCGCGGTGGGTTGCCACGACGGTACGATTCGGCTGATTGACTTGCGCAGCGGGGACGAGGTCCGATCGTTCCAGGGGCACTCCGGCGCGGTCAACGGCGTGGCCTTCTCGCCTGACGGTGCAGCCATTCTTTCCGGCGGGGAGGACGGCGGCGTTCTGGCATTCAATCGGAATACGGGTACCGAAGTGCGGCGCTTCCCGGGACACCGGGGCCCCGTTCGCGCCGTTGCCGTGGCGCCCGACGGCGGAGAGGCCATCTCTGCAGGCGACGATCGGATGGTCCGCCTGTGGGACCTGCGCGGCGACAAGCCGCGGGCAGTACTCAGCGGCCATGAACAGGCCGTCACCGGCGTGGCGTACAGCCTGACGGGCGACCGGGCGGTTTCCGCCGGGCGCGACGGGAAACTCATCGTCTGGCACGTGGGCGAGCTGCGCGAAGAACGCCGTTTCGACGCGCCGGATGGATCCCTGCTGGCCGTCGCGGTGAGCCCTGATGGGAGCCGGGCGGTTACCGCGGGTCAGGACGGCGCGGTGCGGCTTTGGGGCCTCGTGCAGCCGCCTGGCGCCGTCGCGGGTGATCCGCAGGAATCGACCCCGGACGGATCTGCTCCGCGAGCGGCAGTACCCGAGGAAACCGATCTGCATGCCTGGCAACAGCGAATCCGCGACGAGTTGCACAAGGCCGAATTCGAAGTCGCCAAGCAGCCGGAGGAAATGGCTGCACTGGCGGAGAAACTCATCGGCTTCGCCCGCGAACCGCAAGACGACCCGGCAGCCGCGTACGCATTTCTCGATCTGGCCCGCCAAACGGCAATGGAGGCCGGCGATGCGAAGCTGGCCCTTCGCGCGGTCGACGATCTGGCCGAACGGTACGACGTCGACGGCGTCGCCATGAAGCTCGAGCAACTGGAGGCGGCGGCCGCGAAAGCGTCCGATCCGGCCGCCAGAAGCGCCATCGCGTCGCTGGTGCTCGAAACAGTGGACGCCGCCGCCGCACAAGACCGTTTTGCCGTTGCCCAGCAGCTCATCGAGTTGGCGCGTTCTACCCTGGGCACGGCCGGCGACGCCGCGCTTTCGCGTTCCGTGGGAATGGCGGGCGACGCCTCGTTTGACCAGGCTTTGGAAGCCGCGGTGGCGCGACTTGGCGAAATGCGAGAAGCCTTCGAGGCGACCGAGGACGCCCGGGCGGCGCTTCATAACAATCCCAAGGACCCCCAGGCTGCTCTGGCCGTTGGCAAGTACGAGTGTTTTGTCAAGGGGAATTGGCCAGCCGGGCTGCCGCTGCTGGCACGCGGAGCCGACACGCGGCTGGCGGAACTCGCCGGGGCCGAGCTGGCGAAACCCGAGGAGCCACAGAAGCAGCTTGTGCTGGCCGATAACTGGTGGCAAGTGGCCGAAGGCGAATCGGCCCGGGCTCAGGAACACATCCGCAGGCATGCCGCCTCGTGGTACCGGCAGTTGGAGCCCAAGCTGGACGAGGGTGCCGTTCGCGATCAGGTGCGGGTGCGCATAATGTCCGCCGGCGTGTCCGGCGCGCCGGTCGCGCCGAAGGAGCCTCCACCGGACATACCCGACCTGGCGACTTGCCGCACGGATGAGAACCGGGCGGCCCTATTACAGTATTACGGCGGCGACGAGAAGGCCGAGGCGGCCGTCCGGGGCGCGCTGCGTTGGCTGGCCGAGCATCAACTCCCGGACGGTGGCTGGAGCTTCACCCACCAGGGACCGCGCGGCCGCAAACCTTCGTCGGATCCGGGCACGCTGGAGAACGCACCCAATGCTGCTACGGCCCTTGCCTTGTTGCCGTTTCTTGGAGCAGGCCACAGTCCGCGACGGGGAGAGTTCCGGCGCAATGTCGGCACCGGCATCAACTTCCTGCGGTCGCGCATGGTGCCTGTCGGGACCGATGCCGCCTCCCTGTATGAGCCCGAGGCCCACACCGTTCCCTCCCACGCCCTTGCCACGTGCGCCCTTTGCGAGGTCGTGGCCGTAACGGCCGACACGCAGAACCTCAAGGCCGCTCAGGCGGCGGTCAACTTCGTTGTGAACACTCAGAATCTGGACGGCGGCTGGTCCTATACGCCCCGGCTGCCGGACCAGCAGGCTGAAGCAAGCGACGTCCTCGCCACGGCCTGGAGCTTGACTGCCTTGAAGACGGCGCAATGGACCGGTCTGAAGTTCCCCGAAGCCAAGATGAAGGTGGCGGAGAGCTTCCTCGATTCCGTACGCAGCCCGGACGGCGACGGCTTCGTCCGCGAACCGCGCGATCGGCGATTCGACCCGGCGGCCACCGCAGCCGGCAACTTCTCGCGGATAATCCTCGGCTGGAATCCGAAGCGGTCCGAACTGATCAGCTTCGTGGTCACCGCCTCCGAACACGGTCCGGCCATGAGCGGCCAGTTCTACCAGAACCTTTGTACGGCCCAAGTGTTGCGCGAATTCGGCGGGCAGCCCTGGACGGCGTTCAGCACGGCTCTGCGCGACCACCTGCTTCAGACCCAGGCGGACGATGGGCCCGACAAGGGCAGTTGGTACGTCGACAGTGCCGCCTGGAATAACCGCCAGGGCGGGCGCCTGTTCTGTACTGCCATGGCCGCGCTCCTGCTGGAAACTTACTACCGCTACCCTCCCCTTCCTCAAGATACGACCCAATGAGGCTTCCATGACAACGCCACGCATCCTTTCACGACGCGCATTCCTCTCTCACACGGCCGGACTCGGCGCCGCGGCCCTTGCGGCATCGCACCCGTGGGCTCGCGGTACACATGCCGCCGAGTCCGGGCAGAAGCCGGAAGGCTGGCAAATCGGCTGCTATACGCGACCCTGGTCCCACTTGGAGTATCGAGAGGCCTTCGACGCCATTGCCGAGGCTGGCTTCAAGTACGCCGGGTTGATGACAACCCCGGCGCCGAGGCGGCTCGTGATGCCCGCCAGTACCACCTTGGAAGAAGCCCGGCAGATTGGCGAGGAGGCGAAGAAACGCGGCCTGACGCTCGTGTCGAACTACGGTGGCGGCATCGGCGTGGCCAAGTCGCTGGAGGACGGCATCGACGATATGAAACGATTGATCGACGCATGCCATGCGGCCCGGTGCCCGTCGCTGCTGATGGGCGGCATGGGCAACGAGAAGCTGTTCGACGCGTACTACAAGGCCATCAAGGAAACCTGCGACTACGCCGCCGAAAAAGGCGTGGAAATCGTGCTGAAACCGCACGGCGGGCTCAATGCAACCGGCCCCGAATGCCGCAAGTGCGTGGGACTGGTCGGGCACGAGAACTTCCGCGTCTGGTACGATCCCGGCAATATCCTCCATTACTCCCACGGCGAAATCGACCCGGTTGACGATGCTCCCACGCTCGACGGCCTGGTGACCGGCATGTGCGTGAAGGACTTCACCATGTCGGTCAAGGACGGCGAGCCCGTCAGGGACGTGTCCATTACCCCTGGCACCGGCCGCGTCAACTTCCCCGCCGTTATGGCGAAACTGAAGCAGGGCGGTTTCACCAGCGGGCCGCTGGTCGTCGAGACCATCGCCCGAAGCGATGATCCGCAGGTCCTCCTTGCCGAAGCCCGCAAAGCGCGGGCGTTCCTCGAACAACTGGTTCGAGGGTAGGATCAAGCCATCCGACGAATCGCGTGCAATGCCCGACAACCCTAACGGCCCCGCCGGTTCTTCCGCCCAGTCCGACCTTATTGGCCGGCAGTTGGCCGATTACCGGCTCTTGCGCCTCCTGGGGCGGGGCGCGATGGCCGAGGTATACCTGGCCGAGCAGCTTTCGCTTCGGCGGCGCGTCGCCGTGAAGATACTCAAGCCGGACCTGGCGCAGGATCGGACCTACCTTGAACGGTTCCGGCGCGAGGCCCGGTCGGCCGCCGCCCTGGTGCACGCCAACATCGTGCAGATTTACGAAGTGGGCGAGCAGGCCGGCCTGCACTTCATCGCGCAGGAGTACGTTCAAGGCCAGAACCTGCGCGAGTGGCTCCGCCGGAACGGGCCCCTGGACCTGCCGCAAGCGCTGTCGGTCATGCGCCAGGTAACCGCCGCGCTGGCGAAGGCCGCCGAGGCGGGTGTTGTCCACCGCGACATCAAGCCGGAAAACATCATGCTAACCGCCGAGGGCGAAGTGAAAGTGGCCGACTTCGGCCTCGCGCGGCTGACGCGGCAGGACGAGTCGCTCGATCTGACCCAGGTTGGCATGACCATGGGCACGCCCCTGTACATGAGCCCGGAACAGGTCGAGGGCAAACCGCTCGATCCGCGGAGCGACCTCTATTCCTTCGGCGTCACCTGTTACCACTTGCTCAGCGGCCAGCCGCCGTTTCTAAGCGAAACGGCGCTGGGCGTGGCGGTGCAGCACGTCAAGTCCGAACCTGCCCCGCTCGAATCGAAACGGCCCGACCTGCCGTCTGCCCTGTGCCGGCTCGTGAATCGCATGTTGGCCAAGCAGCCCGCCGACCGCTTCAACTCGGCCCACGAACTGCTCCACGAAATCCGCCGGCTGCACGCCGAAACCGCGCGGCCCGACTGGCCCGAACAGTACGCCGTCTGGGAGTCGAGCGGGGTCGGCGTGCCTGACGGCGGCAACCTGCACGTTACGCAACAGCTCAGCCGCCTCATGAAGAGCGAACCCGGGCGCGGGTTCCGCGCCTCCGGACGATGGCTTCTCGGTTTGGCCGTGGCGGGTATGTTCGTGCTTGGCGGCCTGCTGGCATGGGTGACCACCGGAGCGGCCCCGCTACTGCCGCGGGAAGCTTCGGCCGTAGCGCTGGCCGTACCGCGACAGGAAACCGCCCGCGCCCAGTGGTTCTACGCCACCACTCGCGATACGGAAGAAGCGTGGCGGGCGGTGATCGAGTACTTCCCCGACGAAACGCATCTTGCCCGGCGCGCCAAGCAGCAGCTTGCCCGCATCTACCTGCTTGACGGGCGCTACACCGAGGCCGTGGAACTGTTCGACGAGTTGGCGGCGTTGGGCGAAACCGAGGCGGAATTCCGGGCGTTCGGGCTTGCCGGCCGCGGCAGCGTGCTCATGCTCGAAGGCAAGCACGAGCAATCCGCCCGCGTACTCGATGAACTTTACCCGGCCATCGATCAGCTTCGCGACCGGCAAATGCGGCAACTCGTCAGTGCAGCCGTCCGCAGGAACCGCGAGCAACTCGGTGCCCAGACTTCCCGGAAGTGGAATGACTGGCTCAGCCGCGAAGTCGAGGCAAACGGTGCCGTTGAGCCCGACTAGCCCGGATTATTCATGACGATGTAGGGTGGTGACCAGCAAGCCAAGACCCTGGTGGGCCTTCGGTCGCTTGGCCGGGCCTGCTTCGAGCGCACGGCGTGCAAACCACGTTGGGCATGGCTTGCGCAGGCCCACCAAGGACTTACGCGACCTTGTCCCACCCTACGTGAATAATCCGGGCTAATGACTTGCAAGCACCCCCGGCAGGACTCGAACCTGCAACATTCGGCTTAGAAGGCCGATGCTCTATCCAATTGAGCTACAGGGGCTCTTTTTATGCCTCCGAGTTCCGGAAGCCGTTGCGAGGCAGGCCGGGGGGGCCCGGAACAGCCGGGCTGCCTGTCTTCCTTGTGATGTTGCATCCGAGTGGTGCGTCAACTGAAAGGCAAGCACAGTAAGAGTTTAGCACGGATCGGCCGAATCGGCAAGGGGCGGACATGGTGAGGAGGCAGCCCCGGTTTCGCCACGCGAAGGGCGGTGGCACGCCCTAAGCCCACGCGCACGGCGCGCCTGGAGCGGCATTGTTTTCAATGACCATGCCCATTGTGCTTCAGGGACGTGCAACCTGATGCCCGGAGAACTTGCCGCCCATCCATGCGCTGCTCGGCCTTTGACGCGCCGTGTCGCCGAGAGTAAACTTGCATGCGAGTTGCAGTAGCCGAAACCGGACTCGTTGTGGACGCCGGAGAAGCTTACCTGCCGTTGAACCGGTATCCCTGTTCTTCAAACTTAAGGAGTTGCATCCGATGAGAGTACGATGGTCCGCTCGTTTTGTTCTGGTAGGTCTTGTTGTCTTGGCGGCATCGGCTGCGCAGGCGGAAGTGAGGCTGCCGGCGGTGATCGGCGACCACATGGTGCTGCAACGCGGCCAGGAGTTGCCAATCTGGGGATGGGACACGCCCGGTACGGAAGTTACCGTAACCCTCGGCAATGCGAAGGCAACGGCCAAGGCCGATCCGTCGTCCGGGAAGTGGTGCGTCCGGTTGCCGGCCATGCCCGCCGGCGGGCCCGTGACCATGACGGTTCAGGGGACCAATACCGTGACCGTCAGCGACATCCTCATCGGCGAGGTCTGGATTTGCTCCGGACAGTCCAACATGGAATGGACGGTCAGAAACTCGAACGATGCCGACCAGGAGATCGCCGCCGCCGATCATCCGCGACTCCGTCACATCAAGATCAACCACGTTCCGGCCAAGGAGCCGCAGGAAGTCGTTCCATCGGGCGGTTGGGAAGTGTGCAGCCCGCAAACTGTGGCAAGCTTCACGGCGGCCGGCTACTATTTCGGCCGTCATCTTCAACAGGAACTCGAGGTACCCATCGGCCTGATCGGCTCGAACTGGGGCGGCACGCGCATCGAGCCGTGGACGCCGCCGGTCGGCTTCCAAAGCGTGCCGGCGTTGAAGGACGTCGCCGACAGACTCGACACGTTCCCGTCGGTCAACAACGAAGGGAAGATCAATCATCAGTCGCCGCTTGCGCTGTACAACGGGATGATCCATCCCTTGGTCCCGTTCGGCGTTCGCGGGGCAATTTGGTACCAGGGCGAATCGAACAACGGCGAGGGGATGCTGTATTACGAAAAGATGAAGGCGCTGATCCTCGGCTGGCGCAAGGTCTGGCAGAACGACGAGATGGCGTTCTACTACGTCCAGCTCGCGCCGTACCGCTACGGCGCCGATCGCGTCAGCGCGTTGCCAGGCATCTGGGAAGCGCAAACCGCCGCGCTCGGCATTCCGCACACCGGCATGGCCGTAACCGTGGACATCAGCAACATTACCGACATCCATCCCCGCAACAAGCAGGACGTGGGCAAGCGGCTGGCGTTGTGGGCGTTGGCGAAGGACTACGGCCAGACGGACATCTGCTTCTCCGGACCGCTGTATAAGTCGATGACGGTCGAGGGCAGCAAGGTACGCATTGCATTCGACCACGTGTGCGGCGGCCTGCTTGCGCGGGACGGACAGCCGCTGACGCACTTCACCATTGCGGCGGAAGATAAGGACTTTGTCGAGGCCAAGGCGGAGATCGACGGCCAGACGGTGGTGGTGCATGCCGACGCCGTGGCGAACCCGGTTGCCGTGCGTTTCGGCTGGCACCAGGAGGCCGAGCCGAACCTGTCGAACAAGGCGGGCCTGCCCGCCTCGCCCTTCCGGACGGACAAGTGGTAGCCCCGCAATATCGTATTGACGTTCGCTAGACCGGATTATTCATGTGGGGTGGGACAAGGTCGCGTAAGCCCTTGGTGGGCCTGCGCAAGCCAGGCCCGGGGTGGTTTGCACGTCGTGTGCTGGAAGCAGGCCCGGCCGAGCGACCGAAGGCCCACCAGGGTCTTGGCTTGCTTGTCACCACCCTACATCGTCATGAATCATCCGGGCTGGACCATGACCGTCTGCTATCAACCGTTAGCCTGGCCGGCTATCGGACACGGTAGCAATACAGAAACTCGCCGTGCCGGAGGTAGAGGCGTCCGCCGCAAACGACGGGATGGGCCCAGGCAGGTCCCTCGGCTTCTTTAGGCGGCTCGAATCGGCTGATTATGTGGTGGCCGTTCGGAGTCGCCTCGACCAGGCCGACGGGACCGCGTTCGGATCGTGTGATCAGCAGGCCGTCGGCGTAGGTGAGCGAGCCTTTCCCGACGCCGGCATCGAGGTAGCGGGTGCGGCCCGTCGACCATTCCAGGCATGCCCACTGGTCGCGGTTGAAACGCCCGCAACCGTACAGGTGGCCGTCCACCAGGACAATGCCGCCGTGGTGGCTGTCCAGGTCGGCATTGCGCCAGACCGGCTCCACCGACACGCGGCGGCCGTCGACGGTAAGCCGCAGCAACACCGAACCGGTCTTCTGCGAGCTGGCGAGCACGTGGCCGTCGTGATAGATCGGCTTGAGAATATTCTCCCGCCAAGGCGTGATGTGCTCGAATCGCCAGAGCAGTTCGCCGCTGTCGGCGTTCACGCCGATGACGGCTTGGGAAGTGAGCGTGAAGATCATGCGCACTCCCTGGAAGACACCCATCGACGGCGAGGCATAGCCTGCCAGATCGCCGGCGGATTGCGATTCCCAGGCCGTCCGGCCGTCCTCCTTGTGGATCGCCACCATGGCGGTCCGGGGGCCGCCGGGGCTGCAAATGACGTGATCGCCGTCGACGAGCACGGCTTCGGCCAGGGCCCACTGGATGTTCTGGCTTTCAAACTTTTCGAGGATGTTCAGGCCCCAAACGCGCCGGCCGGATTCGGCTTCCAGGCACACCAGGTCACCTACGGCGCTAAGGTGGTAGATGCGTTCGCCGTCGATGGTCGGCGTCCCCCGCGCGCCCGGTTGCGGGCCGGTCCAGGCGGGCCCGTTGTCGGCCTGCCAGAGGACGCGGCCGTCGAGGTCCAACGCCGTGATAACCGTCATGTCGCCGACGTCGCCAGCGGTAACGATGCGTCCATCGGCAATCGACACCGTGGCGAAGCCATGCCCCAGCCCCTCGGCTCGCCAAAGGAGCTGCGGGCCTTCATCGGGCCACCGGCGCAGCAGGCCGGTATCGGGTGAGAGGTTGTCGCGCCGCGGGCCGTGGAACTGCGGCCAGGAGCATTCGCGGCGTGCGTCATCGGCCGCGGCGGGAGCCGTCAACAGCAGGCAGGTAAAACAGGCTCGTGAAAGGAAGTTCATGGCATCCTCCTTCGAGGTTGGAAT
This sequence comes from Thermoguttaceae bacterium, assembly GCA_034005525.1. GTDB lineage: Bacteria > Planctomycetota > Planctomycetia > Pirellulales > Thermoguttaceae > PWXP01. The sequence continues at coordinate 36,944 of JAVEUP010000027.1, read as the reverse complement.
CCGACTTGTGCAGGTCCCTTCGCGTGCAGTCAAAGCGCGCGGCCTTGTTTCTCCACGCTACGCGTCCACTCCAACGCTGCGCGTGGGTGAACCTGGCCGCTACGCGCCCAGAACCACCCACCCTACATCATACAGCAACTCTGCTACCCTTCCTTAACCGCCGCGATCAAATCGAGGACGGCCTTCTTGCCGTCGGCGAAGAACATCAGGCAGTTGTCGGCGGCGAACAGCGGGTTGGGGATGCCGGCGAAGCCGGGGCTGAGGCTCCGCTTCACCACGACGACCGTCCGGGCCTTGTCGACGTCGAGGATGGGCATGCCGCCGATGGCACTCTTGGGATTCCGGGCGACGGGGTTGACCACGTCGTTGGCGCCGATGACCAGCACGACGTCGGTCTGCGCGAAGCTCGGGTTGATCGCGTCCATCTCCTTGAGCTTCTCGTAGGGCACCTCGGCCTCGGCCAGCAGCACGTTCATGTGGCCCGGCATGCGGCCGGCCACCGGATGGATGGCATACTCCACCTCGATGCCGCGCGATTCGAGCAGGTCGCCCAGATCGCGCACGGCGTGCTGCGCCTGCGCCACGGCCATTCCGTAGCCGGGCACAATGACGGCGCGGCGGGCGTTGTCGTACAGCATGGCCACTTCCTCGGCGGAAGTCGCCTTGACGCGCCCGCCGTACACCTCGTCGGCCGTCGCGTCCGACTCGGTCGGCGCGAGCACGCCGAACAGCACGTTCCCAAGCGACCGGTTCATCGCCTTGCACATGATGTTCGTCAGGATCAGGCCCGAGGCGCCCACCAGCGAGCCGGCAATAATCAGCACCGAGTTGCTCAGCACGAAGCCCGTCGCGCAGGCCGCCAGCCCGCTGTACGAGTTCAGCAGGGCGATGACCACGGGCATGTCGGCCCCGCCAATCGGGTTCACGAGGAACCATCCCAGGACCGACGCCACGATGACCAGCGTCCAGAACACGCCCAGCGGCGCGGGGCACATCAGCGCCCCGGCCAGCAGCACCAGGCACAAGACGCCCAGAACAATGTTCAGCGCCTGCATGCCCGGGAATACCCACGGCTTCTTGAACTTCTTGAACTCGCGCAGCTTGCAGAAGGCCAGCAGGCTGCCCCAGAAGGTAACCGCGCCGATCAACCCGGCGAGGAAGGCGGCGATCATCGAGGCGTCGAAGACCGGGGTGCCCCAGCCGGCGGCCGCCATCACTTCGTACGACTCGGGGCGGGTCCATTCGGCCCCGGCCACGAACACGCTCGCCCCGCCGCCGAACCCGTTGAACAGGGCCACCAACTCCGGCATCGCCGTCATTTCGATCTTCACCGCCAGCACGGCGCCGATCAGCCCGCCGATCACAAGCCCGACGATGATCAGCGTGTAGCTGATCACGTCCTGGTGGATGAGCGTGGCGAGCACGGCCACCAGCATGCCGGTAGCGCCGAGCAGGTTGCCTCGCACAGCGGTTCGCGGGTGGGTGAGTCCCTTCAGCCCGAGGATGAACAGGACGGCTGCTACCAGGTAGGCCAGAGCGATAATCGTTGTTTGGTCCATTCCTTACCTCATATGAACCGCGACCGTCGGTCGCGCTGTCTAATTCTGCGGGTGCCGGTCGTGGTTTCGCGTGTCAGCGTTTGCGGCGGAACATTTCCAGCATGCGGTTGGTTACGAGGAATCCGCCCACGACATTGACGGTTGCCAGGATGACGGCCAGGGTTCCGAGGATTGCCACGCCCGGCTGGTTTCCATGCCCGGCGGCCAGCAACGCTCCGACCAGCGTAATGCCGGAAATGGCGTTGCTGCCCGACATAAGCGGCGTATGTAGCGTGGGCGGAATCTTCGTGATGATCTCAAAACCCACGAAAATGGCGAGTACAAAAACCGTCAACGCGGCCAGCAGCGGCAGCACGGCCTGATCGGCGGCGCCGCGGCCGGCCTCGGCGGCAAACAAGACGAACGAGGTCATGGTCATGTCGGATTCTCCTCGGATGTTGTGCCCGCTGACGCCGGCGGCTCGATGCCCAGCAGCTCGCATACGCGCGGATGGACGACGTTGCCGTCGCGGACAACAAGCGTATCGCGGGTGATCTCGTCGTCCAGGTCGATCTTCAGTTGGCCGCCCGGCGCCAAGTGCAGCAGGAACGTGGTGATGTTCTTCGCGTACATCTGGCTGGCATGGTAGGGCACTTCGGAGGGCAGGTTCGTCGGTCCCAGAATGGTCACGTTCCCTTCGGTCACGGTCTTACCGGGCTGGGTCAATTCGCAGTTGCCGCCCCGCTCGGCAGCCAGGTCGACTATGACCGATCCGACGGGCATGCCGGCAACCATCTCCTTGGTCACCAGGATGGGGGCCTTCTTGCCGGGCACGGCGGCGGTCGTGACAACCAGGTCGGTTTCGGCCAGAATGCGGGCCATCATTTCGCGTTGTTTGCGGTAGAACTCCTCGTCCATCTGTCTTGCGTAGCCGCCTTGGTCCTCGGCGTCGCCGGCTTCGAGTTCGAACTCGACGAACTTGGCGCCCAGGCTTTGCACCTGCTCCTTCACGGCTGCACGGACATCGTAGGCCGAAACGACGGCGCCCAGCCGGCGGGCGGTGGCAATCGCCTGCAACCCGGCCACTCCAGCCCCCACGATGAACACCTTTGCCGGCGAGAGCGTTCCCGCGGCGGTCATCAGCATCGGGCACATCTTCGGCAGCGCTAGGGCGCCGAGCAGCACGGCGCGGTAGCCGGCCACGGTCGCCATGGCGGAAAGCACGTCCATGCTTTGCGCCCGGGTAATGCGCGGCATCAGTTCCAGGGCGAATAGGGCGACGCCCCTTTCGGCCATTTCGCGGACAGCTTCGGGCGTGCCGAGCGGATCGGCCATGCCAACAACCGTTTGGCCGGGGCGCAGTTGCGTCAGGTCGGCCTGGCCGGCTTCAGGATTGGCTCCGGCGGTTCGGACACTCAGCAGTACGTCGGCAGCAAACAGGTCGCTCCGGTTCTGGATAACCTGGGCGCCTTTTGCGGCATACTGGTCGTCCGGGTAGCCGGCGGCATCGCCCGCGCCACTTTCAACACGCACCTCCAGGCCGGCCTTGGTAAGCGACGGCAGGGCGGCTGGAACCAGCGCAACGCGTTGCTCGCCGGGAAACGATTCCTTTAACACTGCAACAATCATGGTCTGCTGTCGCCCTCCGCCTTGGGGGGTGTTGTGTTCAATTCGATGCCATCAGGTGATCTGCTCACACAGCCGGAACCGCCACTGCGCAACCTGCTCGCGAAGACACGGAAGTGTAGCATTATTGCATGCTCGCTGCCGACTGCAAGACCCCTCGTATTGGTGTAAGAGAATACATTGCAAGAGTGTATTTTCGGCTTATTTGGTGTGCCGGCATGTGTCGAAGGAGAAATGAGGCCGTGTTTTTCCTCGGAATCTGTCTGCCGACGCCTTGTCAGGCTGGCCGGCCGCGGTTAAATTATGGGTTTGCCCACTTTTGCCAGGGCTGGGTCCTGGGCAGATTGAGACTCTCCATAGAGACGGAACAATGCAGTTGACGAAGACCTACATGGCCAAGCCGGGTGACGTCGAGGCCAAATGGTGGCTGGTCGATGGCACCGACCGCGTCGTCGGCCGGCTGGCCGGCGATATTGCCATGCGCCTGATGGGTAAGCATCGGCCCACGTACACCCCGCACCTCGATACGGGCGACTTCGTCGTCGTGGTGAATGCCGACAAGGTTACCTTTACCGGCAAGAAGTGGGACCAGAAAGTGTACACTTGGTATACCGGTTATCCGGGACTGCGCAGCGAGACGGCCGCGCGCCGGTTTGAGCGGCGGCCCGAGTTGATCCTGCGCGAGGCCGTGCGACGCATGCTGCCTAAGAATAAGCTCGGACGCAAGATGCTCTCGAAACTGAAGATTTACGTAGGCAGCCAGCACCCGCATCAGGCCCAAATGCCCGAACCCATTGAACTCGGGTCCAAGCGGAAATAGCCCATTGCATTGCCCGTCCGGCGGGCGAGACCTTCCATACCTCTGAAAACGGCATAGCGATTTATGACTACGGCTACGCAAGAATTCCTCGGCACCGGTCGCCGCAAGAGTTCGGTTGCCCGGGTGCGAGTTCGACCCGGCGACGGGAAGATTGTCGTGAACCAGCGCGAGTTGGAGCAGTTCTTTCCCAATCTTCAGCAGCAGAACGCCGTCGTGGCGCCGCTGGAGCAAACCGGCGTGCGGCAGCGGGTGGACGTTTCGATTCGGGTGGGCGGCGGCGGAATTACCGGCCAGGCCGACGCCTGCAAATTGGGTATTGCCCGGGCGCTGAAGCGGTTCGATACGGAGTTGGAGGGCGCCTTGCGCGACAGCGGGTTGTTGACCCGCGACGGCCGGATGAAAGAACGCAAGAAGTACGGCCTTCGGGGCGCCCGCCGGGGAACCCAGTTCTCCAAGCGTTGACGGCCGATCTCTGCCGCGGATGGAAGTGGTCCACGAAGGACACCAAAACGGCGAGGAGGGCGATCCTGCCCCCTCTTCGTGCTTTCTTGCGTCCTTCGTGAGTCATCCAACCTCAGATCGTGGACCGGCGGTTACCAACCATGCCTCATCGCAACCTCATGGTGTTGCTCGCCGCGGCGCTGGCGTCGATCGTCTGCCATCACCGGGTTGAAACGAATCGATACGGGCGGGTTCTTCTCGAAGCCATGCGCCAGATCGAGAGCCGTTACGTCGAGCCGATCCCCACCGGCGACCTGTTTGAAGGCGCCATGGAGGGCATGATCGAGAAGCTCAACGATCCCTACTCCCAGTTCATTACCGCCCGCGACCTCAGGCAGTTCAACGAATCGCTCAACCAGGAGTTCGGTGGCGTGGGCATGGAGGTTTCGCAAGACGCGAAAACCCGGCAGCTTCGCGTGGTCGCCCCCTTGTACGGAACGCCTGCCTACAAAGCGGGAATCCGCGCCGGCGACCGCATTCTGCGGATCGAGGGTCGCGGGACGCATGGGCTTTCGCTCACCGACGCGGTGCGCCTGATGCGCGGCAAGCCCGGCACAACCGTGACCCTGGAGATTCTCCACGCCGGCGAGTCCGAACCGGTTGAACTGGTCATTCGCCGCCGGCAGATCCCGATCGACACGGTGTTGGGCGATACCCGCAATCCGGACGGTACCTGGAACTTCACCCTGGAGGGCCACCCGGAAATTGGTTATGTGCGAGTGAACGCCTTCTCTCGCGAAACGGCCGCGAACCTGCGCAAGATAATCGGCAAGCTGCTCGAAGACGGGATGAAGAAGCTGATCCTCGACCTGCGCGACGACCCAGGCGGCATGCTCGACGCCGCCATCGACCTGTCCGACATGTTCCTCCGCGAGGGTCTGATCGTTTCCGTGCGCCGGCGCGGGTATTCGGAACGCTATTCCGCTTCAGCGCGCGGCACGCTGCCCGACTTTCCGATGGTCGTTCTTGTCAACCAGCAAAGTGCCAGCGCCAGCGAGATTGTCGCCGCGTGCCTGAAGGATCACGGGCGGGCGAAGATTGCCGGGCAGCGCACCTACGGCAAGGGGACCGTGCAGCAGGTGCTCGACCTGGAAGGTGGACACGGGGCGGTGAAGATCACCACGGCCAGCTATTGGCGACCCAGCGGGCGGAACATCAACCGCAAGATCGACTCGACCGGCGAGGACGACTGGGGCGTGTGTCCGAGCCCCGGGATGGAGGTTGCGCTCGACAGCGAAGAGTCGTCACGGCTGCGCGTCTGGCGGCTGCGCCGCGACATCCCCCGCGGCAACGGCGCCGTGCCGGACGACGACGATGCCGACTTCGTCGACCGCCAGCTTCAGCGCGCCGTCGAGTCCCTGCAAGAGCAGCTGCCGCAAACCGAAGGGCGAGACAGGTAGGGTGGGTCAAGCAAGCCGCTGCTTTGGTGGGTCATCGGTCGCTGCTTCCGGCGCGTTTCCAGGCGGCAGGCCGTGAATCAGCTTGGCTGCGGCTTGTGCAGACCCACCAACGATTTACGCGGCCTTGACCCACCCTACGTACATGAATACTCCGGGCTAACGGTGCGAGCCGGGAACGCTGAACTCCTGGGTGGACGCCGCCTTGGGCAGGTCGACGCTCGTTTCGTATTCGCTGAAGAGCATGATTCCGTCGGGCGATTCCGGGCTGGCTTGCCCATCCATGCCGAGAATGCGCACCACGTGCGGGCCGCCGACAGCTCCCTCGCCCCTGGCGGTGGCGAACGTACCGTTGCTGATTCGGACATACGAAGCGGGACCGCTGTTGCCTTTCGCGGCGTCGGGCTCGAAGGCAATCTGCCCGGCCGGCACGGGGTTGCCGTCATACGTCACGGTGCCGCGGACAGAATAGCGCGCCGGCCCGTCACTTCCGGAGCAGCCGCACGTGAGAACTGACAACGCCAAACCGAATGCGACCGCTCCGAGGCCATGTCGCCGCTTACGTTCACTCATTGTTGAAGCCCTCCGAGAGGCAGCCCGTCGTTGCGGACGCCTAGGCTGCGGTACGCGTTGATGTCCATGTTCTCCGAAAGGAAATGCACCGAGCCGTCGGCCATCGCAAGGTGGCACCCGCCCGGGTGGTGGCTGCCGAACTTTGCGGAAGCCACGTTCCCGGTGAACTTCTGCAGTGGATTGTAGCTCCGATACATGGAATTGATGCCGTACATCGCGGCGGCGAGGTTCATGGGAAAGGCATACGTGTCGGTGGCGATGCGCAGGGCGCTGTCCCAACTGCCATAGGGGCCGTTGGCTTGTCCTTCAATGAGCGGGCAAAGCCTGGTCTCGCCCACCATGAAGACGTTCGACGAGCCGTCCTCGATGTGCTCGATCTTTCTCCGCGAGTTGTTGTGAAACAGCCCGTTGTGGAAGAACGCGCGCCCGACGTGGGCCGAGCCACTACACTTCGGCGTGGCGCCGCCGCCCTGACACGCGAAGTAGTTCGTGTTGCACCGGTCGCCGGTTGAAACCGGATCGCTGGGACATTGAAACGCATGGTTCGGCTTGAACTGCACGGCGTGGTTCCCTGCACCCGACTCCCACCACAGCGATGCAAACGACTTCCGGAAATCGTATTCATCGTACTTTGCCTTCTGCTCGAGAAATGGCAAAATCAGCACCGACCACGGCGCGCCGCCGTCGTGGCCCTCCTTGCCGACCAGCAGGCAGGTCGACTCGGGAATCTTCGTAATGCCGCCCGGCGGAAAGACCCCGTGGGCGGCGTGGTAGTTGTGCAATGCGAGGCCGATCTGCTTCAGCTTATTGCTGCACTGCATGCGCCGCGCCGCCTCGCGGGCGCTTTGCACGGCAGGCAGCAACAGTGCAATCAGGATTCCGATGATGGCAATGACCACCAGGAGTTCAACGAGCGTAAAACCCGCTTTTCGCGATGGCATGATAAACGCCCCTACGTCTTGTGACCGCCGACGACTACCCGGCGAATGCAGCATGATCAGAACGAACGCAACGTGTCGGCACGAATAGCCCACAAATGTGATTATATTGGAAACCGCCGATTCCAGCCAGCATGCGTCTGCGTAAAAAACCTTGGAATTCGCGACATCCCGTGGTAGAATCGAAAATCATGCCCAATTCCTCGATGGCACGCGTTGCAATCCTGGTGGACACGTCCACGGGCTGGGGCCGGCGGCTCATCCGTGGAATCATCAGCTATGCGCGCAAACATGGTCCTTGGCGGCTGTGGATCGACGACCGCGGCCAGCGCGAACCGCAGCAGTTACCACCCGGTTGGGTGGGTGAAGGAATCATCGCCCGAATTGCCACCCACACCATCCACCGGCACGTCGTTGGCCGAAAGGTGCCCGTGGTGAACGTCTCGGGCATCGAACTCGATGGGGTCAAGCTGCCCCGGGCGGCCACCGATATGCAGGCTGTCGGACGGCTCGCCTCGAACCACTTCCTCGACCGGGGATTCCGCAATTTCGGCTACTACGGTCCACAGCGGCTCTCGTACGTCGCCCCGCACCGCGAAGCATTCGCGAGTTGTCTGGCCGCGGCCGGTTATCCGTGTGCGGTCTACCGGCCCAGTCCGGGCCTTGGCCCCCGCTCCAATTGGTCGGCGCTGCAGGACGACCTGGCCCGCTGGCTTGTCGGCCTGCCGAAACCGATCGGCATATTCACTTGGGGAAATCGGCCCGGCCGGGAAGTGATCTACGTTTGCCAGCGGGCCGGCCTGCTCGTACCCGAGCAGGTGGCCGTGCTCGCCGGCGACGACGACGAGTTGCTCGGGGCCGCGTGCAATCCGCCCCTTTCCGGCGTGATGGTCGCTTCGGAGCAGATCGGGCATACGGCCGCCGAGATGCTCGACCGGCTGATGCGCGGCAAGCGGTTGGCCCGGCAGACCGTCACGATCGGCCCGGAGTCCATCACAACCCGGCAGTCGACCGACACCCTCGCCATCGACGACCGGGACCTCGCCGAGGCGATCCGATTCATTCGGGAGCATGCCTCCGAGGCCATTCAGGTCAGCGATCTGGTGGCGAAACTCGCCATCTCACGCCGGCACTTGGAGCGCCGGTTCCACGAGGTGCTCGGCCGGACGCCGGCGGCCGAGATTCGCCGCGTCCACCTCGAGCGCGCCCGGGAACTGCTGGCCGAGACCAACCTGGCCATCCCCTTGGTGGCGCAGAAGTCCGGCTTCGGCTCCCCGGAATACCTCGCCTACATATTCAAGAAGGAAACCGGCCTCAGCCCGCGCCAATACCGCACCCAAGTGCGCGGTCACTAACCCGGATTATTCATGACTATGTAGGTGGTGACAAGCAAGCCAAGCCCCTGGTGGGCCTTCGGTCGCATGGCCGGGCCTGCTTCCAGCGCACGACGTGCAAACCACCCTGGGTCTGGCTTGCGCAGGCCCACCAAGAACTTACGCGACCTTGTCCCACCCTACATGAATAATCCGGGCTAAGTCCAGACTGTCAGTCACGGGGCCGGCGCGTAGAGTTCAAACTCCCAAAGGCGCGCACGCTGGTCGGAGCCCGCAGTAACGATCAGGCGGACACGACGGCTGCCGACCGGTGAGAACTCGGCTGACCAACGGCATTGGTCGTTGTCGGCGGCGCGGGTGCCGGGGATGTCACGCCAGTCGGTGCCGTCGTAATATTGCAGGACAAACTCGCGATTCGCTCCGACCAGCCGGCCGTCGGGCTGGCGATAGCCGCCGACAATTCGCGCGGCCGCAAGGGTTTGCGGGGCGTCCCAGGTCAGCTCCACGTGGTGCGGAGGCGCCTCGCCGCTGATCCAACGCCCGTCGTTGTCGTCCCAATCGGCGCTGCCGTCGTTGATATTCGCGGCCGGGTAGCGCCCCGGATCGTAATGGCTCGATACGGTCACCGCGGCCGACCTCGCCACGTTGCGGCGCTCCGCCGTAAGCCAGTCGGGCTTGGGCGGTCCGGGCGGCGGCCGCCCGACGCCTCGGAGGGCCAGTTCTTTCAGTTCGTCCAGGTGCCGCTCGTACACCTGGCGAGGGTTGGCGCCGTGCTTGCGGCATACAGCAGCGGCCATGCCCAGCACCTCGCCCATCATGCCTCCGGTGCGCATCACCCGCGTTGCCCCCAGCGCCTCGTGCGTCACGCTGATGCACCGCCCCGCCACGAACAGGTTGGCCACGCTGCGCGAGTACAGGGCGCGGTACGGCACGCGGAAGGGGCGAGGGTACTGCGTGTACGGCGCCCGGGAGATGAAGGCGTCGCCCTCGAAGTCTTTCTCGTAGCGGGGGTCGGGCAGGTGCAAGTCCACCGGCCAGCCGGTGGCGACCAGCCCGTCGGGAAACTCGCGCGGCGCAAGCAGGTCGTCGAGCGTTACCTGCACGTCGCCCAGCAGGCGGCGGCTTTCGCGCTTGCCGGAAATGTGCGCGGCCCAGTTGAGCTTGTACGTGGGCAGCACCCGGTCGACGTTCTTCAGCGCGTCCCACGCGCCGTACATGGCGCGGAAGTTCCAATCGCGGATGTACTCGTCCTTCTCGAATGGGTCGTGGTCGAAGCCGCTTTCCCAATACCAGCCGCCCAGCTTCAACGGGTCGGGCTGCCCATTGCCGCGGCCAGGGAACGGCTTGTCGCTTAAGTCGAGCGCCCAGGGAGTGCGAGGAAAGTCGGCGGGCTCGCCGGTGTCGACCACGTTCCACAGGTTGCACTGTCCCATGCGGCCGGGCAGGGTCGTCTCGTGATCGGCCCCGGCCAGCGCGCCCAGGGCACCGTCGCCGGTGCAGTCGGCAAACCATCGGCCCGCCAGCCGCAGCCGCCGGCCGGTGCGCGTGTGCTGTGCCACCACCGCGGCGATCCGCCCGTCGGGCACCTCGGCCGCGTTCACCCGATGTTCCAGCAGGAGCGTGATGTTCGGCTCGTCGCGCACGAGGTCCAGCTTGCGATCGTCCTCGTACAGGTCGGCCGTATTCGCCGGGCCGTAGTGGGCGCTGCGCTGCTGCTCCAGTTCGCGCACGACGTCGCCCAGCCGGGGATACGGCTGCACGTTCCGTGCCCCTTGCAGCCAGACGCGCACCTCGGAGCTGTTGTTGCCGCCCAACACCGGCCGGTCCTGGACCAGCGCCACCTTCAAATCGAGCCGCGCGGCCGTCAAGGCGGCGCACGTGCCGGCAATGCCGCCCCCGACCACGACCAGGTCGAACGGTCCGACCTCCTCGGGCTGCGCGGGTTGGCCCAGCATCGTGCGCCGGAAGGCGGCCATCGCGGGTTCTTCGTTGGGCGGCGTGAAGCCGGGATCGCTGCTGAAGACAATCGCATCGCAGCGGCCGGCGAGGCCGGTCAGGTCGCGCAAGGCGATCTCCGCCCTCCGGCCTGCAATTGCCACCTCGCCGCCCGCCTGCCAGTGCCACTCGGCACCCTCGGTGCCGAACACCGTTTCGAGCGGCTTGCCGTCAACCAGGACCTGGAACCGGCCCGGCGCCCCGGGCGCGCCCCACGGGGCCACCCAGTCGCGCGTGCGCACCCACAACCGGTACGTGCCCGGCGCGGGAAAGGAGACGGTCGTCTTGGCATCGGCCACGGGCACGCCCAGCCCGTGCGCCAGCAGGAACGGTGAACCCATTTGATCCATGAACTGGCTGTCGTGCAGCCAGCCGCCGTAGCATTCGAACGCCTCGGCCTCGACCAGGACGGCGCGCTGGGGCGCATCGGCCCGTGCGGGCACCGTGCCCAATACGGCCAAGAGCAACACCGGCACCGAAACACGACCGTCGATCATCCTGCCCTCGCTCTCTTATTCTCACAAAGAACCATGTAGCCCGGATTATGCATGACGATGTAGGGTGGTGACAAGCAAGCCAAGACCCTGGTGGGCCCTCGGTCACCTGGCCGGGCCTGCTTCCAGGGCACGACATGCAAACCACCCCGGGCGTGGCTTGCGCAGGCCCACCAAGGACTTTCGCGACCTTGTCGCACCCTACGTATATGAATAATCCGGGCGGATCCCGTCTTCGACATTCCGCATTATCGCCGCCGGACCAAGAGGCCGCACGCGACGAGCCAGGCCAGAAGCAGCCAGCCGCCGGGCTCGGGAACGACCGTCAGGACGACTGAGTTCCCATAACTGATCTCGAACCGTTTGCCGGCTGCGAGGAAGGCACTGCCCTCAATCATGGAGACTTCCGGCTTGAACGTGCCGTCGATCAGGTCTTCGCCTGTCAGGATCGTCCACGACTCGCGGTAATCGGGATGAAAATTATCCAGCAGGCTGACCCGAATGGTAGCGTTGCCCGGTGTGAGCGTGCCGCCGTCCATTTGCACCAGGTCGGCCAGACCGACGTCTTCGATATCGATGTCGAAGAACGCGTCGGCGGCGAAGGCCAGATCGCCCTGCAAGTTCAGCGTGCCGACGCTGGTGCCGGGCGAGAGCGCCGCCTCCAGCCCGGCGACTTCCACATGGCCGTTCACCGTGCCGCTGCCGCCAAGGGTTTGCCCGTCAGCCACGGCGAACGTCCCGCCGGCCAAGGCCGTTACGTCGAGCGAGGCGCCCGAGGTGACCCGGACCAGCGCGCTGCCGGGAATGTTGTTGCTCGACGCGTGGCTGAGGGCCAGCGTGCCGCCGTCAATAGTGGTTGCGCCGGTGTACGTATTGTCGCCGGTGAGCGTAAGCGTTCCGCCACCGTCCTTTGTCAAGGCCAGGTTGCCGGTAATGGCGCCGCTGAAGCTGTTACTGGCAGACTGGTTGACCGTAAGGATGCTCGGCGTGGTGGAACTGTTGGTGAGCACGTTGGTGTAGGTTCCGGTAGTTTGCGCGATCTGCAAACCTGCCACCTCCTGGTTCCAGCCGTTCAGGTCGAATTCGCCGGAAACGTACGACAGGCCGAGTTGCAGCGTGGTGCCCACGGGCAGTCGGTTGTGGCCGCCGTCGATCTTGGTGACGCCCCCGACGACCTGGGTTGCGCCCGTGTAGGTATTTTCGCCGGCGAATACCGTGACGCGGCCGGTCCCATTGTTTCGTACAATCAGCCCGTAGTTGCCGCTGATTTCACCGGAAATCGTCAAGGTTCCCGAATAGCTTCCAATTCGAGTTCCGGCGCTTCCGATCACAACGTTCCCGGCCCAGGTATTCTCGCCGCTGGCGCTTTGCAGCGCCCCCTGCGAATTACCTCCGTTGCCGTGGATGGTAACGGACTCGTCCGCGACGGTGACGCCGCCATAGAGTTCCACGCGCGCGCCGCTGCTTACGGTCGTGGTTCCCGCTGCCCCCAGGGCCTCGGGGTGCCGCACCCTCAGCGCGCCGCCGGTGATGGTCGTATCGCCGGTGTAGGTGTTCGCGCCGGAGAGGGTGAGCATACCCGAGCCGGCTTTGATCAACGCCAGGTTGCCGGTGAGGGCACCTGCATAAACGTAGTCCGAGGATCCGTTGACCGTGAGTGTCGAAAGCGTCGTGTCGCTACTATTGGTAACGGTTTGGGGCATGCTCGTGCCATCGCTGGCCAAGCCGGCCACCTGCTGGTTTTGGCCATTCATGTCGAAGGTCGCTGACGCTGCGTTCGACGAATTGCCGATGCGCAGCACGGTACCGGCCGGCAAGCGATTGTCGCCGCCGGCGATTTGGAGCAGCCCGACTACCACGTGGGTCTCGCCTCCGTAGGTATTCGCGCCGGACAGGATCACGGTGCCGCCGGTGTCGGCATTGCGTACGGCCAGGGTGTAATTGTTGGAACCGTCGTCGATCACGCCGGAGACGGTCAGGCTCTGGCCGAAGCCGTTGGCGCCAATTCGGGTGCCGTTTGCGGCGAGGGCAACACTCCCGGACCAGATATTCGCCCCGCTTTGGCTTTGCAGCGCACCCATGTTGTTGCCGCCGCCGCCGCTGATGGTGAGCGTTTCGCCGGTTACCGTAATGCCACCGGACAATTCCAGCCGGGCATCGCCGGCCACCGTGGTTCCGCCGGACGTCGTGCCGAGGGCGCCGCCGTGGGTAATCCGCAGGACGCCCGCGTCGACTTGAGTTTCGCCCGAATACATGTTTGGTCCGTTGAAGGTCACGGTCCCGCCGCTGACGGCGTAGTCGTTCGCGCCGATCAACTGAGAGTAGGTTTTTCCGCCGACAAGATTGCCCGTGGCCATCGCAAGGATCGAATCGGCAGGCAGTGCGGTGTCCCAAATGCCTACTTCATCCATCAGACCGTGGAACTGCTTCCCGGCCGCCGGGCCGCTCGAGGCATTGCCCAGCACGAGTGGGCTGGAACTTTCCGGGATTTCCGACGAGCTGGTACTTGATGAACCCCTTTGTACGCCATCGACATAGACTCTCAGACCACTGGACGTGTTGGCCTGGTAGGTGAAGGCAACGTGGTGCCATCCGTTATCGTTCAGTTCGCCGCCGCTGCCGGCTGTGCGGTTACCGCCGATCAGGACCGCAATCGTGTCATAGGTGCCCGACGCGTCTTCATCGCGCCAGAAGATCAGCGGTTGGCCGCTGGTAAATTGGCCGATCGAGGCGAGAGTATGGTCCTCGTCGAGGCTATGGAACTCCACCCACATGGCCATAGTCAGGGCCGACTGGCCACTCGCCATGCCTCCGTTTTCGCCCAGGTTGATCCGTTCGTACGGACTGCCGCCGGCGAGGAACTGCACGGAGGTGCCGGAGGGCTGAAGGGGATTGACGTCGGACTGCTGCAACTGGTCAACGGTGAAGTTCTCGTACGTGGCATCAGGGCCGATCGAGGCGGCCGCCGTGGGCAGGGTACTGTCGTCGAGTGTCCAGTAGCCGATCACCGCCGCGTCGCCGAGCGAAGCGAAGCCCGCAAACGACAGCAATCCGGACAGAAGAAGTGACATAGCCAGGACGTGTTTTTCAGAAAAGCGCATAGAGAAGCCCTCCTTCATATCAGCATGAGACTGGTTGCCGTCGCAACAGGCCCGAGTATTCCCAGTTTCCAGACTCCAGGTTTCAGGTTTCCGATATTGGAACTCATCATGAATCACCGCCCCCGGCGCACCAGCAGCCCGCACACCAACATGCCCAACAGCATCAGCCACGTGCCCGGCTCCGGCACGGCGGTTAGGATCAGGCTGTTGCCCACGGAAATGGCCCAGCCGCGGGTCCAGTTCGAGTCGTTCACCAGGTTGAACAAGCCGGCATCGAAGTTCTCCACCTGCCCCGTGAACAGGACGAACTCGTCGTACCAGTTCACCGAATGCCCCGGGAGTCCCAGGATGTTCAGCGTAATCAAGCTGTCGCTGTCGGTCGGCAGGATGAGCGTGGGGCCGACGACCTGGTCGTAGTTGCCGGCCGTGTTGTTGAGGAACTCCCAGTCCCAAACGGCGCCGTTTTCGAGGGTTAGTGCATTGCCGAAGGAGAGCGTGCCGATGCTCTGGCCGGGCGAGAGGGTGCCGCCGCCACGGATGGTCGTCGGGCCGCCAATGCTGCCCGTCCCGCCCAGCGCGGCGCCGGCGTTGACGGTTACCGTGCTGGCGGCGGCCGTGGAACCGTTGACCAGCAATGTGCCGGCGCTGATGTTCGTGGGCCGCGCGTACGTGTTGTTGCCTGCCAGGATGAGCGTGCCGCCCTGCACGGCAAGCGCGTCGCCGTTGAGTGTTGCAATGCTGCCTTGGACGGTCCACGTGCCGGATCCCTCTTTGAAAAGGTTCCAGGCCGGGCCGATATTGCCAAGGACCCGGCCATCGCCGCTGCCGGAAAGGTAAACGGAATTGTCGGTGCCGCCGACATCACCGCCAATAGTGAACATACCGGCGTCGGATTGGAATCGCGCGGGGCCGGCCTTTGTGATGTTTTCACTCAGCGTGTTGTCGCCACTCAGGTTGCGGATGGTGCCCAGCGTCGGATGGGTGCCGATGGTAATCGCTTCGGCCACGCTGATGCCGCCCTGCAGGGCCAACGTGGCGCCGCCGGCCACGGCAGTTCCGCCGGCCGGGCTGCCCAGTGCGTTGTCGTGGGCGATCGTAAGCTGGCCCGCGCTGATGGTGGTCGTGCCGGTGTAGCTGTTGTCGCCCGAAAGGACGAGCGTGCCGGATCCCAGCCTGGTGAGGGTGCCGGTGCCGGAAATCGACTGGTTAAGCGTCAGGGTGCCGGTCCGGTTGACCACCAGGGCAGCATCGTTGACGATGTGTCCGGTGCCCAGCGTGCCGATTCCGCCGCCCGCTCCGACCTGCAGGGTGCCGTAGCTGATCGTGGTTGGGCCGGTGTAGGTATTGGTGCCGGAGAGCGTGAGTGTTCCCTCGCCCACCTTGGTCAGGCCGAGCGGAACGCGATCGCCAACCGGTACGTTCGATTGGCTGCCGTCCTCGATCACTCCGGAGAATAGAGTGGACGTGTCATCGCCGCCGACGGTCAGGATAGTGGGAGTGTCAGGTCCGGGGCCGTAAAACATGACGCTTGCGTTGCGGATGGTGCCGCCGCCGGAGAGGGACCCGACCGCAAGCGACCAGCCGTTCAGTTCCGCCGCGGCACCGCTTGCGACGGTCAGGGCCGAGTTGATTCCGAAAGCCTGGGCCGAACCGGCCCGCAACGCCGCGGATCCGGTAACCAAGGTCGGGCCGGTGTACGTATTGGTGCCGGTCAGGCGGACGTCGCCTGCGGTGCCGCTCTTGATCAGCCCGCCGTCGCCGGAGATCGTGCCGCCGTACAACCAACTGCCAGTCGAAAGCTCCAGGATCGCGTCCTCGGCAACCAACACGCCGCCGGCGTTTGCGAGGCGCCCGCTGCCCTGAACGAGGAGCCTGCCTTCGGCGATGGTCGTCCCGCCGATGAAGCTGTTGTTGCCGGTGAGAATGAGCGTATTGGAGCCTTGCTTCGTCAGCGATCCGGAGCCCGAAATAACCTGGCCAACCGTTACATCGTCGCTGCGATGGATGACCAGCGCGGCATTGTTGACGATGTTGCCGCCTCCCAGCGACCCGGCCGTTCCGCCGTCGCCGATTTGCAGCGTTCCGCCGCTGATGGTCGTGGTGCCGGTGTAGGAATTGTTGCCGGTGAGAATCTGCGTACCGGCGCCGGACTTGGTGAGCGTCAACCCCCCGGCCCCGTCGTCGATCACACCGGCGTAGCTCACCACGGCCCCGGCAACCGGGTTGAGCGTCAGGGCGGTCAGCCCGGACATCGGAAGGTTCTGCGATCCCTTCAGGCCGCCGATGGTTACCGAGGTGAGCGTGCCGAAGTCGACGGCACCACCCTGGTTGTCGTAGTTCAGCGGGCTGTTTTGCAGGGCGAGCGAGTGGTCCAGTCGCAGCGTTCCGCCCTCGATGACGGTCGGGCCGGTAAAAGAATTGGCGCCGGAAAGGGTAAGCTGAGCGGCGCCGTTCTTGCTCAGCACCAGGTTCCCGGTGATCGTACCGCGGTAGGTGAAGTTCGACGCGTTGTTGACCGTGAGCGTCGCAAGCGTGTCGGAACTGTTGGTAATGGTCCGCGTCATGGGCGTTCCCGTCGCTCCCACCAGGTCGGTCAGCCCGGCCACCTGCTGGTAGAAGCCGTTCAGGTCGAAGGTGGCGGAGCCGACATTCGACGTATTGCCGATGCGAAGCACGGTTCCGGTCGGCAAGCGGTCGTCGCCGCCGGCGATCTGAAGCAGGCCGACCACGATGTCGGTGCCGCCGCCGTAGGTGTTGACGCCCGAGAGGATCGTCGTGCCGCCGGCGTCGGCGTTGCGGACGGCCAGGGTACGGTTCGTTCCACCGTCGCCGATGACGCCGGAGACGGTCAGGCTCTGGTCGACGCCGTTGGCGCCGATCCGGGCGCCGCTTGCGCCGAGTGTTACGTCACCCGTCCAGGTGTTCGCGCCGCTCTGGCTTTGGAGCCCGCCGATATTGTTCCCACCGGTGCCGGCAATCGTAATCGGCTGGCCAACGACCGTAATACCGCCGGCCAATTCCAGGCGGGCGCCGCTCGTGACGGTGACGGCCCCGTCCGTCGTTCCCAGTGCGCCGGCATTGGTAATGCGGAGGACGCCGGTGTTGACTTTGGTTTGCCCGGTATACGTATTCGTGCCGGCCAGAATCTGTGTCCCGCCGCCGCTCTTGATCAGCTCCAGGCCGCCGCCCCCATCGTTGATGCCGCCGCTGTAGGTTGCCGTGACTCCGCTGCCGGAATCGAGCGTCAGCGCGGTCAAGCTGGATGCGGGCAGATCTTGCGAGCCTTTCAGACCTCCGATAGTAACGGCAGTGAGTGTACCAAAGTCGATCGTGCCGCCCTGGTTGTCGTAGTCAAGCGGGCTGTATCGCAGAGCAAGCGAGTGGTCCAGTTCCAAGGTTCCGGCGTTGACGACCGTTTCGCCGGTGAAGGTGTTCGCGCCCGAAAGGGTGAGTGTGCCGCCACCGTTCTTGACTAAAGCCAGGTTCCCCGTGATGGTACCTGCGTAGGTATTGTCCGAGGCGTTGTTCACGGTGAGCGTCGAAAGCGTTGTCGAACTGTTGGTGACGGTCCTCGACATCGACGATCCGAGGTCGGTCAGCCCGGCCACCTGCTGGTTGAAACCATTCAGATCGAAGGTAGCGGAGGCGACGTTCGACGTGTTGCCGATGCGCAGCACGGTCCCCGTCGGCAGGCGGTCGTGACCGCCGGCGATCTGAAGCACCCCGACCACGACATCGGTGCCGCCGCCATAGGTGTTGGCGCCGGAGAGGATCGTCGTGCCTCCGTCGTCGGCATTGCGCACGGCGAGCGTGTAGTTGTTGGAACCGTCACCGATAGCCCCCGAAATCGTGAGGCTCTGACCGAGGCCGTTGGCACCGATCCGGGTGCCGCTTGCGCCGAGCGTCACGTCCTCCGCCCACGTGTTCGCGCCACTGTGGCTTTGCAGCGCGCCGACGCCGCCGCCTTGCCCGGAAATGGTGATCGGCTTACCCTGTACCGTAATCCCGCCGGCCAACTCCAGACGGGCGCCACTCGCGACGGTGACGGCACCGTCGGTCGTTCCGAGGGCGTTGGCGTTGGTGACGCGAAGCACGCCGGCGTTGACCCTGGTTTCACCGGTGTAGCTGTTCGCGCCGGTGAGGATCTGCGCGCCGGCGCCGGTCTTGATCAATTCCAGACCGCCGCCCCCGTCGTTGATGATGCCGCTGTACTCCGCTTCCAGTCCGCCGCGAGGGTTGAGCGTCAATGCGGTCAAGCTGGTCGATGCAGGCAGGTTCTGCGAGCCTATTAGGCCGCCGATGGTGGCGGCTGTGAGCGTACCGAATCCGAGCGTACCGCCCTGGTTGTCATAGTTGAGCGGGCTGTAGCGAAGGGCGAGCGGATTGTTCAGCAGCAACGTTCCGCCTTCAATGACCGTATCGCCGGTATACGTATTGGCACCGGAAAGCGCGAGCGCTCCCCCGCCCTGCTTGGTCAGCCCGCCGTCGACGGCGGCATCGCCGTCGATATCCGAATGGAGCAAAGCCTGGGCGATGTTGACGTCGAGACCGTTCGTGTCGATAACGGCCCCGCCGTCGCGGACATTGGCCCGGGAGAGACCGGTCATGAAGGATGCGTTGTTCTGCCGTGCTCGGAGCGTGCCTCCGTTGAAGTTGAAGGTGCCGGTGCCAGACGGACGGCTGATCGAGTTCACCTCGAGTACGCCGCCGTTCAGATCAACGCGCGAGGTGTTTGCGCTCATGCGAAACGCCGGGATGGTGACGGTTCCGCTTGTCATGATCAAGACGCCATGACCGGAGCCCGAAACGCCGAAATCGAACCCCGCGGTGTTGATGTAGTTGCCGCCGTCGAGAATCAAGGTTCCGGTGTAACCCGAGTTGCCCACCACGTCCGGGCTGGTGGAGCCGGCAGTGGAGAATGTGCCGCCGGTGATTCTCATCGACCCCGACCCGCGGGTGCCGCTTCCGACGACCAGCCCCCGGCCGCCGGAGCCGACCGACCCGTCGTACACGGTTGTACCGAGCGACTGGTCGTAGACCAACTCGGCCGCGCCGTTGACGTCCAACCGGTGGACGAAGGTTCCGTTGAATTCCGGCACACCCGACGGCGTCCAGTTATCGGCCTCTTGCCAATTGCTGTCGAGCGCGTTGTCGCCGTCCCACCGGTAAACCACCGCGTACGCCGGAGAACCACCGAGCAACAAGGAGGCGGCCAGGGCCAGACACGGGGCCCAACGATTGTGGTGCTTGGTTTGGATTCGCATGACAGTCCCCTGGGTATGCGAAACTGCGTCGGCTTTTCGGAGTCGCCGATCACGAGGAGAATAGACGTTCCCGATAACCCTGATTGTATTATGGCAAGGTGTTCGTGTCAAAGACTTTGCTCTGGGAAAATGGACGTGCGGGGAAGGCTCCTGACATCCTATACAAACGTCCATTCATCGACTGCCCATTCCAGCCCCGCCGGTTCCCGCAAACCGATTGTCGCGGTTTCACCGGCGCAACACCGCCCGTCCGGCGACGCAGCCGGAATCCGGGATTTCAGATCGGAATCTCCCAAGATCCAATCTCAAATCCGAGATCTCAAATCTCGAATCTGAAATCTCAAATCTGAAATCGTGTCACGTATGGACGCCCCGACTACTCCTCTGCAACCGGCCCGTACACTTCCCACTCCCAAATGCGCGTCAGGTTGCCCGGGGTGCGGGTGACGATCAGGCGGAGCCGGTCGGTGGTGACCGGCGGGAAGCGGGTGTGCCAGTCGACCTTCTGATTTTCTTCGGTCTTGGTGGCCTCGATGTCGCGGTAGGCTGTGCCGTCGTGGTATTGCAGTAGGAAATTGGCAATCGGCGCGGTCGGCCCTTCGCTGCCGCCCGCCATACCGGTTACGATGCGCACCGCGCCAATCTTCTGCCGACTCTGCCAGGTGAGTTCCACCGTGTCGGGCGACTCGCTATCGCTGACCCAGCGGAGGCTGTTGTCGGTATAGGTGACGCGCCCGTCGTTGATGTTGCCGGCCGGGTATTGCTCGGCGTTGTAATAGCCCGAAACGGCCACCTCTGCCGCGCGCGCCAGGTTCGCGCCGGCGCCCTTCAGCCACTTGGGCGGGGCCGGCGGGCCGGGCGGGTCCGGGATCGGCAGCGTGCTCACTCCTTTAGCCATCAGTTCCTTCAGCTCGTCGAGGTGGTCGGTGTAGACCTGACGCGGATCGACGTCGTGCCGCTTGCACACCGACGCGGCCATGCCCACCACTTCGCCCACCATGCCGAGCGTGCGCATGACGCGCACCGTGCCGAGCGCCACGTGGGTGACGCTGATGTTCCGCCCGGCCATGAACAGGTTTTCCACGTTGCGCGAGTAGAAGCAGCGGTACGGGACCGGGTAGGGCGCAATCCGGACGTGCTCCGCACGCGAACGGAACTCCTTGCCGGGGAAATGCTCCGTCTGGGCGTCGGTGGGGTAGTGCAGGTCGATGGTCCAGGTGGTGGTGACCGCGGCATCGGGGAACTCGCGCTGCTCGACGATGTCTTCTTGCTTGAGAATCACGTCGCCCAGCAGCCGGCGCGACTCGCGCTTTCCGCCGATGTACGCGACCCAATCCAGCTCGCGGTTGGCGTAGGCGTCCTTGTCCGGCGCATGGTTCTTCTGGAACGACCAGTTGCCGAACACCGCGCGCAGCCCGTGGTCGCGCACCTTCTCGAACTCCTCGATCTGGTCCCAGGCGAACCCGGTTTCCCAGTTCCATTCACCGGCTTTGGCCTTTTGGTAATTCTCCGCGGTGAACTGGATGGCCCAGGGCGTTTCGGGGAACGCGGTGGGCTCGTCGGTTTCCTTGGAGTACCACTGGACCGAGGTGCCCATGACCAGGCGGTCGGGCTCCTCCGGGGCAAGCGCCTCGCCCGTTTCGGCGCGGCTCTCGCGGCCGTAGCGGTAGTCGGCCCCGGCCAGGTAGCCGACCGTGCCGTCGCCGGTGCAATCGGCGAACCATCGGCCGGCAAAGCGCATCCGGCGCCCGGTGCGCACGTCCTGCCCAACGACGGCGCCAATGCGGCCGCCGGCCATCTCGACCTCGTTCACGCGCGTGTTGAGGAACAGCTTGATGTTCGGCTCGGCGCGCACGAGGTCGAACTTCCGGTCGTCTTCGTATCGTTCGGGCGGGCCGGCGTTGCCGACGCCTTGCGGCCCCAGTTCGCGCGGCACGCCGCCCAGTGCCGGATACGGCGGCAGATGGACGCGCCCGTGCAGGTGGACGCGAATTTCCGAGCTGTTGTTCCCACCCAGCAGCGGCCGATCCTGAATGAGCGCCACCGTCAGTCCCAGCCGGGCCGCCGAGACGGCCGCCGACGTGCCGGCAATGCCGCCGCCCACCACGACCAGGTCATACGTGCCGGCGTCCGCGGGTCTTTCGGGATGCCCGAGCATCTCGCGCCGGAACCGGACCATCACCTCGCCTTCGTTCGGCGGGGTGAACTTCGCGTCAGTGGTGAATACGATTGCGTCGCAGCGGCCGTTGAAGCCCGTCAGATCCCGCAACGCAAGGGTCGTTTCCCGATTCGCCTCGGTAACCTCGATCGTGCCCCCTTGCTGCCAGTGCCACTCTTCGCTCTTGGTGCCGAACACCACCGGCAGCGGCTTGCCGCCCACCAGCACCTGGAAGCGGCCCGGCGATTCCGTCGCACCGAACGTCGCGGCCCAGTCGCGCGTGCGCACCAGCACGCGGTACGTGCCCACCGCGGGAAACTTCACTCGTGTAACAGCATCGGCCACGGGGCGGCCCAGGCCGTGCGCCATCAGATAGGGCGAACCCATCTGGTCCATCACTTGCGTATCGATCACCCACCCGCCGAGTTCGTCGAACGCTTCAGCCTCCACCAGAATGGTTTGGGTGCCCGCCGCGCCGTGCGCGTAGGCGCCGGCCAGCGAGCCGAGAGTCAACAGTGCCAAGCTCATTCCAACGGTTCCCCAAGTCGGTCGAAATACCATCGTCGTGGTCTCCGTGCAGGTCCAAGTAGTCCAACTCACCCCTCAGTATGGCTCCAAACGGCGTTGGCGTCAACTGTGCGATTGCGCCAAAAACCTTGGCGCATGCGACATGCGACAATGACGTAACCGTTCACCGGGCACCGTCACAATCGCCAAACCACCCCGAAGCCCTTGCCAGGCAAATCGTTATGGAGAACAAGAGTGGCGTTTCGGGGTCAGGGCACGCGAACCACCAACCCATCACCACTGGCCGATAAGCTGGTCCACTACGGCCGAGGTGAGCCGTTCACTCGTCCTGCGGCTCCCGTCCTTGTTTGGCAGTACAACAGGACGGCGTTTGCCCGTGAAGTGTGAAGCTGTTCGGGCTGACCCCCAAGGTTACTATCCAACTGGAGTTCGCTGGCGATTGAGCACGAGCAGGTCGTCGACGCGGAGGGTGGCAAGGCAGCGCGTCTTTCCGGTTCGGTCGAGGAATTCGATCTCGGCGCCGTCGGGCGGGAGCAGTTCCACGACGGTTCCCACGTCGCCTACCTCGACGTTCGGGTCATCGGCGCCGCGCAGCACGGCGACGAGGTCGAGTAGTTCGGGTTTCTTCGTGTTAGTCATGAGTCGGTTCTCCTCTCTACAGTATAAAGCAACTCACCAGTCGGGGGAATTGCTCGCCGGTGCGAACGATCCATACCGAGCGGACCGTCGCCGTCCCCCGGGGCCCGTGGAGTATGAAGTCGATCGTGTAGCGCTGTCCGTAGTGGTCCCGCTTCCCAGGTGCCGCGTCTGCGCCGGCCGCCGCTTCCGACAGCGCGTCGAGCAGCCGTTCTGCATTGTCCACGCCGATGCCGACCAGTCGGCGGAACAGGTGCGCCTTGTGTTTTCCCTCGTCGTGTTCTTCGCTGAGACAGTATTCGATGATCTTCCGTTCATCAATGAACGCCTGCCCGCCGTTGGGGAGTTTCATGACGTGCCTCCTGATGCCAGCACGTGCTGGTCG
The DNA here is from genome assembly GCA_034005525.1 of Thermoguttaceae bacterium. GTDB lineage: Bacteria > Planctomycetota > Planctomycetia > Pirellulales > Thermoguttaceae > PWXP01. The sequence continues at coordinate 13,656 of JAVEUP010000027.1, read as the reverse complement.
TTCAATTCCAAAATCGCCATGGCTGGTACCTCCCATGGCCATTATAAGCGATCGCCCTTTCTGCCTCAATTGGGGAGCAGGGGGCAGCACGCCGAGGGCCGGTACAGGCCACCGACGACGCGCCGCGGGCGTGGCTGCGTAGCCCGCGCGCGTCATCCGTGCGTTCGTCCCGAAGGGACGAGCCTAAGCCAGCCCGGGGTGGAGCCGACGCGAGTGGTGCGAGCGAGGCGCAACCCCGCGTTGGGATCCGCAAAACAGAATCCCGAAGGGATGGCCCTGATGGCTTGACAAGATACGGCCGCGAGACGCTCAGCGGGCTTCAGGCTCGTTAATAGGCATGTTTGGCAGTACAATAGCATGGCGTTCGCCCGCAAAGTGTAAAGTTTAGGCCAGACCCCGATCGCCCGATGACGATGTAGGGTGGTGACAAGCAAGCCAAGACCCTGGTGGGCCTTCGGTCGCTTGCCCGGGCCTACTTCCAGCGCACGACGTGCAAACCACCCCGCGTCTGGCTTGCGCAGGCCCACCAAGGACTTACGCGACCTCGTCCCACCCTACATGAATCATCCGGGCTAGGAACACTCGGCCTGCGCGCTGCGGGCGAGGACGCCGCGAATGTCGCGCGTGTAGCGGTCGACGATCTCGCGGCCGCGCGGCGATCCACAACGCAATAGGGCGCGGCCGATGCATAGCTCCAGGTAGGCGTAACGGTCCGCCGTCGGATCGACCGTGCGGCGCGGATCGGTTCCCGCCGGCAGGTCCGAAGCGCGAATGCCGGCCTTTTCGGCCAGCGTGTTCAGGGCGTCGAGGCAGTCGGCGCCGGCCAGACGCTCGGCGGCAAGGCATACCGCGTGCACGTAGCAGAACATGGCGTCGGACCGCGCGGGATCCATCCGGACCTTGTCCGCGATAACGTTCATGCGCGGTATGACGCGCCGGTCGCCCAGCCGGGCCAACAGGAAGATCAGGTACGCGGCGGGCGGCGCCCAGCCGTGGTCCGGCATGCGGTGCCGGCGATGCTCCCACTGGGGCAACTCGTCGCCGGCCAGTTCGCGGTCGAGCGCCGTCAGCAGCGCGTCGGCGCCGGCCGCATCGCCCAGGAAACACAGCGCGCGGGCAAGTTCAACTCGGCCGGGGCCGGTGGCTGACGGCAGAGCCTCTTTCAACAGGGGCACCGCCGCCTCGGGCCGGACGAGGACGTCGGCCGTGCCCTCGATCAACAGGTCGCCAGCCGCCATGCGCCGGATTCTCCCCCGCAGGTCGTCCTCCGATAGTTCGGGCCACTGCTGGTCGGCCACGGGCGGGCCTTTCCCGGCGCCGAGGACCATGCCGCCCTCCTGCCAGCCGTTCACGCGGGCGTCCAGGCGGTCCGACTCGATATCGTTCCGCGTCAGAATACCGGCCTCGACCAATTCCGATTGGAGCCGCCCGACGTCGATTTCCGAAACGGCCCGCCCGGCGCGCAACGCCTGCGCCGCGGCGAGGCCCGCAACGCCACCCATTGCCATCAGGTCGCGCTGCATCCGGGCCAGTGCAAGGGCGTCGTGGGTGCAGGAATACGCCTTTCCGATCACGAGGATTCCCTCGAGGTCCCGCGGCACGAGCGCCCGGTAGGGAATCGGGGCGGGATGATTCCGCGAGTATTCCTACTCGACGAACCCGGAAAAGACATGGTCGCTGCACGCGATTCCCTTGATGTCGAAGTTCGACAGGGCCACGAGGACGACGTCGCGGAATCGCCGGCGGGCGAGGATGCCTTCGTAGGTGACCGTTGCCCGACCGCAAATGTGGCGCGATTCGCGCGGCGTCAGGTAAACTTGCGGAAAGCCGCGGGCGTCGCGGCCGGCGCCCCGGCGGCGCGAGGAGATGATGCCGCGGGTGAGGTCGGCCGGATCGCGCAGGTCGTAGGCGCAATCGAAGTGGCGCGCGGCCTCGGGATTCGTGCCGCGGTAGTGAGCGAAGTTGTCCCACATGGTCATGGCGTCGCGCCGGGTGCCGTAATCGGCCGCCGCACCGGCCCACGCGGCGAGATCGCCGTCGCCGGTCGCGTCGATGACGTGCTTTGCCTTGACGACCGCCAATCCGTCGGGGGTGGCAATGACGGCGCCCACTACGGTATTTCCTTCGACAACCGCACCGGCCACCGTCCCGCGCAGCATGACCGCGCCCGCCTGCAACACGCTGTTGAGCATACCCATACACTTGGGCATGCCGGTCCTTTCCATCATCGAGCCGGCCTCGCGGTCGAGCCGCAGCACGAACTCGGTGCGGCGGCCGAACCAGTATTTCGGCACTCCGCCGATGGTGTGCGTACCGCCGACGTCGCCGTACTTGTCGACCAGGAGTGTCCGCGCCCCCTGGGCCGCCGCGACCGTGGCGGCCGGCGCCCCGCTGGTTCCGCCGCCGGCCACCAGCACCTCGCACTCGGCCACAACCGGCAGGAGCGCCCCGTCGATCGGCACGTTGCGGCCTGTGCAAGAGATCGGGCGGATTTCCTCAAACCGCGCCTCGCCCGGCGCCGTTTCGGCCGCACTGTCGGTATGGTTTGCCAGCCGGACCGCAGCGGGCTTTTCCGGCCGCGCGCGGCACCATTCCTCCCAGGGCGCCTCCATGAGTACGTCGGCCAGCGACGGCCCGCCGCCCGGTTCAACCAGCGCCAGCGCCGTGGCGTCGTCCACGTCGGCCGCGGGACTGCACACCAACAGGTTGTCGACCTCCGCGGGCCGGCAGGCGTCGACGCTCGGCGCGCCGTCGCCGCCGCCGCGGCCGGCGATCCGCTCGGCGGGATCGGTGAGTATCGCGTCGCCGCCGCGCACGAACGCCGCGTCGGGCCACGCCCCCGACTCCTTCAGTGCCCGGCCGGCTTCCGCGGCAATCCGCCGCATTTCGAGGCCGCAAACCGATTCGTGAAACGTCGCTGAATTGGACGGCCCCGCCTGAGCCGCCGCAGGCAATCGGCCCTGAAACTCGACGAAGTCGGCATGAAGGAGCACCTCGCCGCCGAGAAGCTCGGAGATTCCTTCGACGGGGAGCGATTGCGCGGATGGCGGATCCTTGCACAGCATGCTGTAGCGGGCAACGATGCCTTCGGCAGCCGACGCACGCCGCACCGTGCGACCACCCGCCCACTTCGCCACGCGCCCGTCGGGCGTACAGTCGACGATCGCACCGGCTTCGATGGCGACGAGGCTTCCTTTGCCGGCAAACAGGACGGCCGCGACGGATTGGCCGGCGAGCCGCACACCGCACGGCTGCAAGTCGTAATAGAGGCCCGCGCCGGCGTCGAGCAGCCGGTCCTCCAACCCGGTGGTCACGGCAACCATGTTGAGTATCAGTTCTTCGCCGGCCGTTTCCCTCTCGCACGCTTGCAGAAACGCGCGCACGTCATCCGGCGCATTCTTCAACCGGCCGAGCTTGACCCACGGCCGGAGTGCAATGGCGATATCGCGCGGCAGCGACGTATCGGCCGCGGCCAGCAAGACGGCCCGGCCGCGGCGCGCGAGCCGTTCAGCCAGGAAGCAGCCGTCAAGGCTCGAACCGACGACCAGCACCTCAGCCCGCGCGATGACGGGCACTCCCTCCTTACCGGTGCAACGGACCATCTCGGACTTATCGGGTCCGGCCGGTGCCTTGGCAGGCTGCCAGACCACCGGCGTGCGCCCCGGCGAGCCGAGGCATGGTGCGCAGTGCGCCGCACAGATCGCGGCCGTGCCCGCCTTCAGGAAGTCCCGCCGGTTTGTGGTGTGAGACATGGCCCTCTCGCCTCTCAGTCAACAGTGTGGCTTCGTCCTTGCAGTGTCAAGGAAGGAAAGTGCGGAGCAAGAATGCCTGGCACGTTTGGAGGCGCAAAGGGCCACCTGCGGGCTCGCCCCGCATGGAGCCATGGTCAGTGAGCTAAGGGGACACGGTTCACCCGAACCATCTCCCCTGCACGCCGTCTTAGCCGACTGACCACCGCTCCAGGCCGGGCAAGCCGGCCGGTGGCGGCCACGAAGCAGGCACACTATCAGCATGGAGCGGGTACCGTACCGTGTCAAGGGGGGAAGTGTGTCGCAAGATGCTCCGGCGGTCAAGCGGCATGTCGCTGAGGCTCGAAGGGTCTGGCTGCAACTCCTCTGAGTGCAAGCAGATGCACGTGTGGTTCAAGCCACGCCCTTCGTGCCTCGTGAATGTGCCACCCGCGACTTCGGTACAGGACGATTCCTCTTGAACTGATGTCGCAATCGTAAAGAATTCTTGCGCATTTTTGCGCTGGCCGGAACCGCACTGCTTGGTACAATGACATGCGGCGCCGCGATGGGGTTCTTTCGTTCGAGGCTCCCGTCGCGGAAACCAACGGCAAGTGTGCCTCACATCATCCGCCGGCGCCCAAACTCAAAGACATACGTTCGTTTTTTCAGCCGCCATGATCGCCGTCGACTATCTCGTCCTGATGGTGTACCTGGCCGGCGTGGTGGCCGTGGGCGCGCTGTTCGCGCGCTGGAACCGCAGTGCGGCCGATATGTTCGCTGCCGGGGGACGGTCGCCGTGGTGGGCCAGCGGGCTGAGCGGGTTCATGACCATGTTCTCCGCGGGTACGTTCGTCGTGTGGGGTGGTATTGCCTACAAGTTCGGGCTGGTGGCCGTGGCCATCAACCTGTGCTACGGCGTCGCGGCGCTGGCGGTGGGGTACTTCGTGGCCGGCCGGTGGAAGCAGTTGGGCATCGAAACGCCTGCCCAGTTCATCCAAATGCGCTACGGCAAAGCCGCGCTGCACTTCTATACCTGGTCGATGATGGTGTACCGCATCGTCAGCGTGGCCGTGGCCATGTACGCGCTGGCGCTGATCCTGACCGCACTGATGCCGCTGGCCGAGGGCAACCCGCTGCGCGATGCCACAACCGGCAACCTGTCGCTCACCTGGGCCATTGTACTGTTCGGGTCGGTCGTGGTCGTCTACACGATGCTGGGCGGGCTGTGGGCCGTGCTGATGACCGACGTCTTGCAGTTCATCGTGCTGAACCTGGCGGTGCTGTTCGTGGTGCCCATGCTGCTCATGAAGGTCGGCGGCGCCGGCGCGTTCCTTGCCGAAGCGCCGTACGGGTTCTTCTCGCCCGTCGGCGGTGGATACACCTGGTTCTTCCTGGCCGGCTGGACGGCCATCCACTTTTTCATGGTCGGGGCCGAATGGGCGTTTGTGCAGCGTTTCCTTTGCGTGCCCAACCCGCGCGATGCACGGCGAAGCAGCTACCTGTTCGGCGTGCTCTACCTGGTGAGCCCGCTGGTCTGGCTCCTGCCGCCGCTGCTCTGGCGAGTGCAGTCGCCGCTCCCGCCCGGGGCCACGGCGCCAGTGGTCGACGCCGCGGCCGAACAGGCGTATATTCTCGCATGCCGATCGGTACTTCCCGCAGGCATGGTCGGGTTGATGGTCGCCGCAATGTTCTCGGCGACCGCCAGCATGGTTTCTTCGCAACTGAACGTGTTCGCCGGTGTGCTCACAAGCGATATCTACCGCGGCCTGCTCGACCCGGGAGCGTCCGAGCGGCGGCTGGTATGGATAGGCCGCGGATGGACGGTCGTGCTGGGCGCGATCCTGCTGGGCATCGCCCTGGCCATCCCCTACCTGGGCGGCGCGGAACGGGTGATTGTAAGCGTGACCAGCCTGCTGGTCGGGCCGCTGCTGGCGCCGGCGCTCTGGGGGCTGTTCTCGCGCCGCATGGACGCCGGGGCGGTGTTCGTGACGGCCGGCGTGTGCTTTACCGCAGGGGTTGCGGTGAAGTTCGGATTGGCTGCGGACGGCTGGGCGGCGAATACCGAAGGGCTCGCCCCTGCCTCGCGATTCGTCCGAGAAAACGCCCAGTCGATCGATATTTTCCTCGGCGTCGTGCTGCCGGTGCTGGTGCTGGGGACGCTTCAGTGGCGCAGCCCGCGTACGGCCGTCGGCTGGCAACGCGTGCAGGCGTTCGAGGCCGACCGGCAGGCGGCTGCAAGTTGCGCAACGGCCGTGAAGGCAAGCCGGCTGCCGGCGATGGTCGTGGCGTGGGCCCTGGCCGCCTGCGGTGCGCTCATGGCGGCGCTCAGTGCGATGGATGCCGAGGCGCGCACGCCACTTGGCTTGTTTGCGGGTGCACTGCTGCTGATCGCCGCGAGCGTTGGGTTGCTTTCGCGGCGCAAGAGTGCTGGAGAGCCGAGGTTGTAAGGGAGATTGCATGCTGACGTACGACGCGGAACATCATCGCACCCCAAAGACTGAGACGCTCCGGGCCGATCTAGTGGTCGTCGGCGGCGGACTGGCCGGAACGTGCTGCGGGCTGACGGCAGCGAGGGCAGGCGCAACGGTCGTGCTCATTCAAGATCGGCCGGTGTTGGGTGGAAACGCGTCGAGCGAGATCCGCCTGTGGGCGCTGGGCGCTACCAGCCACATGGGCAACAACAACCGCTGGGCCCGCGAAGGCGGCGCGATCGATGAAATCCTGGTCGAGAACATCTACCGGAATCCCGAGGGCAACCCGCTGATCTTCGATACGATCCTGCTGGAAAAGGTCGCCGCGGAACCGAACATCACGCTTCTGCTGAACACGGCCGTTTTCGAGGCGACGAAGCACGACGCGGGAACCATCGCCTCGGTGCGAGCGTTTTGCAGCCAGAACTCGACCATGTACCTGGCCGAGGCGCCGTTGTTCTGCGACGCTTCCGGCGATGGCGTGCTCGGGTTCCTCGCCGGGGCGGCGTTCCGCATGGGCGCCGAGGCCCGGGCCGAGTTCAGCGAGAAGCTGGCCCCAAGCAAAGCAAATTGCGAACTGCTCGGGCACTCGCTCTACTTCTACACGAAGGACACCGGCAAACCTGTCCGCTTCACACCGCCCGCGTTCGCCCTGGCCGAGATCGAGCAGATCCCGAAGTACCGCCGGTTCAATACCCGGGAGCATGGGTGCGAACTGTGGTGGATCGAGTACGGCGGCCGGCTCGATACGGTGCACGACACCGAGCGGATCAAGTGGGAACTGTGGCGGGTGGTGTACGGCGTGTGGAACTACATCAAGAATTCGGGCGAGTTCCCGGAGGCCGAAACGCTGACGCTTGAATGGGTGGGCACGATTCCCGGCAAGCGCGAGAGCCGCCGCTTCGAGGGCGACCATATCCTCACGCAGCAAGACATCGTCGAGCAGCGCCCGCACGACGACGCGGTCAGCTTCGGCGGCTGGGCCATTGACCTGCACCCGGCCGACGGCGTGTTCAGCGAACTGCCCTCCTGCCGCCAATGGCATGCGAAAGGCGTGTATCCGATTCCATACCGGTGCCTTTACAGCCGGAATATCGCGAACCTGTTACTGGCCGGGCGGATCATCAGCGCGTCGCACGTCGCTTTCGCCTCGTCGCGCGTGATGGCCACCTGCGCCCACGGCGCCCAAGCCGCCGGCATGGCGGCCGCCCTCTGCCGGGAAGCGTCGCTGCAACCGCGCGATCTGACCGCGCCGGAACGCATGAAGGAGTTGCAGCGCCGGCTGATCCGCGCCGGCCAGTACATCCCGAACGTGACGCCCGACGACCCCGGCGACCTGGCCCGGCAGGCGACGATTCGTGCCAGCAGCAGCCTCGAACTCGCGGAGCTTCCGCCGTCGGACGACTGGATCCGGTTGGACACGTCGCGGGCGATGCTCCTCCCCGTGGCAGCCGGCCGCGTTCCGGCGTTGAGCTTCCTGGTCGCCGCCGACGAGCCGGTGCCGCTTGAGTTCCAATTGCGGCGGTGCAGCCGGTTGGAGAGTTTCACGCCCGACGTCACGCTGGCCGCCAAGACAATCGAATTGCCCGCGGCGGGAGCCGAATGGGTGACCATTGACTTCGACGCCACAACGGACGCCGATCAGTACCTGTTCGTTTGCCTGATGGCCCAGCCGCAGGTGCGTGTACACGTTAGCGACCGGCGTGTGACCGGCGTGCTTGCGCTGGAGCACGGGGCGAACAAGGCGGTCGCCGAGTCGGCTACGCAGGCGCCGGAAGGCGACCTGGGGATTGACACCCTGGAGTTCTGGCTGCCCGAGCGCCGACCGGGCGGGCGCAACCTGGCCATGCGCATCGAGCCGGCGCTGAAGTGCTTTGACGCCCGGCAGGTTATCTCTGGCGTCGATCGTCCCACCACGGCGCCCGGCGCCTGGGTGGCCGATCCGACCGACCCGCGGCCCACTTTGTCGCTCCATTGGGACCGGCCTCACGCGATCCGTCGCATCGAACTGGTGTTCGACACCGACTTCGACCATCCCATGGAGTCGGTCCTGCTGGGTCATTCCGAGCGGGCGATGCCCTTCTGCGTGCGTCATTTCCGGATTCTCGACGCGCAGGGGCGCGTCTTGCACGAATGCCGCGACAACCATCAAACTCGCCGCCCCGTCGAGTTGCCCGAGCCGGCGATCACCGACTCGCTCCGCGTCGAGTGCCTTGCCACCTGGGGCGGCACGCCGGCGGCCCTGTTCCGCGTATCGTGCGAGGGGGACGCTGGTCACTTGTAGTGCTTCATCTGGATGCGAAGGAGACAGTCCCATTTTCGCGGCTGGAACCGTTGACCCATCGGGCATATCCCCCTGTGTGCCGCGAAAATTGGGACAGTCCCCTGTGAATGGTTACCCGTGTGGAATCTCGTGCCGCCAACTTCGCCGAGAAAGCTCCCGAACGCGCGAAGGTGAAACGGCGTCCGCACGGAGTGTCCACTACGGACCATGGGGGTTCCACCGCCTTCGGTATCGCCGATCCTTTCCCTGCTCGAAGGACATTCGTACCATTTTTCTATGCGGAAAATTCGATCGTCCTCTTGCGGGACAAGCTTCTTCGACAGGAGCCGGAAATGAATACTCCGATTCGGATTCTGGCGGGCTGGTCGTTTGCTCTTGCCATAGCGACAGCGGCGGCAGCGGTGGATGCACAAGGGGCTGAGCAAGCGGTTGCCCAAACACGGGAAGCGGCTGCCGCCACAGAAGGCCCCCGGGCACAACTGTTCGAGGGCATGGGGCCGCACCGGCGCCGGGTGACAACCGACTCGCCGGCGGCGCAGCGCTACTTCGAGCAGGGGCTGGTCTGGACCTATGCCTTCAACCACGACGAGGCCATTCGTTCCTTCACCCAGGCGGCAACCCTCGACGAGAACTGCGCCATGGCGTGGTGGGGGGTGGCCTATTGCCTGGGGCCCAACTACAACGACCCGGTCATGACCGACGAGCGTTCGGCCGCCGCATGGGACGCTCTCGAGAAAGCCTGCGCCAGGATCGACAACACCGCGCCGGTCGAACGCGCGCTGATCGAGGCGCTCGGCCACCGGTATGCCAAGCCGTGGCCGGAGGATCGCACCGGGCTGGAGCAAGCGTATGCCGACGCGATGGCCGCCGTCTGGGAGGCCTTTCCCAACGACGCCGACGTCGGCTCGCTCTATGCCGAGGCGATGATGGTGCAGAAGCCGTGGATGCTCTACACGCTCGACCGGGAACCGGTGGAGGGAACGCCTACGATTGTCGCGGTCCTGCAGCGCGTGCTCGAACTGCAACCCGACCACCCGGGCGCCAATCATCTGTACATCCACGCAGTCGAGCCGAGCGCCGCGCCCGAGCGGGGACTGGCCGCCGCGAACCGACTGGGCGACCTCGTGCCGGCCGCCGGGCACCTGCTGCACATGCCGTCGCACATCTACGTGAAGACGGGGCACTGGAACGAGGCCATCGTTCAGAACGAGAAGGCGCTGCGGGCCGACGCCGCCTACCGGTCGCTCTCGCCGAACCAGGGATTTCAGCACCTGTACATGGTGCATAACGCCCACATGCTGGCGTATGCGGCCATGATGAGCGGCCGCGAGAAGGAGGCCATGGCGGCGGCCCGGGCGATGTGGAAGAACATTCCCGACGAGGCCCTGCGCGAAATCGGGCCGGTGTTCGACCTTTGGATGTGCTCGGTCTACGACGTGCAGAAGCGCTTCGGCCGCTGGGACGCCCTGCTCGCCGAGGAGCCTCCGCCCTCGTTCCTGCCGATCACCACGGCCATTTGGCGGGCCCAGCGGGCCATTGCCTACGCAGCAAAGAAGGACTTTGCCGCGGCCCGGCGCGAACACGAAGCGTTTCGGAAGGCGAAGGCTGCCGTGCCTGCCGACCAGGTGGCAATTACCGATCCGGCGCACACGATTCTCGATGTGAGCGACTATTTCGTCGCCGGCGAGATCGCCCTGCAGCAAGAACGTTGGCACGAGGCCGCCGAGTTGCTCGAAAAGGGCGCGAAGACCGAGGATGCGCTTTCCTACGGCGAACCGCCCCAGTGGTTGCAGCCCATTCGCCACACCTTGGGGGCCGTGTATCTGAAGAGCGGGCGCTTCGACGAGGCCGAGCGAGTGTACAGCGAGGACTTGGCCAAATGGCCGGACAACGGCTGGTCGCTCTACGGCCTGGGCCGGGCGCTGGAAGGCCAAGGACGGCAGGATGAAGCCCTTGAAGTGAAACGCCGTTACGAGCGCGCCTGGGCCCGGGCCGACGAATCGACCGAAACAAGCTGCAAGTGCATCCCGCAAACTTAGCCGGGCAGGCCGCGCGAAAGCAGTGCGAGCTTCAGATTGGGGAAACCACCCGCAGTTCGTTTGTAACCCCCGGTTTCCCCAGCGCATCAGAATTGGCAGGCCGGCCTGCCAGGATGATGGGGCCGGCCGGGAACATTCGCCATTTGGGGGTTACGCCAATGAAACCGCCGTCTTCGCCGAGGTGCATCCGGCCATTTCCGGCACCATCCTGAAAGCGGCCGACCTGGGCAAGATCCGGTTTCCCGAGGTGCTCGGCCTGCCGCCTGGGGTACTGATCGGCATCCTGGCTGCCGTGGCCGCCGGCCTGTTCTTTATGCTGCCCAGGACGGAACGGCGGGAAGCCTGAGCCGGGGGTATGCAAGCGGGTTACCGGAATCCCGCGGCCATTTCCAGAATCATGTTCCAGCCGTGTACCATCGAGTGGTGCATGTACCAGATTCCGACGACACCGAAGAGGCAGCCTGCGGCGGCGAAGGCCCTGGCGATGGCGGCGCGTCGGGCGGCGGGGCCCCGCCGGATCGGCGTGTCCCAGCCCACGCGCATGCCTGGCGGAGGGAATCGCCCGGAACGCTCCGTGCGCCACGCAATCAGACCGGCCTCCGCGGCTACGCGCACCAGGAAAATGCCCAGAAGCGAGTGGCAGACCGCGGCAAGCCATAGCATTCGCTCGACCGCCAGGTGCAGCAAGGCGGCGTTCTCCTCCGACAGCGCCCGCTGCACCTGTTGATGCTCGTGCCACAACACCAGGAGTGCAGCGACCAGCCCTGCGCCAACCAGGAGCAGTTCGCCAATCAGCATCAGCCGCGCCCGGCGGCTGCCGGGAACGATTTCCGGCGTGTTTGTTTCGGGCTCGCTCACGCATCCACTCCTGCGCGCAGACCGACGGACGGATCGTACAGGTTTTCCGGCGGCGTGCCGGCCCGCCGGGCGACGGCGCGGACGAAGCCGAGGTAGCGGCCTGCGTCCTGTTCGATCGCCTCGGCGTCGGAGGGGAACGGGCTCTTGCCCGCCGCGGCAACGGCCAACTCGAAGTCGCGCCAGTGGCGCCAGCCGTCGAGTTGAGTATCGGCGTACACGTCGGTCACGCACGCGGTGCGGCTCCACAACTCGCGCCACCACGAGAGGGTGTGGAAACTCCAGCACTTCGCTGAGCGGGGAAACTCGGGCTTTTTGAGCAGTCGGTCGAGGTCGATCATCCGGAAATCCTTGTGCTGGCCGCCCCAATTATGGCACGACCACTCGCAGTCGGACAAGGCCCTCCCTGCTCGCGTACGAAACATCGGCCATGGTGCAGGCGGAGGGGGAAGTGCGCGTCGTCGGCGTGCCATTTGCCCCTGGAACCGAGGTGGAAGTGACCATTAGCCCGAGAGTCCGGTCCAATGAAGCGTCCACAGACGTTGACGACAAGGCGCTGACCGCCGCACGTGCCCGGATGCGGGAACTCTTCGGAACCATCAAGGGCTTGGCTCACTCGTAGTGCGACGTCCACCAGGCGATCAGGGCGTCGGGATCGGCGTTCTCGGGCAGCCCGCGGGCTGCCAGCCAGCGACGGTAAAGCGCCTGGCGCTGCTGGCGATACGACTGCACCATCGCCGGATCTTCCTGCTGATCGCCCTGGTCGCCGGTCGCCGCCATCCAGTCGTCGAGCCGCCGGCGCATCGCCTCCAAATCCTCCCGGTGCGCAGGATCATCGGCGAGATTGTGCAACTCGTGCGGGTCGGCATGCAGGTCGTATAACTCCTCCGCCGGCCGGGTTTCGGCCATGAACCGGGCCGCGTCGTCGCTCAACTCGCCGCGGGCGTGAAGCGAACGCAATACATGCACTACGGGGTACGCCATCTCCTTGTAGATGCTCGTTTGCATGTAGGGAAGCTCCGGCCGGAAGTTCCGGATGTACTTCAGCCGATCTCCGCGGACCGAGCGTATCCGGTCTTCGGCGTCGCCGCAGCGGTCGCGGGCGGCGAAAACGTAATCGCGGCCGGCGGCGTCCGGATCGGCGAAGCTGCGCCCCTGCATCCAGTCCGGCACCTCCTCGCCGATCCATTCCAGGCACGTTGCAGGCAGATCGACCAGGCTGACCAGATCGTCGCGCACCTGGCCCGCTTTCAGCCTGGCGGGCCAGCGGACGATCAGCGGCGTTGCCAACCCGCCTTCATATAGCCATTGCTTGCAGCGGACGTGCGGCCGGCCGTGATCGCCGAAGAACACCACGATGGTATTCTCGGCCAACCCGGCCTCGTCCAATTGCGCCACCAACTCCAGGCCCAGATCGTCGGAGATGATCCACAGCAAATTAGGCCGTTGGGCGGACGTCTCGGCCGCGGCTTCGCCCAACAGGCCGGGCGATCCGAACAGAAGGGCAACAATAAACGGGGAAAACAGGCTGCGTCTTTGCATGGCATTGGAGGGGGCAACCCCCCGGTTTCGGTGTTCGTTGGACAACTCCTTTCCTTACGATTATAGTGGCGATTCCGTCCTGCCGCCAATCACCCGAAGTCTATGGTGCCCCTCAAGCAATGGTTGACAAGTCGGGCGGAAGGCGGTGGCGGGACCATTCTATGGCGACGTGGGAGCTGCGTGTCGAGCGGTATCGCGTCTTCTATGACGTCGATGAGGCGGCTCAGACCGTAGTCGTAACTTCGATCGGACACAAGGAACACAACGTACTTCTGGTGCGTGGGAGGCAGGTGCCACTGTGAAGACTATTGACTTGGGACAGCAAAAGGTCGACCTGTCGGCGGTACTTGACTGGGCGCGGCACGAACCCGTGCTGTTGGTAGCCCCGGACGGTCGAGAATTCTGCCTGGCTGAAGCAGACGATTTCGATGAGGAGGTCCAGACGTTACGGCAAAGCCGCGCTTTTCAGGATTTCCTCGATGCGCGCTCCGCCTGTTTGCAGCGAATCCCGTTGGAAGAGGTCGAGCGGGAACTCCAAGATTTGCCATGAGTCAGTCGGTGTAACGACGATTACGCCCCACTGGGAAGGTGGGGCTATTCGAAATAGGTCAATGATCGGGTTTCCTCAAGCGTTGCCCCCTGCTCGCCTCGGAACACCGGCAGGGTTGCACCCGGCGAAGGGCTGCTGTACACTCGGAGAGTGCGCCCGTTACGGCGCTCTCGAATCTGGAGCT
>JAVEUP010000376.1:0-3680 GCA_034005525.1 Thermoguttaceae bacterium | reverse complement strand
CGAAGTACGCCACGAAGGCGATACGCGACTTCCGCGGGTTCGAGTGGGTACTGGCCCGAAACCCGGAGGTCGGGGAGGAGGAGCGTTCGCAGTTCGACGCGATCGACCACCGTGAGTGGCGCTGGGTCGAGCTTGAGTTGACCAAGTCGGACGGCGACCTGCTCCGAGTCGGCCTCGGCCGGCCCATCGCCTGGCTAACGGCGAACGATATCGAAGCGGGCGCAACCACCTGGCTCGATCTCGAAGAAATGGGCGCCGTCGGCTACGCCACGGTCGTTTCCGTCGCGCCCTGCCCCGATCCCGGCCCGAAGCCCCATCCCGACTGCCGCCTCGTCACCGGCGTCTTCCGCCACTCCTCGGCCGATTGTGTGAACGTCCACGTCGCCGGCCTCGACGCACCCATCGGCACCACCTGCAACCACCGCTTCTGGTCGGAGGACCGCCAAGCGTTCGTCGAAGCCGCCCACCTCCACGCCGGCGAAACCCTCCTCACCGCCGACGGCACCCTCACCTCCGTTCTCTCCATCACCCCCCGCCCCGGCCCCAAGCCCGTATACAACCTCGAGGTGGACGTCGAGCATGTGTATTATGTGTCCAGCGACGGTATTCTTGTACACAACATGTACAAGGATTCCGTTGGCCGCTGGCATCGGAACAGTGGACAGTTTGCGAAACGTCAGGGACGGCCAAGCAAGGTACGGTCACGGCCACACGGTAACCGACTTGACTCGCGAGGTCCGCATGATGTTTACGTGATGCGCGATGCCTCAACTGGCGAGTTATTGCACTTTGGTCAGACGGGAAGGGGCGCAGTTCGATTCTACGAGCAGGTCCGAGCGTTCAAGAGTAAATACGGACGCGAGGTTGTGCCAAGACACTTAAGGACTGTCGAGGGGAAGGCGGCAGCAAAGGCTTTGGAAACACGATATATCAAGACGTATGAAAACATCTTTGGGAAGCTTCCCCCGTTCAACTTCAACTATCAATAGGGATGGACCGATGGAGCTTTGTGTGAATGCAACCCTGTTATCGGGAACATTGGCGGATTCTCTAATACGGCTTGCGGGCCAACTAGCTCCACTGAAGCGATCCTTCAATTCAATAGGCACTCATGGGGACACCCCCAGTGCACTAATGGTTACGGTAGCCTACCTGCCACGCGCACGATTCAAGGTGATTCCAAACCGGGACAACATCTTCCAGGTGGAAGTCGGCTGCATCGATGTCGAAGACGAACGAGGGCTGCGCGCTGGGGACCTGATTGATCGGGCACCGCCGGAGCCAAGTGACACGGAACTGCTGCATTTTCTGGCCGATCGCATTGTCCGGTGCCTGGAAAAGTGTCCGCTTGAAGAGCAAGATCGCGAGCAGTACAAGACGATTGTCGAGGAATGGCGCAAGTCGTTGCCACAGTGAACCGATTGCAGTACTTTCGCGATACCGCCATTCCGGGCGTCTAATGCAGCATACCGCGCCAACCCGAAAGAATGGATTACCTCCCGCGAAACCGCGCCGCGGCCGGACCGGCTGGCTGTGGACCGCGTTGGCTGCTGCGCTGGTGCTGCTTGGCGGCGGGCTGATGTTCCGCCAGGCGAGCGAACCTGCTGCACCACCTCCGTTCACGGCCGTTTCCGCCTCTACCGTATCCCCTTCCACACCGGTCGACGCCGCGCCGAAGTACGCCACGAAGGCGATACGCGACTTCCGCGGATTCGAGTGGGTGCTGGCCCGAAACCCGGAGGTTGGGGACGAGGAGCGTTCGCAGTTCGACGCGATCGATCACCGCGAGTGGCGCTGGGTCGAGCTTGAGTTGACCAAGCCGGGCGGCGACCTTCTCCAAGTCGGCCTCGGCCGGCCCATGGCCTGGCTAGCGGCGAACGATATCGAAGCGGGCGCAACCACCTGGCTCGACCTCCCCGAGATGGGCGCCGTCGGCTACGCAACCGTCCTTTCCATCGCGCCCTGTCCCGATCCCGGCCCCAAGCCCCATCCCGACTGCCGGCTGGTCACGGGCGTCTTCCGCCACTCTTCGTCCGATTGCGTGAACGTCCACGTCGCCGGCCTCGACGCACCCATTGGCACCACCCGCAACCACCGCTTCTGGTCCGAAGACCGCCAGGCGTTCGTCGAAGCCGCCCACCTTCTTCCCGGCGAAACCCTCCTCACCGCCGACGGCGCCCTCACCTTCGTTCTTTCCATCACCCCCCGCCCCGGCCCCGAGCCCGTCTACAACCTCGAGGTGGACGTCGAGCATGTGTACTACGTGTCAGAAGACGGGGTGTTGGTGCATAATGCATATAATCGTCACCACACAATCCCTCGCCAAGTTCGCAAGGCCCGCCGGTCACACAAGAGTATGTTGCCCAAGCATTTGGTTGAACACCCGGATATTCGAGGACGGGCCGGCAACCCCAACCGATGGAGGATACCCGATCACGTCCACGCCGACATCTCACGGCCCGGTCGGCCAGGGGGAAGCTATAATGCGCGTTTCGTTGAAGAAGTCAATAAGCTGCGGAAGGCCAAACCGCTGGACGCGACGTGGACAGCATCAGACATCATTGGCATACGAGACCGTCTTACTGTCGAATTCGGACTAGACCTATTCAGACCCAAATAGAGCCATGCGTATCTGGGAAGTCAACGTACGGTATACGTGCGAATATGCGCACCTTCTGAGCCTGTATGTTGAGGAACGCGAGGTGCTGTGTGAACAGTGTGGCGTAACTCGCGAACCAGGTCTGCTTCTTGAGTGGGACGACGGTTCCGACCAGATTGCCGATTTCACCAATACATTCGGTCGGATCGTCGTCAAAGAGTCCGTAGCGGACGAATTGCTGGCCAGGTTCACGGGGTTCAAGAAGGCACCGGTCGAGTTCTTCGATCATCCAAATCTATATCTGCCGAAACGCATAACGCGGAGAACACCTCGCCGTGTGTGGCTTCCCTACGAAGGACCGCCCCTTTGTGAACTGCGAGTCACTCGAGAGGTTGATCTGGACGAACGGAGTTCCGTGACAATTGAGGGCAAGTGTGATACGTGCGGATGGACAGTGTATAAGAGCCTGGAAGGCATGGAAGAACACGATCTTGCCAAACACGTGCCGCGGCAGCCTGGCAAGGGACTGTACATCCCGGAGTCCGACGTTGCGGGGTGGGATTTCTTCAGGCCGAAGTACACCGGCCTGGTATTGTGCTCGGCGCGGGTGAAGCAGTTCGTCGAGGGCAAAGGCTACACGAATGTCGAGTTTCTGGAGGCTGGCGACACGGTTCCATAGGGTGGCCAACGTCGCGGCAGTTGACACCGCCTTGCCAAAGGCGACAATCAGAAGCGTACCGCCTCACGATTGCGTGAACAGCATGCCCCACACGCCGCCTGCCCGCAACCGCGAACTGCCGCCCGCCAGACCTCGCCGCGGCCGGCTCGGGCTCTGGGCCGCGGTGGCTGGGCTGCTCATGCTGCTTGGTGGCGGGTTGATGTTCCGCAGTGCGGGCGAACCCAGCGCACCGCCTCCGTTCACGGCCGTTTCTTCCTCCGCCGGCTCCCCTTCCGCACCGGCCGACGCCGTGGCGAAGTACGCGTAAGCGCGCACCAGAACCATTCTTGACGGGCATGGTAGGTTGAAGGGGATTGGTTTTCCGTTCCCTTTACCTTGGAGGTCCCATGAGTGGTTCGTTGT
>JAVEUP010000184.1:0-15361 GCA_034005525.1 Thermoguttaceae bacterium | reverse complement strand
TGTTCCCATCTTCCCCTCGCAGACACGGACGTCCGCCCTCCTCTGCTCGTCTCACATAATGCGAGAATCGCCGTCTCAAACAATCTGAGCCTTAGCAACAAGACGAGCAGAGTACGGTACAGGGTGGCTCTACAGTGACACATGGCTTGACTCCTTGGGTGACAGTTCATGAAGATCGTACTAACTCGTGGGTAATCAGTCCCGGCAATGCATTGCCGTTTTCAAAGGCCGTGATGTTGGCCAGCGTCTCGTCGGCAATGGCGCGCAGGGCGCGCCGTGTGAAAAATGCCTGGTGCCCGGTGATGATGACATTGGGAAACGTGAGCATGCGGGCGAATACGTCGTCCTGAATGACGCGGGTGGAAAGGTCCTCGAAGAACAGGTCGGCCTCCTCCTCGTACACATCGAGGCCCAGCGCGCCGATCTTGCCCGACTTCAACGCCCGGATTACCGCTTGCGTGTCGATCAACTTCCCGCGCGACGTATTGATAAGCGTCACGCCCTGCTTCATGCGAGCCAGGGCCTCATCGCCAATGATATGGTAGGTGGCCGGCATGAGCGGGCAGTGCAGCGTGACCAGGTCCGACTCGGCGAACAATTCGTTGAGTTCAACATACCGAGCGCCGCGGGCTTCGACCTCGGGGTTCGGCTTCACGTCGTAGGCCAGCAGCTTGCAGCCGAACCCGGCCAGGATTTCCGCCACGATTGCTCCGATCTTCCCAGTGCCGATCACACCCGCCGTCTGCTCGAACAACTCGACGCCAAGCAGCCCGTCCAAGGCGAAGTTTCCCTCGCGCACCCGGTTGTACGCCTTGTGCAGCCGCCTTGCCAGCGACAGTACCAGGGCCACCGTATGCTCCGCCACGGCCCGGGGCGAATAGGCCGGCACGCGGGTGACGGTCAGTTCGAGTTGCTCGGCCGCCCGCAGATCGACGTTATTGAAGCCGGCACAACGCATCGCCACCAGCCGCGTGCCCTGCCGCGAAAGCGTCAGCAGCACTCCGGCGTCGAGTTCGTCGTTGACGAATGCGCAGACCGCGGGGAACCCCTCGGCAAGGCGGCAAGTACGGGCACTCAGCCGCGATTCGTGGAACACCAGTTCGTGCTCCGCCGTCCGGTTGGCCTCTTCGAGGAACTCGCGATCGTAAGGTTTCGTGCTGAATATGGCGACTTTCATGCCGCCATTGTAGGACCGTTGTCATCGCCTGAATACCCTCGCCAGAATGTCCCACTGTTGCGTCGATCATAACCTTACGAAATGCTAGCAGTCTCGGTAGCTTCTGGAGGGGGAAAAGGGGAAAGGGGAGAAAGGGCAAGGTTAGTTCCTCAAGACATTTCCCGCAGACAAGCAATCCCAGATTATGTCTTCCCATTTTTCCCCTTTCCCCTTTTTCCCTTCTCTGGTGTGGGCACTTCCACTGACGCGCCCTCGTTTGCCAGCCTTGGCGCCAAATCGCAAACCTATGATCAACGCCTCCCACTGTAGCCGAGTAACCCCCGATTCCCCTCAGGTTGCCCATCTTCTCAAGCAAACTGCCATAGGGGGTACGGCCGGTCTTTGTTAGAATCCGCCGGGAACAGCCCGCCGGAGGACGCTCGCAGTGCAGACGCGGCGAAGGAACCCTCCATGCGAATTCAGACGCGGGAGACATGGCAACCCATGTGGACGAAGTCGTTCCCGGAAGAAATGGGTGCACGAACCGACTTGCAGCGAGCTGGAGTCCCGCCTTCAGGCGGCTTACTGAACCGGCTGAAGCCGGGATTCCAGCAGGGCCGATCCTTGCTCCGACTGCAAGTCTGTTCCTGCAATTGGCAAGAATGCGATCGATAAGGAACCCGCAATGCGATACACTCTGCTTCTAACGGTTCTGGCTGGAATAGTCATGGCGGCACCGGCGGCTGCGCAGCAGGCACCTCAATATCACCATCCCGGGCAAGAGTCCGGGCGTCCGGACCAGCCGGTCGAGCCTCGCCACCCAACCCTGCACACCCGGCCCGGCACCCAGCCGACGCAACAGGCCTCTCCGCAGCCGCCCTTCGTTCTCGACGCGCAGCAGCAGGAGTATGTCGACTGGGTGCTGACGGCCTGGGAGCAGCGGAGTTCGCAGGTGAAGACGTTCACCTGCTCTTTCGTCCGGCGGGAATACGACGAAGTGTTCGGCCAGGGCGATGAACCGACGCATACCGACTACGGCGAAATGCGCTACCAGGCGCCCGATAAGGGCCTGTTCTGGGTTCGCGAACCCGACGATCGGCAGGAGCGTTGGGTGTGCGATGGGAACTCGATTTTCGAGTTCAACTTCGTCACCAAGAAACTCACCGAGCATGAATTGCCTCCCGAACTGCGGGGCAGGGCGATTGCCAATAGTCCGCTGCCGTTCCTCTTCGGAGCAACCGCCGAGAGTTTGCGGAACCGGTACTTCCTGCGGCTTGTCACTCCCAGCGACCGGCAGAATGAGGTGTGGCTTCAGGCATACCCGAGGTTCCGCGAAGACGCGGCCAACTTTGCCCGAGCCGAGTTGATCCTGGCCGGGCGCGAAATGACCCCCTTCGCGCTGCAACTCTACCTGCCCAACGGCAAGACGCGGCTCTCGTACGTCTTCCAAGACATCAAGGTGAACGCCACGCTCACAAACTTCCTGCAGCGAGATCCTTTCCGCGTCAGCACCCCGATTGGCTGGGAGCGGGTCGTTGAACGCGCCCAGCCCAGCCCAGCCGGCCGCCCGGGGCCGGAGCAGCGGTAAGGGGGGACTCTAACAGAAATCCCTCGACTGCGGCCCCAAATCGCCCAACCTTTCCGAAAGGTTCTCCAGCCGCTGGGCCACCACGTGAATGACGGCCCCTTCGCGCTGGAGCGTGCCCGTGGCCAGCAACACGGCGGCGCCGAGGGCTGCCTGCCGGAAACGCTTCCACACGCCGGGGCGGACAATCAGGTTCGCCTGCCCCGTTTCGTCTTCCAGCGTAACAAACGTAATGCCCTTGGCCGTGCTCGGGCGCTGGCGCACCAGGACGATGCCCGCCACGCTCACCTTCGTGCCGTTGGGCCACGTGGCAAGCCGCTCGGCCGGCACGACTCCGGCGGCGTCGAGCCGCTGACGCAGGAAACCTATCGGGTGCCCGCGCAGCGAAAGGCCCTGCGTGCGATAGTCGGCCAATACCTCCTCCATCGGCGAGAGGGCGGGCAAGGGGGGTGGGCCGGCATCGGGTTCCTGCTGCTGCTCGGTGTGGCCGAACAGCGGCAACTCTCCCCCGCCTTGATCCAGCGCGTGCCACAACGACTCACGCCGGCTGAACGTCAGCGAATCGAACGCGCCTGCCTTGGCAAGCCGTGCGACCACCGCGCGCCCCAGCCCGGTGCGGCGAGTGAACTCGTCGATGGAGCCAAACGGCCGGTCGCCGCGCGCTTCGGTAATCTGCTCGGCGTGGGCTTGGTGCATCCCGCGAAGCATCAGGAAGCCGAGCCGCAGAGCGGGACCGGTTGCTGGGGACTGTCCCGATTTTTGCGGCACACACGGCAACGCCGCCTCATCGCACGACTCTTCCGCCGCAAAAATGGGACTGTCCCCTTTGCGTGCATTGGAGAAGACTGTCCGCGCCGCCGCCGCCGCCTCGTCGCTGCCGGTAGAATCAGACGTTTCAGCCGCGTGGGTGAACCCGGCTGCTGAGACAGCCGGAACCACCCACCCTACAGGCACGCCGGAAGGGGACAGTCCCATTTTCGCGGCTTTCGGGTGCCGTGCGTCAGGCATATTGACCTCCCTGCCGCGAAAATCGGGACAGTCCCCAGCCGGTTCCAAGGTGCATTCCCAGCGGCTGAAGTTCACGTCCACCGGACGCACCTCGACCCCATGCTGCCGTGCGTCGCGCACCAGTTGTGCCGGGGCGTAGAAACCCATCGGCTGGCTGCTGAGCAGTGCCGCGGTGAACGCCGCCGGATAATGCCGCTTCAGCCATGCCGAGGCGTATACGAGCAGCGCGAAGCTGGCCGCGTGCGATTCCGGGAAACCGTACTCGCCGAAACCGCGTATCTGCCGGAATACCGCCTCGGCGTATTCCGGCGTGAACCCGTTGCGGGTCATGCCGTCGATCAGCCGCTGGCGGAACTCGTCGATCACCCCCTGCCGCCGCCACGCGCCCATCGCGCGCCGCAGCCGGTCGGCCTCGCCGGGCGTGAAACCGGCCGCCACCATGGCCAGCCGCATCGCCTGCTCCTGGAACAACGGCACGCCCAGCGTCTTCTCCAGTACTTGCCGCACGGCCTCGTTCGGGTATTCCACCGGCTCCTCGCCGTTGCGCCGCCGGAGGTACGGGTGGACCATGTCGCCCTGGATCGGCCCCGGGCGCACGATGGCCACCTCGATCACCAGGTCGTAGAAGCAGCGAGGCTTCAGACGCGGCAGCATGCTCATCTGTGCCCGGCTCTCGATCTGGAATACGCCTATCGTATCGGCCCGGCGGATCATGGCATAAGTCTCTTCGTCCTCGGGCGGGATGGTCGCGAGCGTCAGTTGCCGCCCGGTGTGTTCCTGCACCAGGTCGAGGCACTTGCGGATGGCCGTGAGCATGCCCAGGGCGAGGCAGTCGACTTTGAGAATGCCCAACTCGTCCAGGTCGTCCTTGTTCCACTGGATGACCGTGCGGTCGGGCATGGCCGCGTTTTCAATGGGCACCAGTTCGCACAGCGGCCCGCGCGTCATGACCATGCCGCCGGTATGCTGCGAAAGATGCCGCGGAAAGCCGACCAGCTCGCCCACCAGTTCGATAAGCTGGCGGCCCACCGTGCTGTCGGGGTCGATGCCGGCTTCGCGGCACCGCCGGTCCAGGTCGGGCTCTTCATGGAAATGCTCCACCTGCTTCGCCAGCCGGTCCACCCGGTCGAGCGAAAGTCCCAGGGCTTTGCCCACCTCGCGCACGGCGGACCGCGGGCGGTAGGTAATCACCTCGGCGGTCATCCCGGCCCTGTCGCGCCCGTACTTCTCGTAGAGATACTGAAGCACCTCCTCGCGCCGCTCGTGCTCGAAGTCGACGTCGATATCGGGCGCCTCGTTCCGTTCGCGGCTGATGAACCGCTCGAACAGCACGTCCATTCGCTCCGGATCGACTGAAGTGACGCCCAGGCAGTAGCACACGACCGAGTTGGCCGCCGAGCCGCGCCCCTGGCACAGGATGCCCCGCTCCCGCGCGAAGCGCACCAGGTCCCACACGGTCAGAAAATACGCCTCGTACCGCAGTTCCTCGATCAAGGCCAACTCGTGTTCCAGCAGCCGGTGTACCTTCTCCGGCACGCCTGCCGGATACCGCTGCCGCGCGCCCTCGGTGCTCAGCTTCCGCAGGTACTGCATGGGCGACATGCCGGGCGGCGCGAGTTCCTCGGGATACTCGTACCGCAACTCGTCCAGGGAGAAGTTGCACCGTTCGGCCACCTCCAGCGTGCGCCGCACCGCGTCGGGCGAAGCGGCGAACAGGCCGGCCATCGCCGCGGGCGATTTCAGGTACCGCTCGGCGTTCGGCAGCAGCGACTCGCCCGCCTCGGCCACGGTGCATCCCAGCCGGATGGCCGTGAGCACGTCGCACAGCGGCTTGCGCTCGGGTACGTGGAACCGCGCGCCTCCGGCAGCCGCCAGCGGCACGCCGGCCGCGCGGGCCCATTCTTCCAACCTTGCCAGCCGCCCGCAGTCGTCCGGCCCGCGGTCGAGTTCCGCCAGCAGGTAGCACCGGCCGGGGAAGGCCTCGCGGTAGGCGAGCAGCGCTTCCAAAAAGGTAGGGTGGTGACAAGCAAGCCGGGGTCCTGGTGGGCCTTCGGTCGCTGGAGCCTGTGTGTTTCCAGCGTGCGGTGTGGAATTGGAGTTGGCTTGAGTTGTAGGGTGGTGACAAGCAAGCCGCGCCTTTGGTGGGACTTCGGTCGCTTGTGGCGGCGTATTTCCAGCGGGCGGCTTGGAAATGGAGTCCGCCCGGCTTGCGCAGTCCCACCATGAACCCTCGCGACCTTGTCCCACCCTACGTGCGTCGCCGACGACACAGGCGATGAGCCCTTCGGCGTGTTCGGCCACGTCGGCCATGGTGAGCCGGCACTCGCCTTTCTTTGCCCGGCGACGGCCAACGGTCAGCAGGCGCGCCAGGCGCCCGTACCCGCGGCGGTCCATGGCCAGCAGCACCGCGGGCGGCGCGTCCTCCGGCGTCACCTCCGCGCCCACCAGCAGTTTCACCCCCGCCTCTTTTGCCGCTCCATGCGCCCTCACAACGCCCGCCAGACTATTCCGATCCGTCACCGCCACCGCCGCGTACCCCAGTTCCGCAGCCCGCCGCACTATTTCCTCCGGGTGCGAGGCGCCTTCGAGGAAGGAGAAGTTCGTCTTGGCGTGAAGTTCGGCGTAGGGCATGGGAAGTCAATGCTACGCTCCAAAGAGCCGTGCTCTCGTGTTCAACATCGACCGCTGCAACGCTCGCGGCGCAGGAAGACACCACGAAGGACACGAAGAACACGAAGCGGTCTGGGTCAAGCACTGTTCGTAGGTGGACTCGAGGAGCCCCGGACCCAGCTCACGATGCACCTCGATGGCACAACCGATCACGCGATTGGACAAGCCGTCGAATTCCATCCTTCGTGCTCTTCGTGTCCTTCGTGGTAAATGTGCGGCCTACGGCACCCTCTTGCGACTTTCCCCCTCACCTATCCCACCCCCAGCGCACGCGGCAGCCATAGGCTGATGGCGGGCACGAAGGTGACCAGCAGCAAGGTGATCAGCAGGACGATAAGAAACGGCAGCACGCCGCGGACCACGCGCGAAAACGGGGCGCCGGAAACCGCGCCTAGCACGTACAGTACAAGCCCGACCGGAGGCGTCAGCAGGCCAATGACCAGGTTGAGAATCATGACGACGCCAAGGTGCAGCGGGCTGATATTGAAATAAACGGCCGCCGGCAGCAGCACCGGCACCGTGATCAGCAGGGCCGAGACCGGCTCCAGGAGCATCCCGACCAGCAGCAGAAATACGTTCACAAGCAGCAGGAATACGTATGGATTGTCGGTGACGCCGAGGATCGTTTGCGCAACGATTTGCGGGGCTTGTTCGCGGGCGGTGATCCAGCCGAACAACGAGGCCGCCGCCACAATGAGCATGATCGAGCCGGTCGTCCGCGCGGTGCCCAACAACACTTGGTAACATCCCGTGAGCGACATCGAACGGTACGCCGCGCCCAGCAGGAAGGTGTAGACCACGGCTGCCGCTGCGGCCTCGGTTGGCGTAAACACACCGCCCAAAATGCCGCCCAAAATAATCACCGGCGCGCCCAATACCGGCAGGGCCGCCAGCGTGGCACGAACGAAGCCTTCCCGCGTGCCGACGTCGGGCGCGAGGTCGGGCCGGCGGCGGACGTAAACCCAAACGTAGATACACAAGACCACGGCCAGCAACAGCGCCGGCACAACGCCTGCCGCAAACAGGGCTCCGATCGAAACGCCGGCGGTTACCGCGTAGACAATCGCCGGGATGCTCGGCGGCATGATGGGACCGATCATCGCCGAGGCGCCGGTCAGGCCGAGCGCGAACGACTCGGGATAGCCTCGGCGGCGCATGGCCGGCACGAGCACGGCGCCCAGGCCGGCGGCGTCGGCAATGGCCGCCCCGCTCATCCAGGAGAAGATCACGCTGCTGGCGACGTTCACGTAGCCCAGGCTCCCCCGCACCGGCCCGAATAGCCCGGTGAGGAACCGGAACAGCCGCTCGGCAATGCCGGTGACGTTCGCCAGGTAGCCGGTCATGATGAACAGCGGGATGGCCAGTAGATGGGGCGATTCCAACCCGTTGGTCGCCCGCTGCGTGGCAATGCCCAGCGTGATGCCCTCGGAAAGAACGACGTACGCCAGCGACGGGAGCATCAGCGCGAACGCCACGGGAATACGCAGCAGGAGCAGCACGACGACGGCGATCACCAGGCAGGCAAGGATCATGGCAAGGCACTCCGCCCTTCGGGCTCCTCGGTGCCGCCATCGTCCTCGCTCCACTCGACGGATCCCCGCCTGAGTGCGGCAACGGCGTTGACCACCGCATGCAGCGCGATCAGGGAAAGCCCCAAGGCCGATGCCAGGTACCACCATCGCCGCGGGATGCCCGCCGCCGGCGACCCGATTCCGCCGAGGCGCCTGACAAATGGGACGCCGCCGGCAACCATCAGCATACAGCAAGCCACAACGGCCAGCGTGGCAATGCATTCGACAGCCAGCCGCCCCCGCCGGCCCACAAGCGGCGAAACAACGTCGACGGTCAGAAGCTTCTCTTCGCCGGCCACCAAGGCCCCGCCGATGAACGCCAGCCAAACAAAGGCGAAGCAGGCGACTTCCTCGCTCCAGGGAATTGGTGCCCGGAACACGTAGCGAGCAACCACCTGCGCGGCCATCAAGGTCAGAATCACGCCCACCAGTCCGGCCGCGGTCCAGCGTTCAACACGCCTCAGCCACGCCAGCGGGCGGACCGCCTCATTATCCGGGCGATTCACGGCAACGGGCCCTCCGTTCGCAGACCGACGATTCGCCGGTACAAGTCGCTGAAACTCCACCCTTCCTCGAAGTAGCGCCGTGCATGGCGGCGAAATGCCTCGACATCGACGTCGGCCACGACCTCCATCGCCCCGCTCTGTTCCCACCGGGCAAGAATCCGTTGTTCGTCGGCAGCGATGCCCTCGCGCACTTCGGCGGCCGTTTGCCGGACGGCCTCGCGCAGGGCCTCTTGCTGCTCGGCGCTGAGCTGTTCCCACACCAACTCGGCAACCAGCACCTGGGTGGACGACTGAATGTGCCCGGTCAGGTTGAGGTACTTCTGCACTTCGTGGAACCCCATCGACTGAATGGTGGGCACTGGGTTCTCCTGCCCGTCGGCCATCCCTTGCTGCAACGCCAAGTACACTTCGCCGAAGCTGATGGGCATGGGGCTGGCGCCCAGTGCGCGGCCGCTGGCCTGCCAGATCTTGGCGCCGGGCATGCGCAGGCGGAATCCCTTCAGGTCGTCGGGCCGGCGGATGGGGCGGTTCGAGGTGATGTGCCGCACGCCGTAGAACCAGGTGCCGAGCACGCGAATGCCCTGCCGCCGGCGCAGGCCGTCCCAGAGTTCCTGCCCGATCGGCCCGTCGGAAACCTCCGTCAAGTGGTCGACGTCGTCGAAGGCGAAAGCGGCGTCGAACACGCCGATCGGCTCGTGCCACATGGCCAGAAACGAGGGCCCGGCAATGGCCATCTCCAATTGGCCGGTTGCCAACTGCTCCAGCAGTTCGCCCTCGTTGCCCAATTGCGCCGACGGGAAGACGCGAAGCTCCAGACCCACGCCAGCCTCGGCCACCCGCTCCGCCAGCCGCGTGGCGCCATACTTGTGCGTCGGCGAGCCGGGTTCGTACACGTGGGCCAGTCGCAGCACGCGAGGCCCGCCGGGCCCCGGCCGCTCGCAGCCGACCGCCCCGGCCAGCAGGACCATGGCAGCCAGTCCAACCGCGCGGGTGTGATTCATGGTCACTTCGGAATGGTAAACATCAAGGTGCGAACCTTCTCGACCATTTGCATCTTCAGGTCGCGGTCGGGAATGGTGTCGGCCACCAGGTCAGCTTCGTCAAGTAGCTTGTGGGCCGCAGCTCGGTAGCCGGCTTCGCCCAGCTTCGTGGCAACGTCGCACATGGCGTGCGTCTTGCTGTAAGGATCCTCGATGGCGCGAGCCGCGGCAACGGCCTCGTTCAGTGCCGTGCGACCCGCTTCACGATCGCCCAACTCGTGGAGTTGCGAGGCGACCAATGCAATGCAATTCGCGCGGGTGCGGTCGTCGGTAGCCCCGCGCGCCAATTCCAGAGCGGCGCCGGTAATCCGTTTGACCTCTTCAGGCTGGTCCATTTCCTTCATAGCCTTGGCAATTTCGCCCTTGACGAGCGTTTGGCCATAGAGGTCGTCAATCTTATCGAGCAGACTTTCGGCTTGGGCAACGGTCTTTGCAGCGGCACTCTGGCGGCCGGCCGTCGCCTGGCCGCGAGCGATGACTGCCAGGGCGCCCGCCCGCACCTCGGCCCCTTCCAGGTTGTTCACAGCAGCGACTGCCGGTTCCAAGGCCCGGGCGGCTTCCATCTTACGACCGGACTGGGCAAGCTTTTCGGCAAGATACACAGCGGTTCGAATTTGGGTGTCGGCATCTTCAATCTGTCCGGACGCCTGCCTTGCCAGGTCAAACGTGGCCTCGGCCCCGAACTCGTCGCCCGCCTCGGCCTGACGGAAGGCGATATCGGCCAGCTTGCGGGTTCGCAATTCGGGCGATTTTTCGCGACGCGCGTTCGCAACCATTTCCTTATAGGACAGTTCTGCTCGCGGCGCATCGCCGGAGCCGCAACCTGCCGGCGACATAAGAGCCAGCCATGGCAAAAATGTGAAAAGGCGACACAATGTCCCTCGTTCTGGCATCGTAACCTCGCAATCTTATCAAAACACCAATCGGATACTCTCAAGCCGCCTCTTCGTTTCCGCCATGAGGGCATCCTCGGCGGCTTCGTCGGCGGCCTCGTAGGTCACAGAAAACCGCAGGTAGGGCCCGGCGTCGTCCCACGGAACCGTGCAAATCGATTGCTGCGTAATGAGGTACTGCGAAGCGGCTTCCGCCGTATCGAATACCGGGCCTCCCTCCACCGCCTTCGGGCTGGGCACGTACAGGAAATACGTCCCGCCAGGCATCCCGCACTGGAAACCGCAATCGCTCAGCGCGGCGACCAGCTTCTTCAGCCGCCGATGGTACTTTGCACGTCCGGCGCGGGGAATGTCGGGGTCGTCAAGCGCGGCAACGCCGGCCTTCTGAATGGCGATGAACTGCCCCGAGTCGGAATTGTCCTTCACGTCGGCCAGCGCGCTGATGAGCCGCTCATGGCCGCACACCCAACCCAGGCGCCAGCCGATCATGTGCCAGCCCTTGCTCATGGAGTGGACCTCGACGCCCACCTCGCGGGCACCGGGCACCTGGAGAAAACTCAGCGGCGGCTCCCCGTAACTGAGCATAAGGTGCGCCGCGTCCTGTACGACTACCAACTCGTTCGCCCGCGCGAACTCGACCACCTGAGCATAGAACTCGTGCGTGGCCACCCTGCCGGTCGGACTGTTCGGGTAGTTCAGCACCAGCAGCTTCGCGCGTCGGCGCACGTCGGCCGGAACGGCGTCCAGATCGGGCAGGAAGCCGTTCTCGGCCTGCAGCGGCAGCTTGTAGACCGCGCCCCCGTAGTACCGGGTATGCGTGCCGGCGACCGGATAACCGGGCACCGTCATCAGCGTTACGTCGCCCGGGTCGATCAACGTGGCCGGCAGCATGGCCAGTGCCGTCTTCGAGCCGATACAGTGGTTTACCTCGCGAGCGGGGTCGAGTTCGACTTCGAACTCGCGCTGCATGAACCGAGCAACCGCCTCCTTGAAGGCGGCGATGCCGTTATCGGCGTAACCGCGGTTCTCCGGCCGGCCGATCTCGCGGGCCATGACGCGACGAACGGCCTCGGGGGCCACTTCGTCGTTCTCGCCAATGCCGAAATCGATCAGCGGCCGATCGGGATGTTCGGCGATGGCACGTCGCTTCGCGCGCTTGATTTTCTCGAATTTATAAATGTCCGAGCCTTTTCCGTATTCCGGACCGCCGATCCGGTGGGCAAAAAGCTGCTGGAAGTAAGGATCGCTCATCGGGCAAACAACGGTGGATGGGGCAACGAACTCTATGAGCTTTCATTTTACAGCAGTCCCTGCTTGCCCGAAAGCGGGGGCTATATGCTGCGTCCTTGTCACACCTCCTCTCTTCCCGACCGGGCCCGCCCCGGCCGGTCCATGACGGGCCAGCTTCGTCGTGCTACAATACATCCTCCCGCCCAACCCCGGAGCCCCGCCATGAAATGCCTTCTGTTGTGTGCCGTCGTTTGTGCAAGCTCGCCGCTTTCCGCCGCCGACTACTATGTTTCGCCCAACGGAAATGATGCCCATCCCGGTACGGCCGAGCAGCCGTTCGCCACACTCGCCGGGGCGCGCGACGCCATCCGCCGACAGAAGGAACAGGGCCCATCTGCCGCCCCGGTGCAGGTGAATGTCCGCGGCGGAGACTACACGCTTTCCGAACCGCTGGTGCTCGGGCCGCAAGACAGCGGTACGGCGGAGGCGCCCATCGTGTACAAGGCCATGCCGGGCGAACAGCCCGTCTTCAGCGGTGGACGCCGGATCAGCGGCTGGCAGAAGGACAAGGACGGGCTGTGGAAGGTTCACGTGCCCGCGGTGGCCGCCGGCGAGTGGCACTTTGAGCAATTGTTCATCGACGGCCGCCGCGCCACGCGGGCGCGCACGCCGAATAAGTTCTATTTCCGCATGCAGGACGTTAAGGAAGACGTGCTTGAGGGCCCCGCCGACGTGCGGCGTCCGAAGAAGGCGAGCCAAACCGTGACCATGCGCCCGGAAGACTTTGAACAGTCGCTGAAGGGTCTCAGCGACGAGGAACTGGCCGATGTGAACATGGTCGTCTATCACAAATGGGACGTCACGCGGCGGTTCCTTGACGGTGCCGACGCCGAGCAGGCCAGGCTGGTCACCTCGGGCCAGGGGATGAAATCGTGGAACCGGTGGCTGAAGAACACGCGCTTCCACCTGGAGAACTACAAGGCCGCCCTCGATGCCGCCGGCGAATGGTTCCTCGCGCGCGACGGCTGGTTGTACTACCGCCCGCTGCCCGGCCAGGATATGACCAAGGCCGACGCCGTCGCGCCCGTGATCGACCGGTTCCTGGTGATCGAGGGGAATGCGGCGGCGGGCGAACTGGTCGAGCACGTGCGTTTCGAGGGCCTCGCCTTCCGCCATGCTCGCTGGGTCATGCCGCCCGAAGGGTTCGAGGCTTCGCAGGCGGCCGCTCCAATCGACGCGGTAGTTATGGTGGACGGCGCGCGGCACGTGGAGATTGTCGGCTGCGAAGTGGGGCACGTGGGCCGGTACGCCGTCTGGTTCCGCAAGGGATGCCGCGACTGTCTGCTCGAGCGATCCTACGTGCACGATTTCGGAGCGGGCGGGGTGCGGATTGGCGAAGCCGGCATTGTCGCGAATGAAGCGGAGCGGACCGGGCACATTACGGTCGACAACAACATCATCCGGCACGGCGGGCGCATCTTCGCCTGCGCTGTGGGCGTTTGGATCGGCCAGAGCGGCGACAACCACGTTACCCACAACGAAATCGCCGACCTCTTCTACACCGGCATCTCGGTCGGCTGGCGATGGGGTTACGGCGAAAGCCTTGCGAAATGCAACACCATTGCCTTCAACCACGTTCACCACATCGGATGGGGAGTACTGTGCGATATGGGCGGCATCTACACGCTCGGCCCATCGGAGGGAACCGTCGTACGCAACAACGTCTTCCACAACGTGTACTCCTACTCCTACGGCGGTTGGGGGCTGTATACCGACGAGGGCAGTACGGGAATCCTCTTTGAGAACAACCTGGTGTACGACGTGAAAACAGGCGGCTTCCACCAGCATTACGGGCGCGAGAACATCGTCCGGAACAACATCCTGGCGTTCAGTAAGCTGTACCAGTTGCAGGCAACGCGCGTGGAGGATCATTTGTCGTTCACCCTGGAAAACAACATCGTCTACTTCGATTCCGGCCAACTCCTCGCGGGCCGCTGGAACCAGATTCAACATGCCACCCGCAAGAACTGCTTCTGGCACGCCGGCGGTGAACCCGTCGAGTTCCTGGGCAAGCCGCTGGCCGAGTGGCAGGAGCAGGGGCATGAAGAAGGCTCGGTCGTGGCCGATCCGAAGTTTGCCGACCCGGCCAATCGCAACTTCCACCTCGCGCCCGATTCGCCCGCCCTCGCATTGGGCTTCAAGCCATTTGACTCCACCAAGGCAGGCGTCTACGGCGACCCGGCCTGGAAAGCCAAGGCCGCCGAGGTCACCTACCCGCCGCTGGAAATCACCCCGGAACCCGAGTAAGAGGGCTCTTCCGTTTTCAGGTGCAGGCTACGCCAATGTAGTAAGCACACGCCGCGGTGCCGTCTCTGGGTAGAGCCGTCTGCACCTGGAAGCGGAAGAGACAATAAGGGCGAACCGGGTGAAAGTAGCGCGTTTGGGCCGGGCTCCTTGGCCGGGACCTCTTGCCGGGCGCCGGAACCGTGATATACTTAAGTCGTTTGGGCGATCCAGCCGCGGCAGGGTCGCCCTCGCGGGAGTAACTCAGTGGTAGAGTGCTAGCTTCCCAAGCTGGACGTCGCGGGTTCGAATCCCGTCTCCCGCTCTTGACGCAAACCGTTGTAAGGTAATGACTTACAGCGGTTTCTTTTGGGACGTTCGCCAAGCACGTCCGGTCTCTGTCTTGGTCTCATTCGACGGTTCGGCAAGACCTCCGGTTGACTGCGGTAACTCAGAATACGCGGCTGAGCGCTCCGCCGTCGACGACCAGGCAGGTTCCGGTGATGTAGCTGCCGGCCTCGCTCGCCAGTAGTAGGGCGGGACCGATCAGTTCTTCGGGTTGTGCCCAGCGGCCCAGCGCCGTCTTGGCCGCCAAGGTATCCTGCTGTTGCTGGCTGAGAATGGACATGGGCATTTCGGTGGCGATTGGACCCGGCGCGATGCAGTTGACCGTGACGCCGAATGGCCCCAAGTCCAGGGCACTCGCTTTGGCCAACCCGATCAGCGCCGCCTTCGTGGCCGAGTACGCATTGCGTTTGGGCGTGCTGCCCAAGGCCATGATGGACGAGATGTGAATCACGCGGCCCCAGCCGCGCTGCTTCATGCCCGGCACCAGCGCGCGGGTGAGCGCCATGACGTTGGTCAGGTTCAGGTCGAGCAGGTACTGCCAGTCGTCGTCGCGGATTTCGTCGATCGCCTGGACGATATTCCAGCCGGCGTTGTTCACCAGGATGTCGACTCGACCGAACTTGGCCACGGCTTCGTCTGCGATGCGCTGCACGTCCTCCCGAATCGCCATGTCGGCGCACGTAGCTTCCACGCGGGCAGACGTTTGGGCCTGCAATTTCTCCATGGCGGCCAACAGGGGCTCTTCGCTGCGGCTGCAAAGAAACAAATCGGCGCCGGCCCGGGCAAAGCCACTTGCAATGGCATACCCGATGCCTTTACTGCCGCCGGTGATCAAGGCGATCCGACCTGTTAAATCGAATGGGTTGTCTTTCATGTCATTCTCGATGCATCAGCCGCTCGGGTTGATGCTGGGGCGGCCTCGGGTCCGGTGCGTTTAGGAGGAGTGCATTCGATACAGACGTTATTCCTGCCCGGCGCGCTTCCCGCTCCTCCGCCCGCCGGCCAAGACCAGGCTGATCAGTCCAAACGCGACAAGCAGCAAGGCCGACGGCTCCGGCACGGCCGCGAGCC
>JAVEUP010000026.1:0-57628 GCA_034005525.1 Thermoguttaceae bacterium | reverse complement strand
AAGATATGGAGTCCTTTTTGCTATCTCAAGATCAGTTTTTCGTGCTACCACTGCTTGCAAACAGCCCCGTGACGCCAAAAAGCGCAACGGCATAGGGTCAATACGATTTTCTGTTGGGGGATATCAAGATTGAAGTGAAAGCTTCCCGTGCGGTTGATGCCGACCTGAACGCGCCGCTGTACGTCAAAGCCTTGGCATCGGATTCAAGGAAGCCATTTTGGATGAACTTCCAACAAATCAAGCCCGGCTGTTGTGATGTGTTTGTTTGGGTGGCGGCCTGGCGCGACACGATCAAATACTGGGTTCAGTCATCGCACGAAGTCGAAAACAATCCACACTATTCGAAGGGGCAGCACCGCGGCAATGTTGGCGAAGGCCAACTACATCTGCGACAGGACAACATCCGTGACTTTGACAAGTTCCAAGTCAAATCGAACGACTTACGCCAAGCGATCATCGATGCGTATCACCGTGAACAGTCGCAACGGTCCTGACGCGGTTTGGCGACGCGACGGAATGAGCGACGAACCAGTGCATGCACGGGAGCGGCGGATAGCGTCGTGCGGTGTGGTGGCCCTTTTGGCCGCCGCCCCGTGATACGTGTCGTTAGCTGGCCCGCGGGGAAGAAACGCTCCCGTAGGGAGAGGGCGGAACTGTAAGCGGCCGCGCACGGGGAGCGCGACCGCGGGTGGCGGTTTCACCTAAGGATTCACGGGCAACGGCATTGCGCTGCACCGCTTCAGGGACGAGGTGCGGCGTCACATGGGTTTGTAGGTGATGGCGTTCAGTGTGGCGCCTTGCGGATCCTGGATTACGCAGAAGCGACCGACGCCGGGGATATCGGTCGGTGGCACCAGCAGCCGGCCGCCGAGTTGTTCGGCGGTTTGCGCCGTCGCGTCCACGTCGTCGACGGTGACATAGGCGCCCCACGTCGGTGGTATCCCCTGGGCTTCCGGCGGAGTCGGCATCATGCCGCCAACCTCCTTGTCGCCCGCGGTGATCACGGTATACGTCATCCCTTCGACCTGCATGTCGTCGGTCGTCCACCCGAACAGCTTCGTGTAGAACGCCTTGGCCACCTCGACGTCGGCGGTCATCAGTTCTCACCAACTGAACGCCCCATGTCGCTTGAATTGCTCGTCCATCTTTGCTCCTTCGAATTGTGATGCCTCGGCAAGCAGGATGCTTGCCCCACGTTTGAGGCGGTTACGGCTGGCTCAGGCTCTCTGCGGTAACCAGGTCCACCGGCGTTTCGCGGTCGGCGGGTTCGGCCTGGCCGGCGAGAATCTGGAGGGCGTACTCGATGCCGTATACGGCCAGCCGGTCGCCGTACTGGTCGGCGGTGGCCAGAATATCGCCGGAGCGGATGGCCTGCTGCACGGCGCCGATGTTGTCGAAGCCGGCAATCAACACGGAGCCGCCCTTGCCGGCCGAGCGGACCGCGGCCAGCGCGCCGAGCGCCATGTTGTCGTTCGCGGCCAGGATGGCCTTCGCCTCCGGATGCGAGGAGAGCATGGCCGAGGCTACCTGGTTGGCCTGATTCATTTCCCACTGCGCCGACTGCGAATCGGCGATGACCAGCCCGGCGGCCTTCGCGGCGTCTTCGAAGCCGAGGCGGCGCTGCTGGCCGTTCAGCGAGGTGCGAATGCCTTCGAGCACGAGTACGCGATCGCCGGGCTCGAGCCGTGCGGCCACCGCCTCGCCCACCTTGCGGGCGCCGGCGCGGTTGTCCGGGCCGATGAATGGAATGCGCGCGCCGGTTTTTGCCAATACCTCGTCGTCGAGCTTGTTGTCGATGTTGACCACGACGATGCCCTGGTCGAGCGCCCGCTTGAGCACCGGCACCAGCGCCTTCGAGTCGGCCGGTGCGATGACGATCGCCTGGACACCCTGGGCGATCATGTCTTCCACCAGCGATACCTGGCGGGCGAGGTCGCGTTCGTCCTTGATGCCGTTGACAATCAGTTCGTACTGCGCAGCGTTGGCCTTCTGATGCTCCCGCGCGCCTTCGGCCATGGTCGAGAAGAACTCGTTGGCCAGCGACTTCATTACCAGGGCGATGCGCGGCTTCGTCGCCGCGCCCTGCTCGCTGTCGACCACGACTTGCCACGAGCAGCCGGCGAAGGTAGCGAAGGCGAACACGAGTGCAGCAAACGTTGCGAGGTACAGCCGTGTGGTCATGACGTTCCTTTCTGCTGGGTGATAAGTGATTCCACGTCCTCGCGCGACGGCATGGCCGGCTGGGCACCGGGCCGGGGTGGGGCACCACGCGCACGCATTTACGCCGTTATGCCGCGAGCAGCGGCGAGGCTTCCTCCGGGGCCAAGGGGGCGAGCTGGAGTTGGGCGAGTACGTCGTTCAGCCCGTTCAGCGTCACCTGCGACGGCGAGGGCATTTCGATTCCGATGGGGCGTCCGTCTTCGGTCCAATCGACTAGGTAGCCGCGGCCGTGGGCATCGACCCGCACGCTCTTGTCGCCCTCTTGGCGCGGCAGGTAGAGGTAAGCAGCCAACGGCTCGCCGTCGCGATAGGTGATTTCCAGATAGCGATGCATCATGGCAGTCCTCTGTCCGTATGTTCCACCATTCGGGCCATTCCATCGATACCCCAATGTCCGTTTCCAATAGCCTCGGATTTGGCCCGGGCAACGCGGCAACCCGGGGTGCCGTCAGCCCCTCTCTTAGTTATACCCCGCCGTGTCTCGGTGCTGCAATAGTCTATGCTGGTTCGTTTTCCACGCCGGAGCCCCTGCCGTCATGACTGCCGCGTGCTGCCAACCGCTGCCGTTGTACCGACCCCGCGATCCGCAGGCGTCCGACCTGTGGCGCCTGATGGACCGGTACTTCGACACCTTCCAGCTTGCTCTACGACGAGCGGTTCCAGGCGAAGTACGGCTACTGGCCGCCGATTATCGAGCGGTCGGTCACGGCCTTTCTCCGCTGCGGCGACCTGCACGAGGGCTTCGCTCGCGTGCGCTGCCCGGACTGCCATGGGGGACTGTCCCAATTTTCGCGGCGCACAGGGTACTCGTTGTCGGGCAACGGTTCTTCGCCGCGAAAATGGGACTGTCCCCTTCGGGTAGCATTACGTGGCCTTCTCCTGCCAGCAGCGCTGCACGTTCCTTGCGACCTTCTGAGCAGCCCTCTGATTTTGCCCTCTCGGCAAGTGGGCCCGTGGAAGGTACGTTCGTGTGGGCGAGTGCCTCCCCGTGCGGATCGCTACGGTTGAAACCGGGCCTCGATTTTTTGGGGGTCAATTCTCGCGTTTTCCACATTCGCCCCCCCATGTCGACGGTCGGCTGCTTTTCCCACCGCGTCAGCGCGTTCACTAACAACTAGCAACCAGCAACTAAGACATATACGCCTGTACACGCACCCAAGCCTACCAAATCCGACGCCGGATTGCAAGGCTGAAAAAGAGGCCATGCGGCCACCGCTGTCCGCACTGCGGCGAGCCCGCCCTGCGCCTGATGGCCCAAACGGGCCGCCCGAACTTGAGGGATCTGATTGCGGCCACCTACCGTCACCTCCCGCTGAACAGCACATGATCCCCGGGCGATCCGCAGTCCCGCTTCCCAATTTCTCGCCCGTTCTCCAGGACGGTCGCTGTACCTTTATGCCATACTCCGGTTTCTGCCCGCACCATCCCTATTCTCTCTCCCCGCGGCCGGGAACCGGTCGGCGCGCCTGGCCCGGCCTAGTCATGAAAGTCCCACAAACCCCGCCGCTGCCCCTTGATTCCCCGCCGATAGTTGGGGTAGAATGCCGCTTGGCAGGATGGCCCCTGGCATAGAAACCCCATAGCCGCTCCTGCTTCGCGGTTTGAGTTCAACTCGGTTCTATCCCGCCCGCTCCCGGCCGGAGTTCCTCCACGGCATGGGCTTTCGCGGGAGCGGGCGGGATAGAAGCCTTAACGTTCGCAACATCCATAGGTGCTGCCATGAGTCGCCACACCGGTATCGTCGCGGGCGCTCTCGGCGCGGCTGCGGTTACCGGTGTGGGCGTGATCTTTGGCTGGGCGATGGATCAGTCGCTCATGCCCCCGTTCGGCGGAGGCTGGCGCTGTTACGCTGCGTGCGTGGCGATCGCGTGGGGGCTCGCCGTGATCGTGCCTCTGCCAGTGCTGGTGTCGAGATTCGGGAAGGCTGTAGCCCGCCACTGGGCCCAACGATGGAAAGTTGCGAACCACACGATGCAATGGACTCGCGGGCGTCGTCGTGGGTGATGGCTTACCTGGGGCCGCGAGCCATTGATCCTTGCCGTTCGCCGAGAAACAGGCCATGGGGGGGTGGCATCCACCAAATGGGGGGACCTGGGAGGTCTTTGCCGATTGACGGCTCGTTCCAGGCGGGAAACTCGCTGAGGGATTGTGCTTACACTACCTAGAATGGCCAATTTTGGTGGCTTTTCTCGCCTCCCCCCAAGGGAGCCGTTGACCCGCTTCTCACTCCCGCCTCCACAAGATACAATCTCCAAGAAGAGCCGTCGGGTGCCCCCACCACGCTCCGCGGCTCAGTTCAACGAGGTTTTGCCGGTCATCGCTGCGCGACGACGCGATAAAACCCTACACGTTATGCGCGGACAAATGGGAAGCACGGAGTAAGATCAGATTATGAGAATCTACCTCGATAGCTGCTCCCTTCAGCGCCCATTGGACGATCAAACACAACCAAGGATACGAGTTGAGACCGAAGCCGTTCTGGCGATCCTGGCGGCTGCTCAAGTCGGCGACATTGCGTTGGTGAATTCCGAGGCGCTCGAATACGAGATGGGGCGTATTCCAGACGACCAACGTCGCACTGAGGTGGCAGCCATTCTAGCTCTGTCCAAGGAGCGCATCGAAATCACTGATGAGACAGAGAAACTAGCCAAATCTCTTGAGAATCGTGGCATCAGCCCAATGGATGCCGTCCATCTTGCACTTGCATCAACAGCAAGGGTAGACTTCTTCACGACATGCGATGATCGCCTTTTGCGGAAAGCCAAAGCGGAATCTGGGCTCGACTGCAAGGTCGTCTCCGCACTTGCTCTTGTATCGGAGGCTTTGCGATGACAGCACACGTTCAACCCATTTCGGAAGTAACGCAACGCGGAACTAATGCATTGATTAAAGAGATCGGGGTTGTTGATACAATTCGGTTCCTCAATCAGTTCCGGGCAGGCTCCGGAGACTATGCGATAGACCGTGACAAGCTGTTCGAGGGTTTGTCCGTGAAGGATATTGTTGGTGAGATCAAGGCCAAACGAAAGCCAAATGCATAACAAGGCAAATCCAACCAATGCTCGTAACTCGCGCAACTGATTTGCAGCGTTCTGGTAACGGCGCGCTGGTCGCGCGGCTACCCAGGCGTGAGAATTCTGCCACAATCGCTTGCCGCGGCCCTCTGGACGGGCTAGGATCAAAGGGCTACGGATCACGCGCCTGCAGGTCGTGTCGAAACAACTACCTACCGTATTCTGCGTGACACTGCGAAAGCAGTTGACGTCAAAACGATGCATAGCTTCAAATGTCAAATGTGTGGCCGCACAATCGGACTTCCAAACGGCAAACGATATGCAGAGGCTCATCACATCAAACCGCTCGGTCAGCCACATTGCGGCCCAGACATCCTCGAGAACATTGTCTGTGTTTGTCCGAATCATCACGCCGAACTCGACTATGGCGTCGTCAAACTGAACTTGTCTGCTCTTCGCAAAGCTGATGGCCACACTATTGATCCGGAATTCATCACGTATCACAATCGTGTTGTCTTTGCCGCCTAGCCCGACGCGAAACGGCAGAACAAATCGGTGCACCGGAGCTGGCTCGCGTTCCGGTTGTTCGACGTCGCTTCCTTCGTTTACGATTCTCTGGTGTGCCAAGGTCAATCTCGTAGGTCCGCCAACCCGGTTACCTTGGTCGTTATTTTGCGAAGATGGAGCGTCGTCACATGTGGGAGCCCGCTGCCGCTGTACCGCCCGCGCGATCCCTGATTCCGGGGACACAATACCAGTATTGACAAAATGGGCAAGGTTCTGGTAGTCTTCCCGGCATGGCAAGATTAGCACGGGTAGTCATCCCGGGGATGCCGCACCACGTAACGCAACGTGGCAACCGCCGGCAGCAGGCCTTCTTCAACGAGGGCGATTACCAGGTCTACCTGGAGCTGATGGCCGAGTGGTGCCAGAAGGAGGGCGTGGAGATCTGGGCCTATTGCCTGATGCCCAACCACACTCACCTGATCGCCGTGCCGCAAACCGAACTCAGCCTGCGGCGGGCGATCGGCGAGGCACATCGCCGCTACACGCGGGGGATCAACTTCCGCGAGAAGTGGCGGGGTTATCTCTGGCAGGGGCGGTTCGCTTCGTTCGTGATGGACGAGCCGTACTTGCTGGCCGCGGCGCGTTATGTGGAACTCAATCCTGTGCGGGCGGGTCTCGTGGCTTGTGCCGAGGATTGGCTTTGGAGCAGTGCGCGGGCGCATTTGTCGGGACGCGACGATCAACTGATCAAAGTCGCCCCACTGCTGGCGATGGTCCCGGATTGGCGAGCCTTGCTCGATAGCGCCCTGAGCGAGGAAGAGATTCGCGATCTACGCGAGCACGGTCGCACCGGTCGGCCGCTTGGCAACGTGTCGTTCGTCGAGTGTTTGGAGCGGATGGTCGGCCGCATCTTGGCACCGCGGCAGGGTGGCCGGCCGTCGAAACTACGCAGACTTCCATAACCAGTATTGTGTCCCCGGATTTCCTGTCCCCGGATTTCCGTTCCGGATTTCCCCCAAGGCCGGCGGGATAAATACAAGTTCGCCTAACACAAGCACCACAATGAACCACTGGCCTGCAATAATTGCCGCAGCATCCGCACTACTCGGAACAGTAATCGGTGCATCGCTTTCGTTGCTTTCATCGTGGCTTGACCGTAAACGCAGGCGAAACGACATGCTCCTTCAGAAACTGGAAACATTGACTCAGTATCTTCTCGCTACAACGGAATGGCGAGAGCGTTTCGAAGGGACAACTGCATTTCACGACACCACATCAACGCATCCGGCCACCGTTTTCTTTCCGCTCGAAGCGATGGCGATTCTGTACTTTCACGACCTAAAAGAACCTGTTGCATCCTACACTGCTCAACTGCGATCGTACTATCGATGGTCCCTGCAACATCTTCGTGATACCGACATGCAGCCTCCGGGGCTTCCACCACAGCCCCTGATAGCTCGCCTTCGCGTATCTGACGAACATGGTCTGAATCATCAAATGGAAACTCTCCTGCGCATGCATAGCTCACTTGCCAAAGCGATTGGCCTGCAGGCAGACAGACTACTAGATCGCACATGACTACTTCCTTTCAGAATCGGCGAACAATCCATTGCAACCGAGCGGCGATAACCCGTTATTCAATGGAATATCCATCTGTCGCCGCCGGTTGAATGGGATCGTTATCGCGAAAGGCTCTCCAACGCTGTGTCCGGTGTAACCATCGAAGATCGTATTGCTGGCTGCTTTCTCGCCGGCGCAATTGGCGACGCGATTGGAGCCCACTACGAGGGTAATCCGCCGACGGCAGGCTTCCTGGTTCCTCCCACTCTTCGCGTTACCGACGACACGGAGCTGACGATTGCAACGTGCGAATCCATCGTTGGATGCGGCTCGGTCGCTGCGGAATCCGTCGCCAATAGCTTCCTGCGGTGGTTTCGCCAACGACGGATTCACGGCGTAGGCGCAAGCACGCTGAAAGCACTCACGGAACTGGATGCTGGCGGACACTGGGCAATGGTCGGGGCCACCGGCGAACGATCAGCAGGCAACGGTGCGGCAATGCGGATTGCCCCTCTGGCATTTGTTCTCGACCCAGACCGGGAATCGGATCGCCAAACAATCCGTGATGTGTGCCGAATTACCCATCGGAACGACGAAGCGTATATTGGCGCACTCGCAATCCTTCGATCAATTCGCCATGTAGTCGCTGGCAAGTCGTTTGATGTCAGCTTCCTGCCAGCGCTCGTTGATTCGCTCCCTGATTCCCGCGTTCGGGACCGTTTGATCGACGTTCGCGATTCGTCGCCGTCCCTGACCGAGTACGCGACGAAATTCGCATCGTCGGGATACGTGGTCGATTCTGTTCCACTGTCCATCCTTGCTGCCACTCGCTCATCCGACCTGATGGAAACGATCCGAGAGATCGTGCAGTGTGGCGGTGACACTGATACAATTGGGTCAATGTTTGGGCACATCTTCGGCGCCGCGTTCGGCACCGGGGCTCTGCCAACGGAAATCGTGAGCCAGATTGATGGCGTGTCATTGGTTCGGGAGACGGCTGCCACCTTCGCGCGAACGTCAATCGCGATAAAGAATCGATTGCAACCGAGCGGCGGATGCGATCGGTCCTGAAGCCAAGCCCTTCTGTGTTCCTGCCCGCTGGCGACCGCGCCGGCATCGAGCGTCTGGTTGGCTACATGACCCGCTGCCGTGTGGTTATGACGTTCCCTTCTGCTGGTTGATGAGCAATTCCACTTCGTCGCGCGACGGCATGGCCGGCTGGGCACCGGGCCGGGTGGCGGCCAGCGCGCCGGCGGCGCAGGCGAAGCGTACGGCGGCCGCGCCGGCAGCGCCCTCGGAGAGCGCGACCGCCAGGGCGCCGGCGAAGGCGTCGCCGGCGGCCGTCGTGTCGATGGCGCGCACCTCGAACGGCGGCACATGGACCGGCTCGCCACTTGCCTCGCAGTAGACGGCGCCCCGCGCGCCGAGCGTGACCATGCCAAGCCCCGCGCCGCGCTCGGCCAGCCAACGCGCCTGCCGGGCCGCCAAGTCGGCACCGTCGCCGGAAAGGCCGGTGAGGGCAATCGCCTCGGTTTCGTTCGGGCAGATGGCGTCGGCACGGAGCAGTTCGTCCGGCAGGGCGGCCGGCGCCGGGGCGGGGTTGAGCACCACGCGCACCCCATGGCGCCGCGCCAGCGCCGCGGCAGCAACCACCGATTCGACCGGAATCTCCAGTTGCAGCAGCACGGTATCGGCGGCCGAAATGATTGGTTCGGCGGCGGCGACGTCCGCAGGCGTTACCCGGCCGTTCGCCCCTGCGACGACGATGATCGCGTTCTCACCGGAGTCCTCCACGCCGATGGTAGCGATTCCGCTCGGGCAGTCGGGCGTCGGCAGGACGGTGCCGGCCTCCACGCCGTGCGAGCGAAGCGACGCGATGAGCGGCCCGGCGAAGGCATCGCCGCCCACGCGGCCGATCATGGCTACCGACGCCCCCAACCGCGCCGCGGCCACCGCCTGGTTGGCCCCCTTCCCGCCGGGAATCGTATCAAACGACCGGCCGCCGACTGTCTCGCCAGGACGCGGAAGACGCGGAACGCGGGCGACCAGGTCCATGTTGACCGACCCGACCACGACGATGCGCGACGGGCGCCGATGGCTTGCGTCAACGGTCATTCGTTCTCGCTTTCGTCGCCGTCGAGCGGGCCAAGGCACGGCGGCTGGCTGCACAGGGCGACAAACAACTCGGTCACGCGGAGGCACTGCTGGGCATCGGCGGTCAGGTAGCGGTGCGGGCCGTTCGGATCGGGCTCGAACCGCGTGCCGCCGTCGTCCTCGACAATCACGCGGCCGGGTTCCGACAGGCCGAAGTAGCCCCGGTCGGGCCGGACCGCATAAAGGACACTCGTCAGGTCCCACGTGGGCCGGTTGTGCGGCGGCGGATTGTAGAGCACGTACGCCTCGACAACCGGATGATGGGCGACGTAGCGATAATCGCGCTCGATGCTCACCGCGGGATAGGGGATAGCGATCCCGATTTCGTAGCCGCTCCAAATGACCGGCGTCGGCCAGTCGGCCGCGATCTTCT
The DNA here is from genome assembly GCA_034005525.1 of Thermoguttaceae bacterium. GTDB lineage: Bacteria > Planctomycetota > Planctomycetia > Pirellulales > Thermoguttaceae > PWXP01. The sequence continues at coordinate 47,800 of JAVEUP010000026.1, read as the reverse complement.
TTGCCGAAGGGATGTCCTGGACCACGTTGTATTCGCGATGCCTCTGCCGGCGGATCGGCTGGAAGGCCCCGGCCATGATGGAAAGCAGCCTTGCCTTGGCGGCCACCAGTTCGCGGCCGGTGAGCGGCGAGACGTCGTCGGCGGGCGAATCGAGCAGGCGGGCGAGGTTCGTGGAAAAACCCACCTGCACGAACACGACCGACCGGTCCGGCTGCGCCGCGAGGATCCGGCGCAGCAGGGCCGTCGCCTCCGGGGCATCTTCCCCGCTCCGCAGGCTGTGCGGGTAGCGCAGCGCGTCGCCATCCCGCGCCTCCGCCAGCCCGATGAACCGGCCCTGTTCGCGCGTCGCCCCGTTGCGCACCACGCCGATGGGAACGTTTCCGCGCCCATAGAACGCATTCACCGCATCGGTGTAGGCCGCGGCGAGCGGATGATCCTTCGTGAGCGTGACTGCCAGCAGACGGCATTCACCCCGCAACTGAAGCGAGTGAATCAGCCCCAGGGCCAAGGCGTCGTCAACGTCGTTGCCCATGTCGGTGTCGTAGATCAGCCGCACCGGTTCGGCCGCAGCGTGCGAGGCGAGAAGCGCTAGTGCGGCGGCGGTCAAGATCAGTGGTTTCATGGTTTCGTTGCTCCCATAGGATGCCGTGTCTGGTGGTTCGCTCGCGATTCCCGGCGTACCGAATTGGGACGCCATAACTCACGACCGCGATCATACCAAGGCGCGAGGGTTGTGCCTAGCCCTGGAACTGCCCAGCCCTGAGGGCGCGCTCAACCATAGAATTGGTCAATTCCAGTGTAGTAGGCACACGCCGTGTGCCGCAAATCCGAACGGCACACGGCGTGTGCCTACTACAATTCGTCCAAGGTATTCCTGGCGCGCCCTAAAACAACTTTCTGAAGATGTCGTACGCGCGAGCATCCTCACGGGTGCCGATCGACAGAATGGAATGGTGGGTAATCCACGCCTTGCTCACGTCGTCCACGTCCAGGTCGACCAGCACGCGCGTCGCGCAGCCGCCGGTCGGCGGGGACGCGGGCGATGCCACCACCTTGCCCGTGAAGTAGGGGATGCTCTCCTCCGACAGCATTTGCGCCAGGATGACGGGCGCCCCGGGTGTCCATTGCACGTCGAGCGCGGGTGTCTGGGGCAGATGGTGGAAGAACGGCCGCACTTTGTACTCCTGAGGCGGCGCATCGGGACCGTTGAGCTTCAGCGCGCAGGTGCAGTGCGTGGCATAGTAATGGTTGCGCACCAGGTCGTAACCCGAGTTGTGCTGAAAACTCGCCCGGCCGAGAAGGTGGCGGTTCAGCAGCATGGTCATCGTGGCCCGGATGTCGTTCTCGCAGCCGCAGGTGGCTGTCAGGTTGCCGTTGCGCAGCGAAAACGCCACGCACGGCTTGCGGTGCTGAAGCAACAGGCAATCAATCGTGACTCCATCGGCGTCGTACCGTTCGAGCAGGGCGCCAACGGCCTGGTGAGCGCGGAACGCCTCGACGAAGTAGTGGTCGGTAATGTCCGTGACCTCCACGGCATTGCCCTTGAACTGCATCGCGGCCGCCGCGATTGCGTCGTCCGGCTTGATGGAATCGAACAAGTCGTTGTATTCTTCGGCGGGAAGGGAGATGACCTCCGTACCCAAGCGGCCATATACTCCCTTGGCGACGCTGTCGTACTTGCCCACGCGCAGCACCCGAGCTTGGGCCAGCATCTTCTTGGCATGAACGGCACGAAGCGACCGCTCGATCTCTGCCCAGTTCTCCACGGAGTAGATGAAATGGACCCGTTCCGCATCGAGCAGTGCAGCCGGCGGCCGGCCGTGCGTGGCTCCCGTGGGGAGATAAACGATTGCCGGACCCTCCACCTCTTGAGAAATCCGGTGGGCATCGTTGATCGAAGCGTTCGACAGGCAGACGATCAGCGTGGCGTCGGAGGGCGCGGAACCGGCCTCGGCAATATACCGATCCGCGTCGGCTTTGTCCGTCAGCGGGCTGGAAAGCACTTCGATTCGCATCCCGATCCGTTCGGCCATTGCACCGATATGCTCGGCGAACTTCTGCTGCTGTTCCGCGTGGCCGAAATAGCGGCCCGGATAAGGGTGCCACTGATTGCCCTCGTCGTAGGTTTCGGAGAGCGGGTACAAGAACACGGCTTTCACCAAGGCCGGTGTCTTGTCGCGCGCGGCCTCGTCGGCCTCGTCTGCGGCTTCGGTGGCGCGAAGCAGCGAGACGGAAACAAGGGAAGCCGCCAGCGAACCACCCACGACAAACTCTCGACGATTGAAGTTCGGTGAACATGACTCACACATGGGGATACTCCTTCTTTGGGTAGGAAGACGTCTGGTGGGTAGGTGAACCCGGTTCTTGCGTTCGATTCGCTCGTGTTCTCAGCAATCCGGCACGGCCCGGCTCCCAAAAAGTGCGCACCGCCGGGCACGGCAGCAACGGAACCGCAGGGAGCGCCCGCGGCGGTTCCAAGTTTTCCTAGTCTGAGTTTAGCTCCAGATCGATCTGGTTGGAACCTCGGGCAACGGTGAACTGGAACCCGCTTTGGTTCGGATCGGCGTACCTGGCGGGCGTAATCATTTGGCCGGGCACGGAGGGGCCGTCGGTGGGCGGCTCCGTGGCGGCCAAGACGGTGACCCGGTACTCCCCCGGCGGCAGCCCTTGCTGCGTGCCGGTCTTCACCCGGTAGGTTCCATTCGGATGAATGCCGCCGTAGGCCGTCGGGCCGCCGCCTGTTGGATGGAAGGTTACCGTGCCGGTATCGAGCGGCTTGCCGTCCAGGGTCACGCGTCCCGAGACAGCGCCCCCGTGGCCCCGGCCGCATCCGGCAATCACGAGGATGAGGCAGCACACGCCGGCTGCACACCAATGGAGCGGCCGGGACCGGAATGGTTTGCACCGGGAGGCCGGAAATGATGGCATGCACATGATCACTTATCTCTCGTTAGCAGGAAACTCGCCGGCGCCCGCAGCGGCCGACGCCAACGTCAACGACTACGGCACCTGGACCGGCTCGTTGCCGGCCTTGGTCGCCAGTGCCTGGTACAATTCCATCTGGATCGCCTCGCCAAGGAACCGCACCGACCCGTCCGCCAGGCAAAAGTGGGCTCCGCCCGGGTGACGGCTGCGGAACGACATGACCATTGGCCACTGGGTGGGCGTAGGTGGATCGGGAAAGTAGTTCAGCGGGGCATGGCAGCTTGAATAGTCGCCGTTGGCGTAGAAGGCTGCCGAGTGCTGGTTCATCTCCGGCACGTCCTCCCCGATGGCCAGCGTATTACTCGTGCCGTCGCGGATGTCGTCGATCGACACGGTATACACGTAATTGTGTCGCCAGAAGATGCCGGGGCAACGGGCCCTGGTATGGCAATCCGGACTCCCGGTCCACGCGCTGCCCATGCGCGCATCGCCGATCACGCCCTTGTAGCTGGTCGCCGCCACCGGGATTCCGGACCACTGGTTTTGAGTAGTCAGAAGCTGACGGACCGAGCCATCCGATGGACACTGCAACAGTGTCAACTGCGTTTTCATGAACTCGCGGCAACCGCTGCGCCACATTCCTTCGCTATAAGCACTGCCTTCGAAGCACAACTCGTTGCGGAATTGATCGAACAAGGCCTGCTGTTCCAAGTACGGCAACGTGCTGGTGATCCACCCCTTGCCGCTACGGCCCGGCGCGGCAAGGTTGGGAACGTCGCCGGGGTTATCGTAGCCGATGCTCACCGGGAAGCATTTGTGTGTCACGTGGTAGTTGTGGATCGCGAGCCCCAGTTGCTTCAGGTTGTTGGAGCACTGCAAGCGACGCGCCGCCTCCCGCGCCGCTTGGACGGCCGGCAGCAGCAGTGCAATCAAGATGCCGATGATCGTAATGACCACCAGCAATTCGACCAATGTGAAACCGGTAGAGGATGGACGGAGACTTATGGTTCGCATGGCACTCGTCCGACAAGGATTGATCGAATCACGTGCAACCGGTCTTCCAGCCGGTCTTTTCCATTCAGCCCCACCGCCGACGGCGCGCCAACAGCAGCGTCAGGCCCATCAGCGCCGCCAGAAGGGTATTCGGTTCCGGTACGAAGCCGATGGCCAAGCCGCCGGGCGTCTGGACGATTTCGAAATAGCCCTTTGCGAGGTTGTTGTGCTCGACAAAGGGGCCGACGTTCAAGTCGAACAACCCGGGATTGAACTCGCCCAGGAGCGTTTCGTAAGTGACGAACTCCCACGTGCGCGGCTGGGTGGCGATGAAGTTGGCCAAAGCGCCGGACGTCGAACCGTCGAGCGACACAATGTCGATGCGGAAGGAACCGGCGGTCAGGTTCCGAATGTCCAACGTTCCCAGGCCGTACAAGTTGCCTTGGCCGCTGGTGATGGTGAGCAGGTCCCAGCCGCCGGCGGCCCGGCCGGCTTCGCCGGTGGCGTCGTTGATTTCGAACTCGAACGCGCCATCCGGCCTCCAAACGGCATCGCCGACGGTTTGCTCGCCCACGCTGGTGCCCGGGGCATGGATACCGCGCGGGCCAATGGTCACGGTTGCGCCGATCGTGCCCGTGCCGCCCAGTGTGGCCGTGCCGCCCTGTGCCGCTTGCACCGTGTACATGCCTCCGCCAATGTGCGTGCCGTTGACCAGCAGCGTACCGGCCGTCACGTTGGTCGTGCCGCGGTAGGTGTTGTTGCCGCTGAGGCTCTGCGTGCCGGCGCCTGCCTTCTCCAGTTGCACGCCACCTTTGCCGACGCCCGAGCCAAGGGCCGAGTTCGTGGAATTATTGCGGATCACGCCTTCGAAGGTGGAACTGCCGTCGGCGACCCCGACGACGAGTTTTTCGATGTACTGGGATGAGCCGGAATAGCCACTCGAATTGCCAAAATCATTCTGTACGAATCCGCTGCCGGCAAGCCGGTTCATATAGACGGCATCGGCGTAGAGGTCGAGAATGGCGCCGGCGCTGATTTCGACGTCGGCCGTGCTGCCGCTCCAGTCGCTGGCGTTCTGGTCGTTGCGCAGCGTACCTTGCTGGATCAGGAACTGGCCGGTGGTGGTTACGGTGGTGTTGCGGAACGTCGCTCGTCCGTCGCCTGTCTTGAGCCACGTACCGTTCCCGGAGAGAGTTTTGTTGTTCATCAGCCGCCAACTGTCGTCACTGGTGGCGTTGATCTCGACGGTGGCGTTGTTTTCAATGGAGGTGTTCAGGTTAACGGTGTCTGAGAATACCAGCGTTCCGTTGCTTACGGTCGTTGCGCCGGTATAGGTAACGCCATTCCCGCTCAACGTGGTCTTGCCGCTGCCCGCCTGGGTCAGGCTTCCGGAGCCGCCAATCGTGTTCGGGACGGCGTAGTCGTCGGACCGATTGAATGTCAAGTTGCCGGGCGAGGTAATGGTGACGGCGCCGGCGCCCAGCGTGCCGGTGGTCCCGCCGTTGCCGATCTGCAGCGAGCCGCCGGTGATGGCCGTCGTGCCGAAGTAGGTATTATTGCCGGAAAGGATTTGCGTACCGGAGCCCGTTTTGATGAGCGAGAGCCGGCCGCCTTCGAGGGTTCCGTCGGTGCCGCTGGTGCCGGCGCCGTGGATGACGCCGGAGAAATGGCCCGATTCATCGCCGCTTCCCAACGTGAGCGTGGTAGCGTTGGTTCCGCTCCACAGCGGAGAGACGGCTCCCTCGCCGTTGAGTGCGCCGATGGTAATCCCTCCGGCGCCCCGCGCGCCGAGTACACCATTGGCGGCGACGTTCACGGTGGCGGTTCCCCGGATGGTATTCGCGACATTGTGGTCGCGCGTCAGCACACCGGAGTTGACGTTGATCACCCCGTCAAAGTCCCAATAGCGCCCCGTATTGTTGCGGTTGACCGTAGTCCAGGCACCCGTAACGCCGGAACCGGCATTGTTGATGTTGATCACGCCCGTCCCGGTCACGGCCGGCCCGGCCAGGTCGATACGGCTGGTGAACCCGGTCGTCGTGTAGACGAGGTCCAAAGTACCGGCGGCGTTTACGGTAATGGGGGAATTGAACGTGTAGCCCGTGTTTCGAAGCTCGAGGGTCCCCTGATCGACGCTGGTTGGACCGATATAGCTGAAGCCGCCACCGCTGAAGATCGTCTTGCCACTACCCGCCTGGGTCAGGCTGCCGGAGCCGCCAATCGAGTTCGGGACGGCGTAGTCGTTGGACCGATTGAACGTCAGGTTGCCGGGCGAGGTGATGGTGACGGCGCCCTCGCCTAGCGTACCGGTGGTGCCGCCGTTGCCGATCTGCAGCGAGCCGCCGCTAATGGCCGTTCCGCCGCTATAGGTGTTCGCGCCGGCAAGGGCCAAAGTCCCGCTGCCGCTCTTTTCGAGCCCGGAGAAACCCGTGATCGTAGCGCTGACCGTAGCGCTCTGGTTGGCCACGACGCCGCCGCCCACCAGAGCCAGCGGCCCGCCCTGGACGGTGTAGCCGTCGGTGTCGAACGTGACCGACCGTGCCGTGACGCCGGCCGCGGCAATGGTTACCGTGCCGGTGCTGCCGCCGAAGAACGCGTCGTTGGGGCCGGGTGTGCTCCACGGGACGTCAATGGCGCCGTAGCCCGGGTACCAGTTGGCCGTGGCGTTGGTATTCCAGGTGCCGCTACCGCCCATCGCGCCGGTAGCGCCGTCGGCGTCGCCCCCGTCCCAGTACAAGGTAACCGACGGGACGGCCAGGAACTGGTCGGGAAGGAGAACCGTGCTGGAAAACCGCACCTCGTCCAGCAGGTCGTTGTACGGGTGAAAAGGAGAAACTCCGCCGAACCGCAAGCCGCTCAGCCCGTCGTAGTCGGTCGTTTGACCGGTGGTAGTGGAGATTAGTCCGTAGTCGCGGTACAGATGCCACGTGCCGCCCGAATAGGTCAGCGCGAAGTGATGCCAATAGCCGTCGGCCGTGGAACCGGGGATGGTGAAGGTTCGGTTGAAGGTCGTCTGCGAGTCGACGCGCACGAACGCCAACTCTGCATTGTTCTTTCCGACGCCCCAGGTGACGTTGCCGGGCCCGACGGCCGTGCCGCCCGCCGCTTTCGGCTTCTGCACGATCCCCGGATAAGTTCCTTGAGCCCCTGCTTTCATGAAGAACTCGATGGTGAACTCCGCCGGTTGCAGGAGGTTGTCAAAGGGGACATCGATGTAGTTGCTGCCGCCGAATTGGACCGAGGTTGCATTAGCGCCGACGAGCGTCCCTCCGATGGCGTCGAGGATGGTCGCGCCCGGCACATCGGCGACGAAGACAGGAGGCGAGGATCCACCGCCGGTTCCCTGCAACAGGGCGTTGTTCACCGTAGACGCGGCCGTCGTAACCGGATTGCCGGCCGCTGCGTCGTCCAGCCGCCAGAAACCCACGGTAACCGCTAAGGCCGACGAGCCCCCCGCCCCGGCAACCGAGACGGCCACTACGAGCAATGACCAGATCGCGTGGCGGACCCGACTTGCGGAGAACACCCTCATGACCGCGTTCATGGTAGACCTCACGTTTCTGCAGAGAAGAGTGTGGAAGCCCCATGCCGAACAGCGGCATATTCCGGTATTCTGACGTGCTGCGGGACGGGTTGTCAAGGGCCTGGGTGGAGTATTCACCAGCCCGAACCGTGAAATGCCCGTGCCGATAGGTTATACTGACCCAACGGCGGCACCGATGAACACCCCGGGGGTCCTACGAACTTTCCCTTGTTTCCTTTGAGGCTTTGCGTGTAGAGCCGGGCATACCCGAATGCAAAGGCGCCAAGCCGGGAAGGCGCAACGGGACGGATCTCAGTACCCACGCGCCACCCGAAATAGTGGATTCATTGGGCTGAGCGACAGCGGATAACGCCTGCATAGAGAACCCCGAATTTGTGGAAGGGCTCCCATGATCGTTTGTGACGGAAGGGACTTGAGAATTCGTCTCATCATGTGCGCGTGCGCTGCGGCAGGCTGGCTTGCGGCAACGGCAACATGGGCCGGCGATTGGCCCCAGTGGCGCGGTCCCAATCGTGACGGCTTATCCACCGAGACGGGGCTCCTTAAGGAGTGGCCGCCCGGCGGCCCCAAGCTCCTGTGGAAGGCAACAGGGCTGGGCGAAGGATTCAGCGGCCCGGCCGTGGTGGGCGACCGGCTGTACAGCATGGGCAACGCCGGCGGCCAGGAATGGGTGTTCTGTCTCGATCTGATACAGGGCGGCAAGCCGGTCTGGGGCACGCCCATCGGTCCGGTCCGCCACCCGGGCAGCGGCTATCCCGGCCCGCGGGCCACGCCCACCGTCGACGGCGACCGACTCTACGCGCTGGGCATCAACGGCGATCTGGTTTGCCTCGACGCCCGCACCGGTAAGCCCGCCTGGCGGGTCGACCTGGTGAAAGACCTTGGCGGCAGTATTCCGCAATGGGGTTACAGCGAGTCGGTGCTGGTCGATGGACCGTGGGTGCTGTGTACGCCCGGCGGTCCGCGAGCGACCGTGGCGGCGCTGAACAAGTCCAACGGCCGGCTGATCTGGGGCGCGCCGGTCGGCGATCCGGCCGCGTACAGTTCCATCATCAAAGCCAATCTCGCGCAAGTGCCGCAGTACGTTACGCTCACGGCCAAGGGTGTGATTGGCGTTGCCGGCAAGGACGGCACGCCCTTGTGGCGATACGACCGGCCGGCCAACGGCACGGCCAATATCCCCACTTGCATCGTGTTCGGCCAAACGATCTTTGCCGCCAGCGGCTACGGCACCGGCGGCGGCGCCGTGTGGATCACCAGAACCCCAAGGGGGTTCGATGTCAAGGAGCTGTACTTCACCAAGGACATGCAGAACCATCATGGCGGCGTCATTCGCGTCGGGGACTACCTCTACGGTTCGAGCAACCCCGGCGTGCTTACGTGCATCAACTACCGCACGGGCGAGACCGTGTGGAAAGAGCGCGAGCCGGGCAAGTGTTCGATCCTCTATGCCGACGGCATGCTCTACTGCCGCGACGAGCGCGGCCCCATCACCCTCGTTGAAGCGACCCCCGACGGCTACCGCCGCCGCGGGCGGTTCGACCAGCCCCACCGCAGCGGCCGCGAGGCCTGGCCCCACCCGGTCATCGCCGGCGGCCGGCTGTTCATCCGCGACCAGGACGTGCTGCTCTGCTACCAGGTGAAGTAGCCGCAGGCGTGACTCAGCCGATGCGCACCATGTACGCCTGGAGAACGCCCGACTCGTCGGAATTGAAAAAGGCCATCGTCCCGTCAGGCGAGAGAAATGGATGGATATGGGCCTCCTTGCCGCACGACGATCTCGGGTTGAGCAGGTACACGAAATTGCTGAGTGGATCCTCGCCCGGCCGGCCAAGATCGGCCACCCACACGGCGCCGCCCTCGCGCATCGGCTGCGAGTCGGATACCAAGCGGCAGCCCTCGACGTCGGTGGCGAAGTGGTAGAAGTGCGGGCTGGGGAACTCGCGCGTCAGGTCGTTGCGCACGCCGCCGGGGGTGGCGATTCCCACGTGGTCGGCGTGGGGCGTAGCTCGCCCCTCGATCAACTGCGCTTCGCGGGGCTCGCGCGTGCTCGTGCTGGTAATGGCCCACGTCGTGCGGCCACGCCAGCACTGGTGGCCCTGGCAGTGCTCGTTGCCGTCGCGCCCCCAAGGCATGTTGCGGAAGTTCGTACCGTCGTCGCGGATGACGTGAATATCGGCACCGGGCGGGCCGACGAGTCGCTCCAATTGTCCCGTTGGAGTGACCACGTTGCCGTGATTCTCCTGCACCAGGATGTCGCGACTGGCATCCGGCTCGGTCGAGCGGCAGTATTGCGGATGCAGGTTGCACCAGGTTGGTCCATGCAGCACCAACTCCACGCTCCCCTCTTGCAGGTCGAATACCATCAGGCCATACGGCGGCGGGTCGGCCTGCCCGTCGCCGAGGAATGCCGCGGTCGCCAGCCGCCGGCCGTCGGACGAAATGGTCGAGAGCGGGTAGATTCGCGACGGACGAAACGCCGTGCCCGGCAACGGCGAGTCAATCACCGTGATGGTCTCTCGCCCAGTTCCGTCCAGCCCGACGCGTTTCAGAGTGACCTTGCCGCCGCCAAGCGTGGTCTCGTCGACGATGTAGTACAAGTGCTTGCCGTCGGGCGACACCGAGGGAGCAATCGCCCCCGTCTCGTCGGTCAATGGATGCAACGAGCCGCCGTCGTCCAAATCGCAGCGCAGGTACTGATGCCGCGGATCGCCGCGCATCGGGCCGTGTGCATGGGCCGCCCGGTGCAGCACCAGCCGCTTGGAATCGGGCATGAAGATTTGCGCCTCCATGTAAACATGGCTGGCGGGCACGTCCGGCTCCGTGGTAAGTTGAAACACTTCGAGACCCTTGGGCGACGTCTCACTGAGCAGGTCGGGCCTCGGCTTCATGTCCCAGCGGCCTGCCAATCCGGGGTTCGCGCCCGCCGCGCCACGGCGCGTTGCCAACGTGCCTGCAACTGCGGTGGCCGCCGCGGTCCTGAGGAAGTTGCGGCGATTGACGGTCTTCTCAATGGCGGAGTGGAGGCGGGTGTTCATGTGGGCGCCCTTTTGAAATAGGAGGGATAACGAACTGGAGCATTCTACTCTACAGCGGAGCATCACAACAGGTCTGCAAGCGGGCAATCCAGCCCCTTTTCACGGCAGCCGTTTCCCGATACAATGGCAGCCCCTGCGAATGGGAGGCAATCGGGAGAAGCCCATGCTGATCGAAAACTACGTTCAACTGATGGAATCCGGTCAGGACCTGGCCGTGGGCCAGATGACCGAGGCGATTCGCCGAATCATGAGCGGCGAGGTCCCCGCGGAACTCACGGCGCAATTCCTCGCCGCCTTGCATCGCAAAGGCGAGACCGTGGCGGAAGTGGCCGGCGCCGCAGCCGCAATGCGCGAATGTATGCTGTGTATTCAAGGGAAAAGTGACCGGCTTATCGACGTGGTGGGCACCGGGGGCGATAGTTCGGGAACTTTCAACATCTCCACCACAGCAGCTATTGTCACGGCGGCATGCGGGGTGCCGGTTGCCAAACATGGAAACCGTGCAGTTACCAGCCGCAGTGGCGCGTCCGACGTACTGGCGCAGTTGGGTGTGAACATTGAGGCCGCGTTGCCGAGAGTCCAAGAGTGCCTGGCAGAGGTGGGGATTTGCTTCTGCTTCGCGCCGCTGTACCATCTGGCGATGAAGCATGTCGCGCCAGTCCGCCGGCAGTTGCCGCATCCGACGGTGTTCAATCTCTTGGGGCCGCTGGCAAATCCCGCGTCGGCGCCGTTTCAGCTTCTGGGCGTGGGGCGGGCGGAACTGCGCCCCCTTCTGGCCGAGGCGATCGGCATGCTGGGCACGCGGCGGACCCTCGTGGTGTATGGCACCGATGGGTTGGATGAAGTGACGCTGGGAGGCACGACCGAGGTCACGGAGGTTGGCCCCGAAGGATTGCGGCACTGGGAATGGGCCCCGTCCGACTTCGGACTGCCGCACGTCACGCGCGACCGCCTTCAGGTTCAAGGACCGGAAGAAAGCGCGGCACGCATTGAAGCCATTTTGCTTGGCGAAACGGGCCCCGCCCGCGACGTGGTACTGGCCAACGTCGGCGCCGCGTTGTGGACTGTGGGCCTGGTGGACACGCTCCCGGATGGCGTCCGGCAGGCGGCTGAAGCGATCGACTCGGGCGCGGCGCGAGCGAAGCTGGGGCAACTCGTGGAGGTGTCATGTCGCGCATGAACGGCCCCACGTTGCGGCTGGTGCTCCTGGTTTCCTGCTGCCACGCCCTGGTCCACGTCTATGAGCATTCCTTTGCGACCGTTGAGCAGTTGGTGGCCAACGATTTCGGGGTCGGCACGGAGGTCACGGGGGCAATTGGCAGCACGCTACGTCTGCCGTTCGGTCTGTTCGCTCTTGCCGCAGGCTGGCTTGCCGACCGGTTCGGGTCGAAGCGTCTGCTATTGATCTACCTCGCCGGGTGCAGCGGCGCCTGTTTGATGGCGTTCTTCTCGACGTATCTGGGCCTGCTGTTTGCCGCCATGTTCTCGTTGGGCACCTTTGCCAGCGTGTATCATCCGGCCGGTGCAGGGCTCATTTCGTTGCACACGACCCCGGCGAATCGGACCATGGCGCTGGGGTATCATGGGATTCTCGGATCCGCCGGGATTGCCGCCGGGCCGCTGCTGGCCGCGGTCGTGTTGGGCGCCGGGGCAGATTGGCGCGGTTTCTTCCTGTTTCTTACGGTGCCGGGCATCCTGCTGGGCGTCCTGCTCCACTTTCGGCTGCATCACGAATCGGAAAACTTGAGCCTGGAAGGCATCACGGAACTCGTCGGCGGCGTCGCGGTCGACCCCGAGGACGGCGCCCATTGGTCCGCTTTTGGCCTGTTGCTCGCCCTGGGAAGCATGGCAGGCTTCGTCTACGCCGCAATCTTGACCTTTCTCCCCAGGTATCTGGACGGGGCCGGTTTTCAGTTCCTTGGATTGCCACCGGAGAGTATTCGTAACTACCTCACGGCCGGTGTGATGTTGCTGGGAATCGTTGGTCAATACACGGCCGGTCGATTTGCCAGGGCGCATTTGCTCGAGCCACTGTTGGCCGCGGCCCTTTTTGCCGCGGCGCCGTGCGTGTTGTGGATGGGCCTGGCACACGGCGCTGCCCGCCTCTGGGCAGCCGCACTGTTTACCCCTTTCTTCTTCATGCATCAGCCGCTCTTCAACAGCCTTGTGGCCAAGTATGTCCCGCGCCAGCGACGGAGCTTGTGCTACGGGTTGGCCTATACGTTGGGATTCGGCGTCGGATCGCTCGGCCCGGTGTTCGCGGGGCTGGCAGCCAGCGACGTGGTGACCTACAGCACCCTGGCGGCGGTGCTGGCAACGGCTGCCGTGCTGGCGCTGGTTTTGTGGCACTGGACCCGTCCGGCGGGCCCACTTGAGCCATCGAGTCGCTAACCCGTGTCTCCATAAAGGGTTGCGTAACGCGAGCTTCGGAGAACTCATCTTGCCCCGTGCCGATCACCTCGTTAGAATGCCGCACCTGTTACATCGGGTGCCGGGTGATTCTGTCCATGGCCCAGTGTTCGCATCCAAAGAAGGACCCGGATGTCTGCCCAGCGGATTCCACCGACTGAACCCTCGCTTCTGGCCTTGCCGCTAAGCTGGCTCACCCGGCTGGTGATCCGGTTCCCCGTCCCGACAATCGCCTTGGGCGTTGCCGCGGCGGTGTTGTCGATGTTCATGGCCGGCACACGGCTGGGGTTCCGCACAAGCCGCCTGGATTTGCTGGATCCGGAAAGCCACTCCAATCGGTTGTGGATTGAATACATCGACGAGTTCGGCGACGAGGACGACGTGGTGGTCGTGGTCGAGGGTCCCAGCCGCGAGCAGGTGGTGCCGGTACTGGAGGATCTTTCCCGGGCGCTTTCGCAGCAGGAGTACCTGTTCGACGCCGTGCTGCACGAAGTCGACCTGTCGCGCATCCGCTCCAAGGGGCTGCACTACTTGAAAGCTGAGGAACTCCAGCGGCTCGAACAGTTTCTCGGCGAAATCACTCCTATTGTCCACGGTGGTTGGGCTCATCTGAGCCTTGGCGACACTGCTGACGCTATTTGCGAGCGGCTCCAGCAAACGGCCGGCCAACCAGAGCATCGGGCGCTTGTTGAGATGGAAGTGGGACGGCTAGCCGAAAGCCTCCTCACGGCCATCGCCGACCGCACGCGGTATCAATCGCCTTGGCCGGCGATGCCCGGCTTGGTCGGCACTCTGAGCGAGCTTTCCAGCGACTACATCCTGGCGCAGGAGGGCCGAATGGGGTTCGTGCTTCTTCGGCTGGCTAAGAAAGACCGCAACAGCTTTGCCCAGGGAACCGTTGCAATTGATGCGTTGCGCGAACAAATCGCCAGCGTCCAGCAGCAGTATCCCAACGTAACCATCGGGCTCACCGGCCTGCCGGTTATGGAAAACGACGAGATGCGCACCAGCCAAACGGCCATGATGGAGGCCAGCTTGCTATCGCTCGTCGGGGTCGCCTGCCTGTTCATTGCCGGTTTCGGCGGCGTGCGGCATCCCATGATGACCGTACTGTCGCTGCTGATGGCCATGGCGTGGTCGTTCGGCTACATCACGTTGGCACTGGGCCACCTGAATATCCTCAGCATGGCGTTCGGCGTCATTCTGATTGGGCTTGGCATTGACTTCGGCATCCACTATCTGGCCCGCTATCTCCAGTTGCACAACGAGGTTCGCGACTGCCGCCAATCATTGCTCCAAACCGCGCGGGGCGTTGGTCCCGGTATCGTCACTGGCGCGGCGACGACGGCAATCGCTTTCTTCATGGCAGGCGCCACGGAGTTCAAAGGCGTTGCCGAACTGGGAATCATCGCCGGAGGTGGAATCCTTCTGTGCCTCGTGGCCGCCGTTACCATATTGCCGGCCATGATCTTTCTCAGCGATCAGCACCGCTGCTACAAGCCGCTTCCCGTACCGCTCGATCTGCATAGCTGGATGACGCCCCTGTTTCGCTGGCCCCGGTTGCTTCTACTGGTGACCGTGGCTGCAAGTGTGGCCGTCGGTTCGGGCATAGGTCAACTCTGGTACGACCATAACCTCTTGAACCTCCAGCCCGAGGGACTGGAGAGCATCGAACTGGAGAAACGGCTTCTCAACGAGAGCAGCCGGAGCGTATGGTATGCGTTGTCGATCGCGGAAAGCCCGGAACACGGTCAGCGTTTGAAGCAGCAGTTTGAGCAGCAGCCCTCGGTGGAGCGAGTCGAGAGCCTGGCGCGGTTCTTTCCGGTCGATCACGAGGAGAAGCATCCGTTGATTGCGCGGATCCACGACCGGCTTGCCGGTCTTCCGGAACGCCCGCCCCGAATCCCCGTCGACCCGCCCGCCGACCTCGGACGCATACTGGCTCGCTTGCAGGAGTCGTTGGCCGGCGACGTGCGGACATTGCGCACTCAACGGCAGTTGGAGTTGATCCGCGATGCGCTCCGCCGCATGCCATTGGCCGAATGCTACGAGCGGCTCACGGAATACCAGCAGCGAATGGCCGGCGACCTGCTCAGTCGCTTGCACACCCTCCGCACCATTGCCAATCCGGAGCCGCCGCAACTGAGTGATTTGCCCCAGGGGCTGGTCACACGGTTTATAGGGCAGGACGGGCGCCACCTGCTGAAGATCTATGCCAAAGGCGATATCTGGGACATGGAGGCAATGCGTCGGTTCGTAAGTGAGGTGCGCGCGGTGGACCCCCGGGCAACCGGCAACCCGCTGCAAACCTACGAAGCTTCCCGGCAAATGAAACGCAGCTACGAACAGGCCGCCTGGTATGCGTTGGCCGCCGTACTGGTAATCCTCTATTTCGACTTCCGGAGCCTGCGATATACTCTCCTGGCCATGATGCCGGTTGGGATCGGAATGCTTCAGCTTTTCGGGCTGCTTGGCTACCTGGAAATCCCCTTGAATCCGGCGAACATGATCGTACTGCCGTTGATTCTCGGAATCGGCATTGACGATGGAGTGCACGTAATTCACGATTTCCGCCTCCAGAATGGCCGGTATCGGCTGAGCAGTTCCACGGCCAGCGCCATTCTTATTACATCGCTCACCACGATGGTCGGGTTTGGCAGCCTGATGATCGCCAGCCACCGCGGTCTGCAAAGCCTGGGCCGCGTACTGACCATCGGCGTGTGCTGCTGCCTATTCTCCTCGCTTATCATGCTGCCGGCTCTCCTTAGCTGGTTGACGAAGGACCGTCCGGAAGATGAAGAGGACGAACTCGCATCGGAAGACACGGAGCGACGAATCGCGCGCCGGGAACCCGGGCATCATCCGGGCGCAGGTCGCCATGCGGTACCACAGACCGGCAGCCCGGAACGAGTTGCTGCAATGAGAACACCTGCACACTGATTGCGGATCGCGAAACCCCAGGGCGGGGGAGTCGGGGCAGGGTTTCTCTTGGGGTTAGGGGCATGCTACCCAAGAGAATGCGTAGGTTGTTTCTGATCGCGTCCTTAGTTTTCCCGGGCAACAACCTGGACGCGAGAACACCTTGCCCCGCACCCAACCGTCGGGCCGGTTGACAGGCGTCGAGATGCTGTGCTAGACTGCGTACTGTATTTGCCTGTGCAAAGGCGTCCGCGTCTTCCGTCGCTTGCCGCTGCCCCACCCAAGAAAGCTCAATGATGCCTGCCCTGCAGATATTCCGTCATTCTGACGTGTTGGCTTGCACTGCCGGAATTTGTGGCAAGACCGCGGATTGCAGTTAGCAGACATTGTCGCACCAGGGTGAACCCGGGGGGCGACTTTACATGTTGCGTCACTCCGTTTTTCCAAAAGGAGCGTCCGATGAGAGATAAGACGACAAACCGCCGCGAGTTCTTGGAAACGATGGGCGCCGTTGGCGCCGCGTCGGCCCTGGTAGGGTCCGGTACAGCGTTGGGGGCCTTCATGGCTGAGAAGCCGGAGAAGCTTGCCATTGACGGAGGGACGCCGGTGCGGTCCAGCGGCCTCGGTTCGGGACCATACGGCCCGCAGTTCTACGACGAAGAGGAGGAGCAGGGGTTGCTCGAAGTGCTCCGCTCGCGTTCGCCGTTCCGCCGCGCCGGCGGCAAGGTGGCGCAGTTCGAGCAGGGGTACGCGGCCCATATCGGCGCGAAGTTCGCGCTGGGCGTCACCTCGGGAACGACTGCCCTGTACGCCGCCATGGCGGCCCTTGAAGTCGGGCCCGGCGATGAAGTGATCCTGCCCGCATGGAACTGGTACGCCGATTACGACGTCATCGTCCTCAGCGGCGCCCTGCCGGTCTTCGCCGAGATCGACGATTCGTTCGGCATCGACCCGGCAGACATCGAGCGGCACATCACGCCGCGGACGAAGGCGATCATTGCGGCGCACCTCGAGGGTTGCCCCTGCGACATGGACCCGATACTCGCCATCGCGCGCAAGCACAACATTCGCGTCCTGGAAGACTGCGCCCAGTGCGCCGGCGGCAGGTACAAGGGGAAGTACGTGGGCACCATCGGCGATATCGGCATCAACAGCTTCCAACTCAGCAAGACCATTACCTCGGGCGAAGGCGGGGCTGTGACCACCAACGATCCGGTGCTGTACGAGCGCGCCGTCCGGTTCCACGACGTGGGTGTTGTTAGCAGGTCGTTTAATGAAAGCATCGGCGGCGGCGCGCTGGCCGGCTTCGCATCGTGCAACTTCCGCATGAACGAGTTCACCGGGGCCGTGCTTTGCGGACAGCTGAAGAAGCTCGAAACCATTTGCGGGGCGCTCCGCGCCAACGCCAAGAAGGTCCGCGAGGGGATTGCCGACCTGCCCGGGCTGAAGCTCCGCAAGTCGGGCGATATCGAAGGCGACCTGGGCATGAGAATCTTCCTTGACATGGGCAACCGCGAGCGGCGCGACCACTACCTGCGCGCGGTCCGGGCCGAGGGCCTATCGGCCGGGGGACCGGGCGGCTCCGCCATTCTGCCCACGGCCTCGCGCATCGAGAACAAGGCGACCATCCATCCCGACTGGCCCTCGTTCACCACGCCTCAAGGGCAGGCCATTCAATACGGCGCCGAGTGCTGCCCGCGGACCATCGACGTTCTCAACCGCCACGGCGGCGTGACCATCGGTCCGAAGTACAGCGAAGAGGACGTGGCCGACGTGATCAAGATCATTCGCAAGGTGTACCTTGCAATGCATACGGCGTGAACCAATCGGCCGCTCACGGCGTCCACTGCGGGTCGAGCTTCCGTCGCGATTTGGCACAATCCTGGAGGTACAGGTTGATTAGGCTCTGGTACGGCATGCCGGCGTCCTCGGCCATGGCCTTGAAGTAATCGATCACGTCGGGCCGTAAGCGCAAAGTGACCTGCTTCCTGAGTTGCCGGGCATAGGGATTCCGCCGCGACTTCATTTTGGACAGATCATATTCGGATTTCATCGTTTCACCGCCGGTACTGTTCCGCTTCGGTTCGGGTTGCCTTGCGGGCGGAGATAATGCGTATGACCGATTCTCCCGCGCGGTGGCAGTGGCAGACCAGAAGCAACCGAAGGCTGCCGCTGAGGCCAAGCATCAGGAACCGATCTTCCCACTCCGAGTGTTCATCGTCGTAGAACTCAACCGCCCATTCGTCATAGAACACGCTCATCGCTTCCTCAAAGGACACGCCGTGCTTGCGGATATTCGCGTCAGCCTTGGCCGGGTCCCATTCGAAGCGTATCTCTTTCATCATGGTAGTATACCGCCATTCGGCAAAGACGTCAAACGCTGAATGCTGTTCAACGCTGTTTCGAATCGTTAGGCATAGTGGTACAATCCGATTCTCGCCCAGCCCGAGTGGCGGGGTATTCCGAACAAGATACAGGAGAGGTCAAGCAATGTTTGACAACAAATCCATCAATCGGCGGGAGTTCGTCGCGGGCACATCCGGTATCCTTCTGGCCGGTGTTTTGGGCCACCAGCAGCGGTCCGCCGCGGCAGATAGCCCGCCGCTTCAAGCCGCCACGTTCCAAAGTGACGTGACTCCGCCGCTCGGCTTCCCCAGCTATCCGAGTTTCAAGCCACTGGAAACGGTCGAGCATCCGCTATTGGCCAAGGGTGTCGTGCTGGACAGCGGCGGGCAACGGTACGTGCTTTGCGCATTCGACTGGTGTGTGTGCTCGAACTCGTCGCGGCTGATGTTTCAGCAGAAGATTGCCGAGGCAGCGGGTGCCGACGTGGACGCGGTGGCTCTTCACATGGTGCATCAGCACACGGCTCCGATTGTCGATGCCGACGCGCAGAAGATTCTCGATTCGCTCGACAATCCTCCACCGTACCTCGATCTGGCCTTCCTCGACGACGCCTCCGACCGGCTGGCTGCGGCCGTGAAGAAGTCGCTCGGCGGCTTGCAAGCGGTCGACCGGATCGGCACGGGCGAGGCGAAGGTCGACCGGGTGGCCTCCAGCCGCCGGATCTTTACCGAAGATGGGAAGTTTCACGGGCGGATGAGTTCCACCCGCGGCAGGCCGCACCTGCGCGAACTGCCCGAGGGCCTGATCGACCCCATGCTCAAGACGATCACTCTTGCCGCCAGCGACAAGCCTTTGGCCCGGCTCCACTATTACGCGACGCACCCGCAAAGCTTCTACGGCGACCCTCGCGTCAGTTACGATTTCCCCGGTATCGCCCGCGAGGAGATGGAGCAGGAGGAGGGGGTGTTTCAGGTGTACTTCACCGGCTGTGCCGGCGATATTGCGGCGGGCAAGTACAACGACGGCACGCCGGAGGCGCGCCGGCAATTGGCCGACCGGTTGCTGGCCGGCATGAAGGCGGCGATTGATGCCACGCGACTGGAGCCGACAGGTCCGGTCACCTGGCGCACGGCGCCCGTGCTGCTGCCGCCGAAGCTGGCCCCGAACCCGGAAGTGGCCGGCTTGTTTTCCCTCCGCGGCCTTCACCCGGAGCAGTTGCGATCGCTTATGGCCAACGGGAAAGAGTCGCCCAACACTCGCATCGGCGCCGCGCGCCGCCTGGCGTTCCTCAACCGGGCTGACCGGCCGATCACACTGTCCGGGCTTCAGTTCGGCAGAGTCTATATCGTGCATCTGCCGGGTGAGCCGATGATCGAGTTCCAACTCGACGCGCAGCGCCAACGCCCCGACGCTTTCGTGGCCGTGGCCGGTTACGGCGAAGGTTGCACGAACTATATTTGCACCGCGCAGGCTTTCAAGGAGGGCGGCTACGAGCCCACGGCCACGTCGGTCGGCCCGGAATCGGAAGAGCTGCTGAAGGCCGGCATCGGCCGCGTGCTGGGGCTGGCGTGAAGGCAGCATGTGCGGGCGCAAGGCCAAAACTTGAATCGGGATCGACCGCAAGACACGATTCCTTCAAGAGACTGCGCCCCTCATGCCTCGATTGAGGTTTGCACGGGGAATGACCCGAGGCCGACCGACGCGAAGCTGGAAATGGACCAAGCACGTTTGCCTGGCCGGGCCGTTCTCCACGCGAAATTCAATAATGTCTTCTATTTCACTTCCTCGACACGCCCCTCCAGCCGCGCCGTGATCCGCCCTCCGTTATTGGCGATGTAGTGCCATGCGGCGGAGAGAACATTGGGCTCCAGAACCTCATGGCCCAGGCGATCGAAACGGCCGGCAAGATACATCGTGTCGGTGCGGGTAATCGCGGAGGAGTTGCATACCACCTTGTACTCTCGATCCGGTTCGATGTCGCTGGCAACGACACGTTTCCCTTGCGCTAACCTGCGATCAAACCGGTAACGGCAACCGGAAACCTGGATAAGAAAGCGGTTCTCCTGGGGCTTGTCGCGAATGTTGTCCTCGATGATGTCCAAAAGCTCCGACCCGCGCACGGTGAACGTCGCAAGCGCAGCATCGCACGGACGCAGCCAATTGACCAGGTCGATCAGAAACACGTCCTGGCCCGCCTGTATGGGCGCCCCGCGGAAATGCTTGCCGTAGCGGAAGTGACCCTTGTTACATATCGCGACGTCGGCCCCGGAGATATCGCGCATGGCATCGGCCAACCAGTTGCCAAGGGTGGCTTCAATTTCGCCCGACCAATCCGGCGCTTGCTCGACTGTGCCAATCAGCAAACTCCTTGGCTCGGTGCGCGTGGCAAGGTGGCGCGGTTGAACACCGGCGGTCCAACCCTCGGCTGCTTTGGTCAAGAGGATTTCCTGCTCGCTGGCGCAGGTGGCATTGAAGACCGGCTCACCGTCGATCAAAACGACGACTGGCGCGCTGAGATCCAACAGATCCGGCTCCGGTCGCAGCACGACGCGGGAAGCATTCTTGAAGCCGATGCGAATCCGATTCCCCTCGTCAATACTTGCGTCGACCTCGGCGAACCAACCAATGCGTTCGAACTCCTGAATGTCCACCCACCAGGCCCGACCGTGCGGCGGGAAGTACGCCCGGTGCGTCACGTGGCGAGGGTGGGCAACCCGGCGCTGCTGGAGTGCCCAGTCCAGGACGCGTTCGGTGCTCACATCCATGGTATTGTGTCCGGCCTCGGGGATCATCCATAGTGTGCCGTCGTAACCGAGGCGAGCCATCTCTTCCGACAGCGGTATCGGACCGGTCTTGGCGTAAATGGGCCAATCCTTGGCGCCATGGACGAAAAGCATGGGTACATGGCGGAGATTGGCCACCAGCGTGACGTGACCGTACGTCGAGGCCAGGGGGATGCCCGCGGCGAAAACGTCCGGGTACCGGCAGCAGAGGTACGTCGTGCCCGTTCCACCCATCGACTGGCCGGTCAATACGATGCGATCAGGATCGACGCAGAATCGCCGTTGCACGTCCTCGATTGCGGCCAACACGTGCAACTCTCCCACGCCTCGCCATTCGGTGGGCCGGCCCAGGGCGTCATTGCCCAGCGGGCAAAGCACGGCCAGGCCGCGCTTCTCAGCCTCGTGCTTGTAGATGCCGTCGCCGTAGGCCGCATGATCAAAGTACTTGTTCTGGTCGCCGCCCGTTCCGTGCAGTGCCACCAACAAGGGCACGGGTCGCGTTCCGTCGTGCGCCGAAGGCAGGTAAAGACGGTACGGTTGCTCCGAGCCGTCGAAAGGGGAAGCGAACGTCAGGGCAAGATCGGCGGGGCCGGCCCCCGGCTCTTCGGCCCACACGCTCGCAAAACACGCCACAACCGTCATGCCGGCAGCGGTCAGGAACGAACGAATGAATCGGTGGCTGAACATGGCCACTGAAACTCCTATTTCTGCTGTAACAGTCTCGCTTGCGTCGACTCGGCAGGCTTCAGGTGGGCGTCCAAAAAACCGTAAATGAGTTCTCGCGACTCATGCGGAACGCTGTGTCCGCGGCCGTGGACAAAGAAGCTGAAATTCTCCGGTTTGCCCAGCAGTTCGTACACGTCGGCAATCTTCATCAACATCAGCACGCGCTGACGCTGAGTCAGGGGTATTCCGTCGTTCAATGCCGAAATATCCATGAAGGCTCGTGGTGCAATCAATGCCATGATCTCGTGAACGTCGATCGGCGGCAGTTCGCCGCGCAACAATAGGGGCCGCATGGGCTTGAGATAGACGTACCAGCGGTCGCGGGCCCAGGCTTCGACCTTCGGATTATGACGCAGGAACGACCCGCCGCAATTGCACACCGCGGCTTGAATGCGCTCGTCGTACGCCGCCAGGAACCAAGCGCCGTGGCCGCCTAACGAGTGCCCCATAGTGCCAATCCGTTTCGGGTCGACTTCGGGCCGGGTCTCCAGAACGTCGATGGCGATGCTGTGCTCGAAGGTGAACTTGCCCACCGCGGTCCACTCGGGATGCTTCTCGTAGAAGCGCCCCGTCTCGTAGCGGCCCTCCGCTGGAATGCGCTCGCCCGAGACAAAGTGCTCCGGCGCAATCGTCACATAGCCTCGCCGGCAAAGGTGGTCGAGAAACGCCTTGGTGGGCTCACCTTCCAAGGCAGCCGTTTGCCTCGTTCCCTGGTCCGTCGTGCCATGCAGGGCGACGACCGCAGGTGCGGGGCCGTCCAAGTCGAGCGGAATACCAAGATAGGCGTGCGCCCGTTCGTCCGCCTCAACCTGGTAGCTGATGTAGAGCCGTCGATAAACGCCCTCCACCTCCGTATCTTCATGCACTTGGAGTTCCAATGCCGGCCGCGGCGGCTTATGCTGGTCGCGGATCAACTCGAGGTACCGCCGTCGCAAGACCTCCCGGTGCTCATTCCAATCCTCGGCAGTCTCCACGCCCTCGAGCAGATCGTCCCAAGACGACTCGATTACCGGCGGATCGGACCGCATGCGTTTGGGCGGCTCCTCGGCAGGCAAAGGAGCGACGAGGCAGTAAAGACTGGCCAAAGCCAGAAGGGAAACAGCTCGAACGGCAGAAACTGGCAACATGCATGTACCTCCTATTGTTCATAATCGCGACACTCAGCGGACCGGAAGTCCGGCATGGCAACGATGCTAGTGGCTGGTATCGTGCTGATGGCTTATGCACCGAGTTCGTTGAGGGGCGTCAAGTCGCGTGACACAAGCATCACACCCTCCGTTGTCTGACTGTCCAGCAGTTGTCACCGTCCATCTCGTATTACGCGGTGAAACACCAAAGTGCTTCGGCCATCACGGTTCAAACGAATTACACCGGACACCCTGAACTCCGTCGTGGCCGGCGAGTGAACAGGCCAACGGTGGCAAGCAACAGCAGGGTGGATGTCGAAGGCTCGGGGATCAAAGCGCGGTAGATTGCCAGGGCGACCATGGCATGTCCCGCCTGATTCAAATGGACACCGTCGACATTGTAGGCCGGAATCAGGTCCCATAGGTTGCCCACTGGACCGCCGGCGCGCTCTTGCCCGACGTAGGTCGACGCATCAACCAGCACCGCTTGCTCATATTCGGCCAGAAGCGTTTCCAGCGCGGCATTGTAGCTCTCGCACAAGAGCCACTTGTCGTCACTTCTCCCGGTAGCCGGGAGGATCTTGACTACAACGGGGAGAATGTCGTTTTCCTCGCAAAGGTCGAGCATGGCGGTCATATTCGCCACGTAATCTTCCGGCGACACTCCCTGGCCAAGGTCGTTCGCACCGGCCATGATCACCGCCGCACGTGGCTTCAAAGCGACAACGTCATGCTCGAACCGGGCCGCAATCATGGCAGAGGTCTGGCTGCCGATGCCCATGTTCTGGTACGTATACCCGCTAAGCTGCGAAAACTGGTAGGCAATCGTCGTCTCCGGAGCACTTTCGATAGTGTCCATGAGATACGAAGTGTGCGCAGTTGCTCCCTGGATGATCGAATCGCCGATGAATACGAAGGACGGTGCCCGCATGTAGGTCTCGATGGTCAGGTGTCCCGCGTAACGGTCGCCAGTCGCATACCCGTTGACGAAATCCACACCCTGCGCCCCTTCCAGATTGCCGCGCAGCAAGTACGAGTAACCGGGTGGTGAGCCGCCATGTTGGGCATGAAATATGGCGGCGGAGGTAGCACCCAGGTAGTAGCCGATGTAATCGCCCTCCTGAACGGCGACCGGATCGGGCAAGGCAATGGTGTAGAAGCCCGCCCCCGAGTCAAAGGACGACGCGAGGTCAGCCGACGTGCCTACCATGTCGAACGTCCCCGACTGGTTTTCCCGCCAAACCCGCAGCTTGAATTCCGAAGGGGCACCATTGGCCAGGTAAAGGCGAATGGCCTCTATCTCGCCGTTCTGGCGAATGCGATGCTTCTGTTTCCTGGTGAGAAACTCGGTCGGTTGGCCCGCCCGCCAGTTGGCCGTTCCGGTTTCGGGCGCATCATACGGCCCGCAGAGAACCAGATCGGAGTTCGGCACAAACGGGCCGCTAAACGTTTGCACATTGCCGCCATAGTTGTCGACAAAATCCCGTATCTCCCGATCACTCAACACGCCTTGGATGATCGCGACCTCGTCAATCCAGCCGTTGAATGTGCGGTTCATCGCGTAACTGTTGCCAAGCTGCGCGCTCGTCATTCCATCTCGGGTGACCTTCTTGCGCGACGAGTCGCTAATTCTGAGCTGCCCGTCCAGATAGGACTTCGCCACCACGTAACCGTCAGCGTTGGCCGGCCCAATGGTGAAGGCTACGTGCTGCCAGGTACCGGCGCCGTTGTTGTAGTCGATGGAATGCTTGCCAGTGCCAATGAGAAACTCGTCACCCGTGTACTTGACATACGTCGCCTGCGCCTGATGCTGGCGGTCGCCACTGTGGCCATCGAGATAAACTCGCCAGCCGGCTCCTTCACTGTTGAAGATGCGACCGTAGGCGCCCTCGCCGGCGCTCTTGGGCTTGATCCAGGCGACGAAGGTGAAATCATCCTCGGGGAAGAGATCCGAAGCGTAGAGCTTGGCTATGTTGACAACGTCGTCGCCGCCATCGAACAATGCGGCGTATTGGCCCACCGCACGGTCCACGTCGATGATTGCCCCCACTCTGCTGCCGTTGAAACCATTGCCGGACCGGTCCGTTACCAACGGCGTCGCGGTACCATCTTCGAAATCCCAGTGGGCAACGATGCTGTCCCGGACAATCGCAGCGACCGACACGGGAGGCGCGGCCCACAGAATGACCAAAGCTGCAGCGACACTCAGGCGAACACCACTACTGGAAGGCGTCATTTGTGCTTCTCCGAAGAAGTGCTGGAATTCTTGCCGAATACCGAATGCTGCCGTTGCCGACAGGCCGGCTGCCGACAACATGGGGATCAGCCTACCATGACTCGGCACCACCTGTCAACGGGCTGGATGGCAAAGCCATGGGCATCGTAAACCTCATCCACAATGCGGCACACTGCAATAGAAAGCCCCATATCACAACTCCCCTGCGTCAATCACCTCGCCTCCGTCGGGTGTGGCAACCGCTTGCCAGACATCGAGCGAGATGGTCTCCGAAACAAACCGCACGCTGCCGTCGCAAAGGCCCACGGTCACGCCTCCCGGGTGAAAGCTCCGTGAGGTATGCACCTCCATATTCTGCTGGGTAATCTTAATGCATGGGGCGTCCAGCGAGGCCTGGTCCTCGGCTCCGCACCAACGGGCCTTGTCGGGTGTGGGATCGTTGGGCGTGTAGTCGTGCATGTAAATGGGTCCCTCGTCGTAACTATGCACCCCGCGTACCGTGCAGCCAATGCCGACTTTTAACTCGCCGGTCAGCGCCGTGTTCGACGTTCCGTCGGTGATATGCTCGAATCGGATTCCCCAGTTGTAACTGAACACGCCGCGAATGCGCTGGTGACGCTCTCGGGTAGCGTAACTGGTGGCGGGAACGATCGGCCCCTCCTGCGGCCCGATGCCCAGGTTGCCGGCGTACGATATCCGGCCGTGCGTCTTCCCCGTCGTCGAGCAACTTCCATCGTGGTTCCACACGGTCTGAACATTTGGGTCCGAGGGACAGTGGAAACTGGTGATTTGGGCGCCGGTAATGTGGGACACCCGCGGGTCGGTGCCGCCCGGATTGATGCCCCAGTCGATATCGTCATAGAGTGCTTGCTGTTCAAGATACGGAAACAGGCGCACGCACCAGGGCCATTCGATTCCGTCGCCCGTTCCGCCGCCGTAGCCACCGCCTCCCGGACGCCCCAACGGACCATAACCCATGGGCAGGCAATTCCACGTCGAGTGATAGTTGTGGCATGCCAGTCCGATTTGCTTGGAATTGTTGGAACTCTGCAATCGGCGAGCCGCTTCCCGCGCGGCCTGTACCGCAGGCAGCAATAGTGCAATGAGGATGCCAATGATGGCAATCACCACGAGAAGCTCAACGAGTGTAAAACCCGTGCGACGTCGGATGGTCATGGTTTTTCTCCTGCGACGGCACCGTTGCCCAGGGCCTTGTCAATGAACCTGTACGCAGCTTCACGCGCTGCGGCCGGAAAACTGTGCCCGCCCTCGGGATGGATGGCCACCAGCCGGTCCTCGGCCCCGAACAGTGCATAGCCGGGCTTCACGACCGCAACACACTGTTTGACCGCCAGGGAGAGGCAAATCGGAAGGTGTTATGCAAACGCCATCGTTGTGTGTCCCCTTTCATGGTGCAAGGTATACTCGCCTCCTTCGCACCGGTTCACCGCACCAATCACGGCGTCGCTTCCACCCGAAGCATCTGCCGCATGGCGTCGTGCAAAACGCCCTCGACCCGAGGGGCCACGCGCGAGACGCGGCCCGTTTCGTAGCCGCCCCGGCTGTAAGCGATCTCGGTACAGATGTAGCCCGGTCCGATGTCGCCGTACGCCGCCATGGCCACGAACGCATCGGGCAATATCTCCTCAGCCCGGAGTTGGTACTCGATGCATAATTCGCCGGGCATGTGGAGCACGCGAACCGGCCCGACCCTCAGACAGCCCAACTCCAATTCATGGTCACCCTGCATTCGCCGCAGCCAGACGAGCCCGCGGACCGCAAAGAGACGCTCGCGGGTAGGAAGATCGGTGTTGCGAATTCGAATGAGAGAGGACTCCTCGGTAACGCTGTCGCGGAGGGGCAGCTTGGTGCGGCAAACCGTCCAATCGACGTCCTCGGGCGACACGGGAATGCGCCGAGTAGCCTCCCACGCCAGACGCATACCTTCGGCCAGGCGCTCCCCGAGGATTTCGCGCATCTTGGGAGAACCGTCGTTGTATTTTCCGGCCGCGATGTCGCCGCCGGCGCCGTTAAAGTGGACGTGCGCCACGCCGGGCAGCGCCGCCTCACGAATTTGCCGGGCCACGCCCACCGTATCGGCGCTGACCAGCCCGCCGCCGTAGTGGCTTTGCGGATGCGTGGCGTAGTAGGTCAGCACCGCCAGCGGGCGGTCGCTGCTGAAGAAACTGATCGACTTGCAGAAAGGATCAATGATGCCCTCCGGTGCGGCGATCGCCTCGGCATTGCGGCAACTGCTCATCCTGGTGAGCCGTATCTTGCCGTCCGGTCCCAAGATGCGCCGATTCGACGCGAATTTCTCCACTTTGCCCCGGCCGAATCCCACGTGCGTGACGGGCTGGGCGTCCCCGAGACAGCCGCTGACGGCAGAAACCGTGTCCCGAAGCGCCGCTTCGGCAACCTGGGGATCGAACATCGCGCCACTGAGGCCGTGTTCCTTCAGGATCGCTTCGGTCGAGTCGTCGACTCCCGGGGCGGTGTGCTGATGAACGACGTGGACACTGACCCGATCGGGTGTGGTCCCGGCGGCTTCGGCCAATGCTGCGCGCCATGCGTCGTGCGCCCCATTGCCAATGCCGACCCAGTCGACCGCGCATAGTACAATGGGCGCATCGGCCCCAAGGAGTACGATGCCGCGGGCGGTGAGGGGATCGTCAAAAACTTTGGCCGGCGGGATGCTGCCGTGGCACAACGGCGCGCCCGGCGGGGGAGTGACGTCGGCCCGGAATATGCCGATTCGCACGGACGGCGATGCGGCCTGCGCGGCACGCAGCGCCAGCGGTCCCGCCAACAACGTGGCTGCCAGGAAATCGCGACGTTTCATCGTTGGGTCTTTCTTCGGTTCGATGTTCATGGTCGAGACTGAATACTGCAACACATCCTGCAAACAACCGATCGGAGGGGCTTTGCACGCATGCGTCAGAAATCGGCGGCGTCAATCACCTCGCCTCCGTCGGGTGTGGCAATGGCCTGCCAGACGCCAAGCGAGATGGTCTCCGAGACAAACCGCACGCTGCCGTCGCACAGGCCCAGGGTCACGCCGCCCGGATGAAAGCTCCGCGAGGTATGCACCTCCATATTCTGCTGCGTAATCTTGATGCATGGGGCGTCCAGCGAGGCCTGGTCCTCGGTGCCGCACCAGCGGATCTTGTCAGGCGTCGGATCGTTCGGCGTGTAGTCGTGCATGTAGACGGGTCCCTCATCGTAACTATGCACTCCGCGCATCGTGCAGCCAATGCCGACTTTCAACTCGCCGGTGAGCGCCGTATTCGACGTCCCGTCGCTGATATGCTCGAAGCGAATGCCCCAGTTGTAGCTGAACACGCCACGAATGCGCTGGTGAGGCTGCCGGGCCGCGTAACTGGTGGCGGGAATGATCGGCCCCTCCTGCGGCCCGATGCCCAGGTTGCCGGCGTACGATACCCGGCCGTGCTCCTTGTCCAACGACGTACAAGTTCGATCGTGGTTGAAGGGGTTCTCGGTGTTCGGATCGGACGGGCAGTGAAAGCCCGAAATCTGGGCGCCGGTAATATGGAACAGGCGTGGATCCGTACCACCGGGATTGATGCCCCAGTCGATGTCGTCGTAGAGCGACTGCTGTTCAAGATAGGGAAACAGCCGCACGCACCAGGGCCATTCGATGCCGTCGCCCGTTCCACCGCCGTAGCCACCGCCTCCCGGACGCCCCAACGGACCATAACCCATGGGCAGGCAATTCCACGTCGAGTGATAGTTGTGGCATGCAAGTCCGATTTGCTTGACATTGTTGGAACACTGCAATCGGCGAGCCGCCTCGCGCGCGGCCTGTACCGCCGGTAGCAAGAGTGCAATGAGGATGCCGATGATGGCAATCACCACCAGAAGCTCAACGAGTGTAAAACCCCACCGACGTCGGGTCGTCATGGTCTTTCCCCTGGGATGGCCTCTATCTCATCGACGCCGTCGCCGACCGGGCAGCATCGCAACCAGTGCGCAGGCCAGAAGGCCGAACGTGCCCGGTTCCGGTATGGCCATAAGCCCGGTCCCGTCGGCATGGAGCCTGAGAAAATAGACGTTACTCTTGTACATGGTCAACTTGCCCAGATCGGTGCTCAATCCGGTGGTGTACTCCCATCGCCAGAAGCTGTCCAGCATCAGTTCTCCGCCGCCGGGGCCGGCGGAGTACAAAGCGAACAACCGCTGGGCCTCGCCCTGATCGTAGTTGAAATCGGACAGCGCCAATGAGTGCAGGGCCATGATTTCGGGGGCACTCAGCGCGCGGCGCCAGACGCCCACGTCATCCATGAGTCCCTCGAGGAAGACGACCGCCCCGCTGTGCCTGGCGCCGCCGATGCGGAAGATGGCGTCGTCGGGCAGTTCTGAGAAGTCGTAGGAGCTGCCGGCTATGCCTTTGAACTGGCCGTCGACGTACACCCGCATTCCGCTGCCCTCATCGACCAGTGCCACCTGCTGCCAGGTGTTGTACGACAGCACGTCGTTAACCTGTCCAGATCCGCTCCGGCTGTCGTAGGTTCTGACGTCGCTGCCCTCGTTGGAATCGTCGGCGTACCACCGGTTGCTGGCGTCTTTGTCGAGGCCCAGCAAACCGTTGCTGCCCCGCGCGGCGTCCGTTGACGGTTTCACCCAGAAGACGAGCGACTTGTCGCCTTTCATGTTGGTGACTGCGTTGTTGCTTCCCCCATCGACGAATTGGTTGTCGTAGCTGTTGAAGCTCAGTGCCCCGGAGCCCACCACGCCCGCGGTCCACGAGGGTTCGCCCGCGTCGCCCGTCAAAGCGCCGTGGCAGTCTCCGGCCGAGTCGGCGGCCACCGAGCCCGAGCCCTCATCGAATTTCCAATGGGCGACCAGGCCGGGCTGGCCGATCACGCCCGTCCCGGCACTATCGAGCGGCAGGAGGTAACTATCACCGCTTACGACAACCTTGCCCAGGTCGGCCGGGTCGGTGCTCAGGCCGGTGGCATAGGTCCAGGCGAGGCCCTCGAAAGTCGCGACGTGAGAGGAAGCCCCCGCGTGAATGGCGAACAGTTGCTGGGCCTTGTCGGCCGCGTAGCCCAGGTCGGCCGTGTCAGCCAGGCTGTAGAGAGCCATGGCCTGGCCGGCAGAAAGGGCTTCGTTCCAGACCGTCACGTCGTCCAGCGACCCGTCCATGTAGCGGTAGTCGAGTCCGCTAGTTCCAACGTGCAGGGCGGCGCCTATTTTGAGCACGGACGTGGTCGGTAGGGACGCGTAATTGATAGTAGCGCTTATGCTGCCTTTCAACTTCCCGTTGGCATACACCTTGGTGCTGTTGCCGTCGTCGGAAATGACGACGTGCTGCCAGGTGCCTGAGTAGCTCAACACGTTAGAGACGGTCCCGGTCCCGCGGATGCGAATAGCGCCCGCCAGATTGTTGTCGTCGATGTACCACCGGTTGTCGGTGGTGTTGTTGTCGATCGCCAGGAATCCGTTGGAGGCGCCCGACCCGTCATTAAGCGGGTTGGTCCAGAAGGAGAAGGTCTTGGCGCCGGAGAGTTTGGTCACGCTATTATTGGAACCGGCCAATATGACCTGGCTGTGGGCGCGCTCGAAGTCGAGGGCGCCACCCAGCTTGCCGACGATCCAATCGGGAGCAGTGGCTCCGGCGAGGGTGCCATGGTTGCCTCCGATCGAGTCGTAGGCCACGCTACCGGATCCTTCGTCGAAGGACCAATGAGAGACGATGGCCGCCCCAGCCTCGGCCGCCAGGCCGAAGACAAACGTCAGTACAATCGGAAGCAGCAGGCCATTGCGATATATACTAACCATGATCGACCTCGCTCTGACGCGTGTTGGTGGCTCTTCCGTTTCTGAGTGCAAACGCCGGGAGAAACGGCAAGTGCCACGGTCTTGTTCCGAGCGACTTGCGGCGTAGGCACGGCACGCCCGCTTCGCCGACGTCAGCAGCCCGACTGCTAGCATAGGGCCTAGTTTACTAAAAGCACATGGGCTTTGTCAAACGCTCGGCAGGGACGGAATGACTCTGGGGGGGGGGGGGGGGTAAACCGTTGTTTCATAAGGACTTACGACGCGAACAAGATTTTTGGCGGGGACCCATTTTTCGCCCGTTTTTGGCCGTTCCCGACAACTCTTCGGGCACGCTTTCCCAAAATCGATCAAAAGCGCAAGTTCAGGCCGCGTGAAGTCTATGGTACCGTATACACGAGGCACTCGATGTCCTTCTTGCCGTCAACGAGGCTTGCATAAATCAGCAGCAGGTCGCTGGAGTTCTCGATATTGACCATTGCATTCCCAAGCGAACGCCGCTGACCGAAGTCCTGCACAACGTGGAACTGGACGCCGTCCTCGCTCTTGGCAAGCCATCGGTGTGACGAATGGCTCTGAGCCGACAAGTAGTATGCGCCGTCCTTCTTGACCACTCGCGTGAAGAGCTGCCCGTCAATGTTGTATTTGAACGGTTCTTCAATGCCCGACACCGTCAGCCGATCGGCCGTCCACGTTTTGCCCAGGTCGCGCGTGCTGAAGCGGTATGCGTGTCCGGCTTCGGCGCCGTCGGGAACCGAAGAATACAGCACGACGCAGCCGTCCTCCCTCATCGCGCTGCCCATCAAGTGCCGGTTACTGCCGACCAACTCGCTTGTAGGAATGCTGCCGGCCGTCTTATCCCAGCCGCGGTCCTCGTGAAACACGGAATAGGCAATTTTGTCCGGCTTGTTGTTCATGGTATAGAAGAACCATGCCGGTGAACGTTCGCCGCCAGGCAGGAACTCCATGTGCGGACGCCGGCGGAGATCGGGAGTCACAACGGATTCATGGTCGGACACGACGTACGACTGGAAATCCGACCATTTCCCGGCGGTCACCTCGGCGATGAAATCGCCCTGGGCGCTCTTCTGGCAATAGAAGATCCGCCACTTGCCATGCGAAAATCCGAAGCAAGGATGCCCTTGCATGATCGTCATCTTGCTCGGGTCAAACACGTATTGCTCCGGGCTGAAAGACCGCGTTTTCGCGTCGTAGGCCGCGAACTTCACGTCTTCCACCGTGTGCCCTGCCGGGCGCTCTGCGTAGCGCTGCCAGGTAATGATATAGCGATCGGGGTCATAAGGGTCGCGATGGGCGTCAGGCAACCCGTAACAGCCGTACTCACCGATCGTCTTCCACTGGAAGGTCTCGGAAAATGCGGCGGGGGCCCATGCGGCCGATGCCGCGCCGATCCAGAACCATGTCAATTTCCACATGCTGATG
The DNA here is from genome assembly GCA_034005525.1 of Thermoguttaceae bacterium. Classification (GTDB taxonomy): domain Bacteria; phylum Planctomycetota; class Planctomycetia; order Pirellulales; family Thermoguttaceae; genus PWXP01. Next base: position 15,512 of record JAVEUP010000026.1, on the reverse strand, counting down.
CCTCCAAGGATGTCCGCGAAAACGCGATGGTTCACCGGAAGCCGGCCTCGCCACGCGCACACGTCAGAAATCACTGCCGCCAATCACCTCCCCGCCGTCGGGCGTACCGAGCGCCTGCCAGACGTTGTGGGCAATCGATTCGGAAACGAACCGCACACTGCCGTCGCACAGGCCGAAAACGACACCGCCCGGGTGGTGGCTCCGCGAGGTGTGCAACTGCTGGTTCTGCTGCGAGATGTGCACGCAGGGAGCCAGCGGCGGGTTGTTCTCCCCGCAAATGCGCACCACGTCGGGCGTGAGGTCGTTCGGCGTGTAGTCGTGCATGTAGACCGGGCCTTCGTCGTAGCTGAACGTCGCGCGGATGTCATGCACTTCGGGGCAAACCAGCTCGCTCATCAGCGCGGTATTCGACGTGCCGTCGGTGATCTCTTCGATGCGGGCGCCGAAGTTGTACCCGAGTACGCCGGGATAGCGCTTGCCGGACTCCAACGGGAGACTCCTGGAAATGGGGGCCTCCATCTGCCCGATCCCCAGGTTGCCGGCGTAGGAGATGCGGCCGCGGATTCGCTCGGGATACGACTTCGACTTGTACAGTTCACTGGCATTCGGATCGGAGGGACATTGAAAGGCGGCGATTTGCGCGCCCTTGATGTGCATTTGTCCCAGCCCCGGGTATGGATTGCCAGGGCTGAATCCCCAGTCGATATCGTCGTACAGCGATTGCTGCTCGATATATGGAAACAGCCGCACGCACCAGGGCCACTCCACGCCGTCCGGGCCTCCGCAGCCGTAGTTGCCCTTCATCGGGCCGTATCCCATGGGAAATCTGTTGCAGGCGGAGTGGTAATTGTGAAATGCCAGCGCGAGCTGCCGGATGTTGTTGGTGCATTGCATCCGGCGGGCCGCCTCCCTGGCCGCCTGCACCGCCGGCAACAACAGCGCAATCAGAATCCCGATAATGGCGATGACCACCAACAACTCAACCAGGGTGAACCCGGTGGAACAGCGACTTCGCATAGGGTACTTCCTCTTGCCGGTTCGTTCGGAGAAACCCTTGTTGGGCGGCGATCACGGCTGCACCGGGCCGTTCCTCCTGCGCCATCGGCAGCACAACAGGCATACCCCCGCGAAAGCCAGTAACCCCGCGCTGCCCGGCTCCGGAATGGCAGCGCTGTAAAGCGCGGTGACGTCGTCTTGATCGAACGCCCGGGCGAAGAACGCCACCTCATCGAGCCCGCCAAGCCAACCCCAGTTAGCATTGGTCGCCTCCCGATTGCCGATCCAGGTGCCCTCGCTGAAGCCGATGGGGCCGACCGCGGTCGAGGTGAGGCCTACCTGTTCGCCGTCGATGTACATGCGCACGTTGTTCACGTTGCCACCGTCTCGAACGACAACCAGGTGGTGCCACTCGCCGTCGCTGATGGCCGGCAACACGTCGGTCGCCCGCGAGCCTGCGGGATGGGGTTCCGTCGCAACTGCCAGGCGCCCCCGATTGTTCACAATGGCAAAGGGATGGCTGCTGTCCTGATCGTTGGTGAACAACCGGCGGAACAAGGGGGTACTGGCCGCCTGGTCGTTCTTGAAGAAACCGGCGATGGTGAAGGTCGCCAGGTCGAAGTCGGGCAGGCGTGCGGAGTCGGAAGCGAAATCGGGCGCCGTGTTGGCCGATTCCAGGCTGATCCAGAAGCCGTCGGCCACCGAGGGGCCGGCCGTGTGATCGCCGGGAATCGAGCCGTGGTAGACCCCGTTGTTGATCAGCCCGCCGCTTTTCTCCTCCCGGGCAACCGTTCCCGACGTCTCGTTCAACCGGTAGTAGGCGATCAGGTCCGGGTCGCTGAGCACCGCACTGGCATAGCGCGGTTGCCCGGCGTAGTTGCTCGAGGCCAGGAACACGCGGTCCATTGTCTGAACTTCACCTATGGTAGAATCGTGGGGGCCGTCGATGGCCAGCCGGAGTGCGGCGCCGATCCGCAGGACCGACGCGGTGTTGTTGGCAATCGCGGCGTACCCCGAAGAATTCCAGTTCCCGCCGGCCTCTTTCCAGTGGACTTGGTAACGCCCGGTATCGTTGGCGCCGGGAACTGTTTGGTCGAGTTCCAGCACCAGGTCGAGGTTGTTCACGGTGGCGGGATTCCAACTTGCCAGGTTGGTGAGATTCGTTCCACCGCCGCCGGTTATGCCGTTTAAGGCAACGGTGGTTCCGCTACGCACCAGTTCCCACCGGGCGGTGTGCATTCCGCTGTAGTAGTTGCCCGTGCCGTCATTGTGGGCCGAGTCGAACCCGAGCGAGAGCGCATCGACCGAGCCAGTCCCATTCGCCAGCCAGTTGAGCGACAGATCGTGCACAACCAGCCAGTGGCGCCCCGCGGTGAGGTTGTCGATGTCGGCATAAGCCCTGTGGTTCGCCGTGCCGCTATAGTCGGTTCTGTGCAGCATCCCGCCGCCGATTTCCGTCCGGCTGTTGACACCGGTATTCCACGACGTCGTGCCGACACTATTCATGGCCGCCGACAGGTTCGTGCCGTCGGGATCCTGGAATTGCCAGTCTTCGATGACCATCGCGGCATGGAGCCCGCTTGCCGTGAAGAAGAGGGCGGTCACAACCGCCGAAAGGATTCGCTTCGCTCGCATGGCATCTCTCCGGTCGTATACGAGTACAGAAACGTGGTCCATTGTGGCGCACCGGGGGGGCGGCGGCGAGAAACGTCGCGTCGGTTGCCCCGTCACGGCCCTGCGGGCAGCCGTTGCCCGCATGAGTTCAATTATAGTCACCCGGGGCACGGTGTCAACGAACAAAAAACGGGGGAACCGTTCACGGAGCGGCGCGGGCAGTTTTCTCCGCTCCACGCGAAGGGTACAGCCCCATTTTCGCGGCGGAAACGGTAGATCATTGGGCAAAAACGCCCTTTGTGCCGCGAAAATTGGGACAGTCCCCCTGTGAACGGTTACGAACGGGGGTACCCGCCGCCAGTGGCTCCGGGTGGCGGTTTAGTTGTAAAACATTACGATGTCGGAGGTTGCTCGCGTCCGACGTGGTCGAAACCACGTTCCGCCACGGCATGAACCGGCAAGAACGCCCATCCGGGGAGCGCTTTCCCGTGCGGTCGGGTCCGGCTAAATCCCCACTCAGGCCGTTCCCAGCCGGTCGCGGTGGGCCCAGACCTTCTCGAATGCCTGGACATACTGGTCGATCAATTCGGGTACGGGGCGGGTGAAGCGTGGGAGTGAAATGCCCGTGCGCAGGGTTTCTTCCAGACCCGGAAGCCGGTCGGGGATCACCGGCGGATGGTGCCACCAGTCCGGCTCGTTGAACGCCGGGGCACGGTGACTCACCGAATAGTTGAGGTTGCCAATCGCCACGCCTTCGGCCTTCAGGGTCTTCACGACGACCTCACGCGACATGCCTGCCTTGGCCGGATCGACGAACAGTTGGTTCCGCGACCAGTAGACCCGCTTCACACCAGGCGCGGGTGCCTGCTCTGAAATACCGGGCAATTGGCACAGGCGGCTGTTGAGCGAATGGTTCTGTTCGCGTTCCATTTCGGTCTGCTCGTCCAGGACGCGCAATTGGCAGCGGGCCAAGGCCGCGCCCATGGGATGAATGCGCAGCTTCAGTCCCAGTCCCGTCGCGCTGTATTTCCGGTACGGGCTGTCGGACGGATACTTTCCCGGGCACTCGTAGTGGCCGAAGGCGGTTGCCCGCTCGTAATACTCCCGGTTCTCATAATTGGCCATGCCGCCCTCGATGGCGGGCAAGACTTTGCTCCCCTGGCAACTGAAGGCGCCGATCTGGCCGAAGTTGCCCACGTACTTGCCGTTGATCGAGGCGTTATGGGCGTGGGCGCAGTCTTCCAGAACGACCAGTCCTTTTTCCTTCGCGAAGTCGCAAATCGCCTCCATGTCGCAGGGCAAACCGAATAAGTGGACCACCTGGATAGCCCGCGTGTTCTTGGTCAGCCGCTTTTTTGCGTCCTCGAGGTCGAAGTTCAGCGTCTGCGGATGGTTGTCCACAAAGACCGGCACGAGGCCGAAGAAGCGCATGGGCAAGATGCCAAACCAGGCATCAAAGCTGGGAACGAGCATTTCACTGCCCGGCGGCAGATTCAAGCCGAACAGGGCCGACGTCAAGGCGCTGGTCCCGTTCATGTGCGACTTGCAGAACGGCGGCTGGAAGTGTTCCTGCCACTCCTGCTCGAGTCGGTCGATTTCGCCATAGCCGGGACTCCTCAGCACGGCATCGACCGCCTCCCGTTCCGCATCGCCGAATTGCGGCCAGGACGTCGCGCCGCTGGCGGTCACGGTAACAGCCTTCTTTCCCCCGTTGATCGCCAGGGTTTCCAGGGCCGCCGTTGCGGCCGCGGGGCGCCCAAGGTACATACCGGCAGCCAGTGCTCCGCCCGTGCCGAGAAATGCCCGCCGTGAACGGCGCGCCCTCGCCTTATCCGTCTTTCCCTGCATGATTCGTACCCTCACAGAAGAACCGGCCTCTTCCGCTTGCGTGCTTGTAAGATGGTGCGCAACCACACCCTGCCGAGGTACTTGTGAGAGGCTTCCAGGTAAGTCGGCGAAGCAGACAGGCTACAAGCCTATCCCACGCTTGCGGCCCGGACAGCAAATCGTCCGCCAATGCTGCGGTTCGCGAGAAACACGACGGGCCACATCGGGCTGCCGGGCCTATTCTCGAAACCAGCCGGTGATTATAGCAGGTGCCCCGGGGGACTGCAACGGGGAGGACCGTGTCAGAAACCCACGTCAACCACCTCGCCGCCGTTCGGCGTGCCAATGGCCTGCCATACGCCCAGCGCGGTGGTCTCGGAGACAAACTGCACGCTGCCGTCGCAAAGCCCCAGGGTCACGCCGCCGGGGTGATGGCTCCGGGAGGTATGCACGACCATGTTCTGCTTGGTGATTTTGATGCACGGTGCCCGTAGCGACGCCGCGTCGACGGCGCCGCACCAGCGCACCTGGTCGGGCGTCGGGTCGTTGGGCGTGTGGTCGTGCATGTAGACGGGGCCCTCGTCGTAACTGTGCACGCCGCGGATCGTGCAGCCGATGCCCACACGCAACTCGCTTGTTAGCGACGTATGGGACGTGCCATCGGTGATGTGCTCCAAACGGATTCCCCAGTTATGGCTGAGCACCCCACGGACCCGCTCATCCGACTTGCGCGATGCGGCCTGTGCGGCGGGGATGATCTTCCCTTCCATCTGGCCGATGCCGAAGTTGCCGGCATACGACAGGCGCGCGTAGGTCCAGGTCGGGCTGGCCGGGTTGCACGTGGCGTCGTCGTTCCAACGCTGCCCGGTGTTCGGATCGCTCGGGCACTCGAAACCGGCAATTCGGGCGCCGGCAATGTGGTTGATCAACGGATGCGGGTTTCCTGGATTGATGTCCCAATGGATGTCGCTGTAAAGTGCCTGTTGTTCCAGATACGGGAGCAGGCGCATACACCACGGCCATTCCGGCCCGCCACCGCCGCCGGAGCCGTAGGTCGGCGTCTGCGGGCCGTAGCCCATGGGAAAGCGGTTCCAAGTCGAATGGTAGTTGTGGAACGCCAGACCGATTTGTTTGACGTTATTCGCACATTGCGTCCGGCGGGCCGCCTCGCGCGCCGCCTGCACCGCAGGCAGCAGCAATGCAATCAGAATGCCGATGATCGCAATGACCACTAGAAGCTCAACGAGGGTGAAGCCCAATCGTATCCGGACTGTCAAAACGTCACCTCCTGCAATCCCCCGTCGATGTCATTGTCCAGCGTGCCGCCGCCGGCGTCGGCTCATCAAGGCGAGCAGCGCGCCCATCGCAAACAGCACGAAGGTGGCCGGTTCTGGAACGGCAACGAAGGCCACGTCGCCAAGGAAGGTCCATTGGCCGTCATTGCGAAACTCCATGCGGACATAACGCGCCCACTCGCCCCCGATCTCGACAAGCGCCTCTTCAACCGTCAGACTGTCCGGATCCAGAGCCGGCGTGTCGGCAAACGGCGTGTACTCAGTTGGGTTCGAGAACAAGAGGCCGTCGTCGCTGAAGGAAACCCAGACGGAATCAGGCGGATTGATTCCCGCGTAGTTCCCTCCCATGTAGATAATCCTGATCTCGTCCAGATTGTACTTGCCGTCCAAGTCGAACGTGATCTGCGGGTGCGGATCGTCGGGAAGGCCGGCATTCCCCCGAAACCCGACCCACGCGGGGTGTGTGAAGCTGTTCGTGTGGTTCAACGTACTGTAGATGTCAGTCAGTTCCGTGCCGCCCGTGTCGGGGTAGGTGGAATGGGGTTTCGACGTAGTCGCGTCGCCGTATTCATAAGTAACGCCCATGATCTGGAAAGGCAACGCCGCTTGGCTAGCGTCCAAACCCAGCTTCCCTGCCGTGAACATCAACTTGATCTCGGCGGCCGACAGCTGCCGGCTCCAAATAGCTACGTCGTCCAGTTTGCCTTCGTACGCGAACTGGCCGCCAGAGCGCGCGCCTAGAACGAGCGAACTGTTGTTCGCAGCGGGTGCCGGATCCAAGGCCGCGCCCTGCCCTTGGTACACGCCGTCGATATACAAGTAGTTGGCGTCATCGACATGAACTCCGGCGAAATGGTGCCAGACGCCGTTCTGCACATCCGTAAGGCTCCGGGCATTGCCGGTACTTTTCCACACTCGCCAGAAGGGCTTTCCGTCCCCGCCGGTTTGTGCCACGAAATGCTGGTTCTCGCCTTTCTCCATGACGACCTGGTTGGCCTCGGCCGTGGTTTGGAACCAGAAGGAGACGGTGCGCGCCTGGCCGGCTCCAGTAGCGGTGTCCAGGGGCGAGTTGGTCCCGTCGGCCACCTGGACGTAGCCGTTGACGTCCTCGAAGCTGATTGCACCGGCGCCGGTCACGTGGGTTGCGGTGCTGCCGATGCCTTGCGAGCCGGTCGAGTGCGCCGGAACGCTCGTGGTGCCGGCGTTGAGCGTCCCCGGGTGGTTGCCCAGGGCGTCGGCGGCCAGGTTCAAGGCGTCGTCGAACGTGTAATGCACCACCATGCCGTCGGCCAGGTATTGGGCCGGCGCGGCTGCCGGCGTCGCGAGGGCCGCGGCGCCCAACAGAATCGCGCTCATTCGTAACAGGTTCATCGCTTGTCTCCTTAGAAGAGAATTGGTATCGAAGACCGAGTAAAACCTCATTGTAGTCGGAAAGTCTAGGCTACTCTCGGCCGTGCCGCCGGCTCCCCCGGCCAGCCAGCAGCGCGGCTGCCAAGCCGATACTAAGCAGCATGCCGGCGCTGGTTGGCTCGGGGACGGTCAGCACCGCCGTGGCGAACCGGGAGCCAAGCTCCATTTGTCCGGCGGCGTTATAATGGTTCGCATTATTGGGGATCACCGGCAAATCGTCCGTCCGGACCAGCGCGACCATCCGGTCGGCCGCGGCAACGTTCTCCTGCGCGGCTCGTACCAAATCGGAGTAGGTGTACGTGGGATAGTCGAGTATCTGCCCGATGACGAAGGGCATATCCGGCGCGTCGAGGTCGGTGCGCACGCTCTGTATGAAGTTGGTCAGATTCGCCTCGTAGTTCTCCGCCCGCTCCAGAATTCCCGTGTCCGACTCGCCTTGCATCCAGATCATGCCCGCAATCTCCGGCAGGTAGTCGGGTCCGACGTTACCCAGGGCCTGCTGCACGGCGTTCAGGAACGCGCTGTAGTGCGCGCCGGGTGTGTCGGGGTTCCAGTCGATTGCGAGGTTCGTGCCGCCCCAGGCGTACTTCACCAGCGCGACGTTCTCGCCCGCAAGGGCCTCGGCTACGTCGCGCCCGAAGGTAATCTCAGGGCCGAACAAACCCGGATGATTCGCATCGGTCAGCCCCGGCTGTAATCCATGCCAGCGGCCGTTGTGGAAAATGGGCACGCCCTGTGGGCTTTGCAGGTCGGCGAGCAGATCGGCCGGGTTGCCCCGGCCGTCGCCGTTCGACTGCCCGGCAACGAGGAATATCTTTAGCGGCTCCGGCGGTCCCGGCGGGGCGTCAATCCGTTCAACCTCAAACCCATTAAGGATCAGTGTGCCGCCGGTTAGCGCGACCCGCACCGGCGCCAGGCCATTCGACCGCACCTGGAACGTGCCCGAGGCGGGGTCGGCGTTGGGCCCGGTCGTATGCGTGAGGCCGGGGACGACGTTCAACCGGGTTCCATCGGCGTCGGAAACCCCCACGCCGATGCTCCCCCACTGGTTGTCGCGGTCGTGATGGTACGTAGTGATACTGTAGGTCCCCTTGCGGAGTTGGCCGAGGTCGAGGAGGAGGTCGTTGCTGGCCGCCCTGAAGTCGCGGGCAAGGTCGCTAAGCCCGCCCGGACTACTCATGGCACCGCGGTCTCTTGGCGAGATGCCCGCAGTCGAGGTGCGATAGCCGACTTCGACACTTCCGTAGTTGCCTGCGTCACTGAAGAACCAGTGCGATTGCGGCAGGGAGTGGGAGTCGGACGAATGGCCGAATGGTTGGAACCCGACTTGCGTATTACTGCCGGTCAGCCCGAAGTCGACCTTCAACCCGGCCGGCAGGCTGTCGGTAATCTCCAATCCGGACAGATGAGTGTAGCTGTCGCCGGTCGTGACTTTGACGACCACGTTGCCGGAGCCGTCGGAAACGACCACGAACGGCACGGTGCCAATAATGCCTGGCGCGCTGTTGCCACTTGCCGGAGAGGTGGTCTTTCGGCCGCCGGTGGTAATCTCCTGCCGGTAGGCGACGAGCCGGTCCGTATCGTTGGCATCCGACACGTGGACGTTGACCGTGCCGTAGTCTGTTCTTGAGTCGTGGTGGTACGTTCGCACGTAATGCGTGCCCGCCGGGAGGTCGGAAAGAGTGACCGACGTGGTTCCGCCGGCCCCGGTGAAGACGAAATCGTTTGCCACGTCCCCAACGGGATGATCGATTCGATAAGCCCCCTGACTCGCGGGCGCCCGGTTCTGCCAGGAAGGGGCCTGGTCGCCGGAAACTTGCTGGCCTTCGACGGCGACGGTCACCATGTGGGCGCCATAGTTGAACACTTCCGTTACGTTGCCGCGGACGGTAGCGCTGTTGGACATCTCTCGCCAGCCATCTTGGACTACCTGAGGGCCGTCGACGCCGGTATAGTCACCTCCGAAATCGAGGCGGAGGGCAGGGTGTTGCGACGCGGCCGAATTGTTCCAGAGGAGCCCCTTGATCTGGGTGGCCGACAGAGCCTGATCGAAAACCTGGACCTCATCCATCTTTCCGACGAAGTTCAGGATACTGCCGTTGTAGGTACCGATCAGCGTATTGGCGTTGGCAAACACCTGGGGATGCGACTTCGTCCCAACAGCAGGATCCGTATCGTTGATTCCGTTGACATAAATGGTAATCGCTTGCGATACATCCTTGACGAACGCGACGTGATACCATTGTCCGTCCATCGTTGCCGAGTTTGCCATCGCCCGCGTAATGCTGTTCGTCCACCATTGGGGCTTCCCGTCGCCGCTAGCGCGGTTCTCGACCCCGAACCTTTGGGATGTGGAATCATACTGTGTCAGGATACCACCACCTGCGGTCGTCTGGATCCATGCCGCAATCGTGTACGGCTGCGAGGAGTCGGTTGTCGAGAGCAGCGGAACTCCCACGTTGATGTACCGGCCCGAGGCGTTGACGTTCATCTGGAACTCGACCGCCTCATCGAATACTCCCGGCACCACCGCAAGCGCCCCACCCGTGATGGTTCCGTTGTTGCCTCCGATTCCCAAATCGGCCACCGTCGTTCCGCTGGCGCCGGTGGTCGTACCGGCGTCGAAGGAATAATGAAGGATGGGCTGAGCGGCCGGCGCGGCCAAAATACCGAACAAACCGGCGGCGCCGAGAACCATGGACATGAAACCCACGCGGCAAAAGTATACAGCAACTCTCATCGCACCTTCCCCTTTGGTTATGATTTAGGACATATCGACACAGTAATCAAATAGTATCGATTCGGGAGAGGGTCCTTGTGCCTGCACGGCCGAACCGCTCAGAATCGTCTCCTCCGCCGGCCGAGGCCGGCCCACACGCCCAACAGGCCGAACGCCAACAGCACCACGGTGGATGGTTCCGGGACAATGCCAACCAGCGTGATGTTGTCGAACTCCACGGACTGGCCGCTTGCCGGGCTGAATACGTACATGCGGAAGGTAATCTCGTCACTGACGGCGCGAAACACGGGATCGTCCAGGCTCACCACCACATGGGTGAAAGTCGGGTCCATGGTGGGAATCAACTCGGTCGCGATGGAACTGGTGAAGCCGTCCAAACTGGAAAACAGGCCCCAGCCGCGCGCCTCCGACGTGCCTCCGCGCGCTACGTCGAAAGCGAGGCTCTTCAGGTCCAGGGCATACTTCTCCTCGGGCTTAATCGAGAACTCGAAAAACTTGTTGTTCGTGACCGCCTGGGCCAGACTGGTAGAACTGCCGAGCGGATCGATCCGCAATCGCCCGGTGGCGCGAATGGTCATGCCCATGTTGTTGGCCGGATTCGTAACCGCCATGTCGAACGTGTCGACCAAACCATGGGCTACCGTGGTCGGCAGATAGCCGGGCCCGGTCTTGTCGCTTGTCGGCGTCGGAAACTCGTAACGAACCAGGGTTGTGGTGGGACGAATGACGTCGCGCGGATACTTCTCCTGCAGGTACGCCTCGACACCCTGCCGCTCCGTGTCGCTTAGGGCACGGTTGAACAGGATGACCTCCGTCACGAGTGCGTTTAGCGGATTGCTCGTACCGGCGCCGTCGCCGCCCAGCCGCAATGGTACGTCGTTGGTGGCGATAGCGGTAACTGCCGTGTTCGCCTGTGCAACCCAAGCGCCGTTGACATACGCCTGCGCCTTGCCCCCGGGAGCCCACACTCCGCTGACCACGTTCCATTGGTCCATGGCGGCGGCACCCTGAAGTCCTGCGGCGCTATTTGCATTCCACGACGCGCCCGGGGACTGCTGCACGTCGAACGAAACGATTCCCGTGCGCCACTGGCGCTCGTTTTCCGCGTAGGCGAACTTGGATGCCACGACACCGGATGCTGCCCGAGGTTGAGCCATGAAAATGGCCGTCAGTCCCTCCGTGTTGCTGTGAATGCTGAAATCCGAGCCACCGGTGAGGAACCGGGCCGTGCTGGCGAAGTCGATCGCGGAAAACCCGTAAACGGGATCTTGTGTTAAGAGCGGCCGATTGGAAACGGTCCCCTGTGCCAGGTTGCGCCCAAGGCCGGAACTGTCAAGCCAACCGCTTACCGCACCATTGACGGTACTGATTCCGTGGTCGACCCGGTACCACGCCTGAAGGCCGGGAATGTCGCTCGGCAGAATCGCCATGGCCCATGTAGGCACGGCGGCTGTCACTAACCCAAACAAGACGAAAGCCAGGCTGAACCACCAGGCCAGTTGCACTCGAAAGGGCTTTCTTTGCCTATTCATTCTACCGTCTCCTTATACACTGCCGCCGGAAATAACGATAAACAGCCCCAAAGAGGTATCAGAAGTCGCTGGCAATCACCTCGCCGCCGTCGGGCGTGCCGATGGCGTGCCAGATGGGCAGCGAAATCGTCTCGGAAATAAACCGCACGCTCCCGTCGCATAAGCCTGTGTTGACGCCGCCGGCGTGGTGGCTGCGCGAGGTGTGCAGCATCATGTTCTGCTTCGTGATCGTGATGCACGGCGCGCGCTGCGAAACCTTGTCGGTGTCGCTGCACCAGCGGACCTGGTCGGGTGTGGTGTCGTTGGGCGAGTAGTCGTGCATGTAGAGCGGCCCTTCATCGTAACTGTGCGTGCCGCGGATCGTGCAGCCCACCCCGACAATCAACTCGCTAGTGGCCAGGGTGTTCGACGTGCCGTCGGTAATGTCCTCGATGCGGGCGCCCCAGTTGTAGCTGAACACGCCGCGGATGCGCTCGGTGGGCTTTCGGATGGCGTAGTTCGTAGCGGGAATGATCGGCCCTTCCTGCGGGCCGATGCCGAAGTTGCCGCCATACGACATCCGCCCGTGCATCCGGCCGGGCGACGACGAGCACGCCCCATCGTGGTTGTACGGGTTTTCCGAACCGGGGTCGGAGGGGCAAAGGAAGCCGGGGACCTGCGCGGCGGCAATGTGGTTGTAATCGGCATGGGGATGCCCGGCGTAGTTGATGTGCCAGGGAATATCCTCGTTAAGCTTGTTCTGTTCAATGTAGGGCCAGATGCGGGTGGGCCAGGCCCATTCCGCCCCGCCGGTGCCCGGCGACTGGCTTCCCCCGGTCCCGTATCCGGCGATCTTCTCATTCATCGGCCCGTACCCCATCGGGAAGCGGTTCCAGGTGGAGTGGTAGTTGTGCAGGGCCAGCCCGATCTGTTTGACGTTGTTCTGGCACTGCAGCCGCCGCGCGGCCTCACGCGCACTCTGAACAGCCGGCAACAGCAAGGCAATCAGAATGCCGATAATTGCGATGACCACCAGCAACTCGACCAGGGTAAAACCGCTCTTGGATTTGTGATTGCGAGTCTGGGATCCTCGATGGACCGTAGCCATAAGTCCCTCCGTGTCCATGCTTAGTTTGCGGTGGTCAGGGTGAACTCGAAGTCAGTCCTTTGGCCGGCTTCGACGGTTGCCTCCAGGCTGCCGGCTTCTTTGAAGACGACCGGTGCGGTTTCGGCAATGGTCCCCATCTGCTCGTCCTCGACCATTCTGCCTGTTTCACGCATGGCAGTGACGGTCACCAGGTATCTGCCGGGCACGAGTCCCCGGTCGGCGGGCAATTCGAATCGGCCGGCCTTGATGGGGCCGCCGGAGCTGTTGGCACTCACCCCGGGCGCGGGCCGGAAGTTGATGGCCCCTTCGGGCAGCGGCTGCCCGTCAAGCGTCACCCGGCCGGTCACCCGCTGCCGCCCGTCGCCGCGCGAGCAGCCCGTCACCATGGCCACAGCGACCAGACCGGCCAGTAGAATCGTCGTCCTGAACTGGTTCCTTTTCGTCATGCGCCCTGTCTCCTGTTCTTTCTGCCGGCGCCGGCCACCGCGATCAGTAGGCCAAACGCCAACAGCATCGCAGTGGACGGTTCCGGAATCATCGTGATTTCAATGAAGTTGATCTTGCCACTGTTACCCATCGGTCGAAGCACAAGCAACCCGTCCTGAACGCTTACCCGGCCCATGAACAGGTCCCAGTCTTCCCCCAAGCCCGGATCGGGGTCGTAAAAGGCCACGTCGCCGATCCACATGTTGTTAGTCGAGGTACTTGGAAGCTGCGATTCGCCGAACACGGCCAAAACCTCGTACAGCCCGTTGGGGAGTTCGATGGCCCAGTCGGCGTTGCCTGCGACGCCGTTGCGGAAGTGGTTGAACGTCGTATACCGGCGACCGTCCGGATGCGAGCCTCGCGAGCGGGCGTTCCCCGTGTTGTTGTACGGCTCGCCGGTGGCAACGTCCACCCAGCCGTAGGTGAGCCCGTTGCCGCGGTCGCCGAAGGCCGAGCCGTCGTCAACCAGGTAGTGAGAGGGAAGTTCGCTGGTCGACGTGCCCGGCTGGAAGTTGATGGCGATGTCAGGCTTGATCACCTCTCGCACCTGGACGAAGGAGATCTTGGGTACGTTGGTGACATCGGATCGAGGTGCTATCGACAGGCGGCCGCCTGCTACTGTGAACTGCCCAAAGTACTCGTCCCAGTCGGATCCTATCCCGGGGTCGGCATCGGTGAACTCGAGACCTTGAATGGTCACATGATTGGTCGCGGTGCCGCCACTCGACTCGCCGAACACTGCGCGGACCCAGTAGTCCCCGTCGGGAACGGCCATTTCCCAGGTGGCGGGATTCACGCCGCCCGCAGGGGGTTGCATATGGTTGAGAGTGTCGAATCGTTCGTCGGGGGAGGCGCTCGAATTCCGGTTGCGGCCCCCGGTCGTATTGTCCCGGTCCCAGCCATACCAAATGCCATCGCCGTAATACGTGAAGGCATGGCCGGCGTCGACGTGGTATCGTGGCGGGAGTGGCCGGTTCGACGCATTCGCACCGACGCCTTCAAAGTTGACGTCGGCCTCGAAGAACGAACCGGCGTGGCGGGTTTCGGTTTTCGAGGGCGCATACTTCAGTGCCAGGTACTCCTCCACGCCCTGCCGCTCCGCGTCGGACAGGGCGCGGTTGAACAGCATCACTTCGCTGACCGCGCCGTTCAGTTGATTGGCACTGCCGTTGGACCCGGCGCCCAATAGAAACTGAACATTGGCAGTCGCCATCGCATCGACCTTGGTCAGCGACTCACCCACCCACTGCCCATTCAGATATGCTTGCGGTTTCTGCCCTGGCGTCCAAACGCCGCTGTACACGTTCCACTGGTTCGCAGCAGCGCCGGTATAGGGCGCGGTCGTGCCGGCAACCCAACTGTCGCCCGGTGCCTCGGTCAAGTCGAAAATATTGACACTTGCCCGCCACTGGCGCTGATTAACAGCGGCATTGAACTGCGAGGCCACCGCCCCGGTCGTCACCGACCCCGGCCGCACCATATAGATGGCCGTGAAGCCGTCAGTGTTGCTGTGAATTGGACCGCCGCTGCTGCCGGCACTCAGCCAGCGGGTGGTGCTGGTGAAGTCGACCACCGAGAAGCCGTAAGTAGTATCGTACGCCAGCAGCGGGCGCAGGGATGAGTTCCCCTGCGCCATGTTCCGCCCGTTGGTGGAACTGTCGAGCCAGCCGCTCACCGCACCGGCCGAAGTGGTCACTCCTTGGTCCACCCGGTACCATGCCTGCAATCCGGGAATGTCGCTTGGCAGCACAGGCGCGGCGTGCAGCGGCGAGACGGCCCCGCATGTCCACAGAAGCACGATCGCCGACGTCAACTTGAGATGCTCAAGCCCAAAAAGATTTCGTGGATAATGCATTGCAGGTCCCCTTTTGATCGCGTAGTCTGCCGGTAGCGACATGGTAGAACCGCATTGGCGCCACGCACTCCTGCTATTCCAAACACCGACGTTAACCCGAACGAGGCAATTGGGAAGCTGCAGGGCACACAGTATCGATACGCCATGCCGACTTTAATTCTAGTCGGGCAGGGGAAAACTGCAAGGGTTCATTCAACAAAAGCAGCCTTCTTGCCCATCATACCCCCCCGATTGACCCAATCGCCTATGCTGCTTAAGTGGCCACTACTGAAGGACAACCGTCCAACGGGTGGCGGCGCGGCCTGTTTGCTTCCGCTGCACTTGAATGGGATAGCCCCATTTGAGCGGTTGTCCCGCGGCCTGCCTGTGCTCCCGCTTCGACCTCGCGCCCACCCGGTGCCCAGGGTTGCAATCCCCCGATCGCGCGCTTTAGAATGACCTGCTGGTGGCGCAGATGCGCCACAGTAACGCGTAACGCCATGTGCGCTTGCGCGGCAAGTGGCCGCCGGCAGCGAAGGATAACGGCGTTTACTTCACACGAACGCGAGAGGGTCGAAACCATGTCTGAGAACAATTCCATCAATCGGCGGCGCTTTGTCGCGGGGGCATCGGGGATGATGGCGGCCGGCGCTTTCGGCGCGGCCGCTCGCGCCGACGACCCGGCTGACGA
>JAVEUP010000375.1:0-3708 GCA_034005525.1 Thermoguttaceae bacterium | reverse complement strand
TTTCCTGGCTAATGAACCATCATATTTCGGATCACGTATACGACAGCAAGGGGTTTGCGCCTTTCGATGCCAAGGAAGAGGTTCAATAGCCACACAAAGATCAATAAGTCTTGGGAATCTGGTTTTGGGTAGTTACCCTCCTCTTCAGTGGCGTGTTGGTTCTTGAAGCGCTGGTTTCCACACTGCTGGCATTTGCATTTGGATACCGGTTCGTTCGCTTGTGCAACCCGCCGTAGCTAACTGCCCGAATCGGCATCTGACGGCGAGGGCAATATCGCGGTGGATGGCGGTTCTACCAACCTTGGAAGCTGGGAGATGGGAGTTGGAAGTTGGGGGGGAGGAGGTGTCAAGTGTCAGCAGCGGCTGCGCGGCATTTTCGAGCGGCCGGCCTGCCCGGCCTGGAGCCGTGGTCAGTCGGCGAAGACGGCGGGCAGGCCCTCGCGCATTCGCCGGAAAGCAGTTGAAAACGCACACCGCGCAGACCGAATTCAGCCCAGCCTGTAGCTGGCACGGAGGGGTGGGTTGGAACCATTGCACCCTGGATACGCAACGCCGTTTACCAGCGGTTGCGGTGGATGCGGTCGGGGTGGAAGCGGTCTTTGCGGGCAGATTCCTCCGCCGGATGGCCGACGACGACCAGGCTGTGGGCGATGACGTGCTCGGGGAGGTGGAAGAGTTCGCGCAGCCCGTCCATGCGGTGCGGGCGTGGATAGACGCCGCACCAGCAGGCGCCGAGTCCGATGCCGTGGGCAGCCAAGAGCATGTTCTCCACCGCGGCGGAACAGTCGACCATCCAGTAGCCTTCCGAGCCCTCCAGCTTGAGGTCGCCGCACACGAGAATCGCCATCGGAGCACCGCGAATCATCGCGGCGTTCGGGCAGACGTCGGCGCAGGCGTCCAGCAGTTGCCGATCGTCGATGACCACGAACTGCCACGGTTGCCCGTTGCGCGCGCTGGGCGCGGTCATGGCAGCGGACAGGAGTTGCTCAGTGGATTCGCCGGAAACCGGCCGATCCTGGTACTTTCGAATACTGCGCCGCGTATGGATGGCTTCATGAACGTCCATGGTGAACTCCGGGGATCGTTGCTCGCGTAGTCGTGACAAATTGCAAACGCAGCATTCTACCCGCAACGCCAACCCGCGCCTACCGGCCGCAACCCTGGTTCACCCCCGCTATTTCTTCCCCAAGCGCCGCTGCTGCTCGAAGAAGCGGGTGAGGATGGCGCCGCAGGGCTCGGCCAGTACGCCGGGCACGATCATGCAGCGATGGTTCAGCCGCGCGTCGTCCAGCAGCCGGAATAGGGAATGTACCGCCCCGGCCTTCGGGTCCGTGGCGCCGTAGACGACGACCGGGATGCGGGCCTGCACGATCGCCCCGGCACACATGGGACATGGCTCGAGGGTGGCGTAGAGCGTACAGTCGTCCAGTCGCCAGGATTGCAGCGACGCGGCCGCCTGGGTGATGGCGATCATTTCGGCGTGCGCCGTCGGATCGTGAAGCTGCTCGCGCTGGTTGTGCGCCGCCGCAACGACACGGCCCTCCTGAACGATCACCGCGCCGACCGGGACCTCCGCCTCGCGCAACGCCTGCTCTGCTTCGTCCAGCGCCAACCGCATGAAGTGTTCGTGCATGGTCAGCTCGGATCAGGCCTGGGCGGTCCTACGATGCTCGGCCGGGCCCGGCTCCGGCGAGCTGTGCGGCAGTCCCTTATGGTCGAGCACGCTGTCGTACAGCACCGTGTAACGATCGACCATTCGCTCGACACCAAACTCGCGCGTCGCGCGCTCGCAGCCCGCAGCGCCCATCTGCCGAGAAAGACCGGCTTCTTCGAGCAGCCGGACGGCGCATCGCGCGAAGGCAGCGCCCTGTCTTGCAAAGGCGGCGCGGTCGCCCGGCGGCACCAAATAGCCGGTGATACCGTCCACAACCAGATCACGCGTTCCGGGAATGTCGGTTGCCACAACGGGAACCGCGGCGGCCATCGCCTCGAGAATAGCGTTGGATTGCCCTTCATACTCGCTGGTGGAGAAGAGCAGGTCGAAGTGCGGCATCAGGCGGGCAACATCGGTACGCTGCCCGAGGAAGTGGACCTTGTCGCGAATGCGAACTTGGTCGCGGAAGCGGAGCAGCCGGTCGCGCAGCGGGCCGTCGCCGATAATGAGCAAGTGAACGTCGTCGCGAATGACCTTCAGGAGGTCGGCGGCCCAAATCGCGTCCTTCACCCGCTTCTGCGGCCACAATCGTCCAACCAGCCCGATCAGCCGCGATCCGGCGGGCAAGCCCAGCTCTTCGAGCAGTCGCTTCCGGGCCACCGGGCTCGGTTCCGCAGGTGCAACGGCGTTGGGGATTACCTCGATCTTTTCCGCGGGCAGTCCGTGGTGTACGTAGAATTGCCGCACGCCGTCGCTGTTGACGACCACCCGGTCCGACTTTCCCGCAATGTACCGGTCAACGGCCAGTTGCACGCAGTTCTTCCACGGGTCGACGCACCGTTGCGAGGCGACAAGGCCGCGCACCCCACACGCCGCGCCGGCCAGAATACCGTACGCGTTTGCCGCGAGCATCCAGGTGTGGATGACGTCGGGGTTGAGCGTTCGCACAAGCTGCTTCAGACGCCAGAACGTCTGGGGATCCAGCTTCCATCGCTTGCCGATGACCGTCATTGGAATGCCGGCTTCGAGCAACTCGCCGGCGCGTGGCCCGGAACGCGTCAGTGCGCACACGTGGACGTCGAAGCCGCGCCGGTGGAGTCCCCTCGCCAACAGGCAAAGCTGCTTCTCCGCCCCTGCCTGATCGAGCGTGGGAATCACGTGCAGGATTCGTTTGGTCATCGGGTACTCCACGGACGCGAAGCTGCAACCATTGATTGCAGGTAACCGTGCACGCACAGGGGACAGTCCCATTTTCGCGGCGGGCCGGTTGGCTGATTGGGCAATTCACCCTCCCTGCGGCGATAATTGCGACAGTCCCCTGTGAACGGTTACGGTTGTGGCTCTATTTAGGCGGAACCGGCGCAAGCGACTTGAACAATGTTACGTGCTGATCGACCATCTGTGCAAGGGCGAAGTGCCGACGGGCATGGGCTTGGGCGTTGCGGCCCAGCCGGTCGGCGGCAATCGGGTCGCCGAATACGCGCACCAGGGCTTCGGAAAGGGCTTCAATGCTGCCGGGCGGCACGAGCAACCCCGTGTGGTCGTGCTCTATCAGTATACGATGCCCGACGCAATCGGCAGCAATCACCGGCAGTCCGGCGCCCATGGCCTCAGCCACCGCCATGGAGGGGCCATCGCGTGGCCCGGGATAGACCAATACGTCGGCTGCTGCGAGCAGGTCCTCGACGTGATCGAAGCGGCCCACGAGCACCGCCCGCCCCGATAGCTTCAAGCCGGCGATCTGCCGTCGTAGCGAATCGCGGAACGGCCCTTCGCCAACGAACCACAGGCGTGCGTTGGGCCATTGCCGCGCGATCGGGGGCCACGCCGCAACCAGGTATTCCAGTCCTCTGTCGCCGGCCAGACGGCCAAGGTAGACCGCCAGGGGTGCCCACTCGGGAAGACGCAACGTGTTGTTTGCATCGGCCAGCATCGACCTGGCATCGGCGCGAGTCTTGGTGGTACGCTGGGACAGGGTGGCCACGCCGTCGGGAATCACGTGAATTCGGTGGTCCGGGAAACCAGCCGCCGCAATTCCCTGCCTGGTGGTCTCG